>NZ_CP028414.1:1192329-1530606 GCF_000148585.2 Streptococcus mitis NCTC 12261
AACAAAACAATAAATAGTAATGATAAAAGATGGAACAGAATAATGGACATTACTACTTTTTTTAGATTTAATCTCTCACCTACAACCTTAGTATGGATACATAACAATAGAAAAACACCTATAATATTTAGAAAAAATATCATCTAAATCTCCTTAGTCATGAAGTCTTTCGATAACTTTCATAAGTGGACGAATTTTTAATCTAGAGACAATACAAGAGGACCCGTTCTGAAAATGAACTAACCGATTTTCTTTATCAATTAAAGATATATTATAAGGATTTACGATAAATGATCTATGACATTGAAATAAACGTGGTTCCTGTTTAAGAATATCTGACAATTGTCCATAAAATTCAACTATGTCTCGTTTTGAATAGAGAGTCAACTTATGAGCAATTGTTGATGTTTCAATATACAATAAATCTTTAAAAGGGACTTGAATTTGAGCTTTGGATCCTGTAAATATAAAAGAGTCCTCAGATACTGTTATTCCTTGATTATCGCTAACACTTAAAATAACATTTTCAATTCGTTTGATAAATAATGGTTCAGGTAATTCTTTATCAATGAAATCAATAGCTGATACTAAATATTCAAAAGATACAGGCATAAACTCAGAATGAGATGTTACAAAAGCAATCACTGCTTGAGAATCAAGTTTTCTAATTTCTCTAGCAACGTCTAATCCTCTTTTGTCATCATCTTTTATTTCAATATCAAGTAAAAATAATTGATGATTTCCTCTCTCTGAAATGTCCTCTAAAAGCTGTTGAGGTTTTCCATAAACCTCAAAATGCCTATACTCAATCTTATTATCCACCAAAATTTTTTTGACAACATTTTCAATTCTAGTCTGTTGTAAAAAATTATCTTCTAGTATAAAAATATTCACTACTTCACTCCTATATATTTTTCCACTGATTTTTTAATATTGTAAAGTGTCTTCTAGAACAAGCGATGTCTGATACTCTATCATCCATAAACATAATCGTTCTTGTCTCATGATTAAATCCTGCTATTTTATCTTTATTCACAAGAAACTTTCTATGGCATCTAATAAGTTCTTCTGTACTTTCCTCTTCGATTTTAGCTAGTGAGGTTGAAGCTTCAAAATTCCCTTCTGCTGTTACAAAAAGAACAGCATGAGCTTTTGTAGGGTGAGTTGTAACATAATAAATTTTAGAGAGTGATACCTTTACGATAGCTCTATCTTGATATAAAATGTAGTCTTTCATATTTAGCCTCCTTCTATCAGTTTAATCTTATCAGAATGATGGAAATTAAATTATAAAAATCTCAAATGGTTTCTATACTATCTCAAATGGTAAAAATTTTCTTAATTTAGACATTTCATGATAAAATAGATACTTTTTAGTATCTCAATAATATTAATCTTTCTTCATTTGATAAACTAATTTCTAATGAAAGGAAAGCTATGAAGGCAATTCAAATTTTACACTACTCTTTATTTGGCTATATTTTATCTCTGTATTTAAAATATTATTTCTTAAAAAAACATTCAAAAATACAAAAATTTTACAAGGACATAAGATTAACTACAAATATAAATCTTCTACTTATTTTATCATAAAATCAGGGTCTCTAACATCTAAAAAAATGAAACTCTATTTAAAATCTATCCAATTTAGTTCAAAAAAATCAGAAGTCATCATCATAGGCAGTCAGATTGATTATGATGAGCTTTACCGAAACCACTATAGTGTGTTTGGTGTTATAGACATAACTAATAATAAATCATTAAAATATATTAAAGAAAAAATTCATTTTTACTTGGAAGAGCTCTATGAATTTAAGAAGGATAAGAGTGATTAAGTCTATGAAATAAAGTTTCAAGTCTTATAACTTTATATCCGTAATCACCTATCCATTAATTTTGATTTCTTCCTCCATATGCTAGAGTTTGATATCAAATTTTAGTGTCATCTTAAAGTAGTCATATTTTGTCAGTCTTCTTTTTTCTGAATTATTGAAATTGATTAGAACCTCTACTATTTTATTGATATGAGCTAGTTTATTATGTGACTTTCAGTCACATAATAGAAAAAGTTGGAGCTCAGTACTCCAACTTTTTCTATTAAAATGTTTGGCGTTTTGCTTTACGCTCTGCACGACCACGTGCGCGATTTTCAGCGCGCTTGGTCTTGCGGCGTTTTTCATCAACCGCCCATTGAATTTTCTTCTTATAACCTGGTTTGACTTTTTTCTTTTTCTTTTTAACCAAACCAATCATTTCGATATCAAGTTTATCTTGTTTTTTCTCACGGTTGGCACGACGATCACGGTCATAAGTATCTTGAAATTCCCCGTCTTTGACCATTTTAGGAGTAAACTTGATTCCCAATTTCTCCAACTCACGGATATCCGAGTCATCACTGGGTTGGTAAAGGGTAATAGCTGTACCTGGTAGGCCATTTCTTCCAGTACGACCAACACGGTGAACAAAGAAAGATAAATCTTGCGGAATGGCATCATTGATGACATGGCTGACACCTTCAATGTCAATCCCACGCGCTGCCAAGTCTGTTGCGACAATGTACTCAAAATCCAGATTTTTCACCTGGTTCATGATACGCTTGCGTTCACGAGGGGCAATATCTCCATGAATCTTCGCTACCTTCAAGCCTTGAGCAGTCAGATATGAATGCAATTCATCAGCACGCATTTTAGTGTTAACAAAAATCATTGCCAAATACGGTTGCATCAACTGAGTTAACTGGTAAATTTGAGCATTCTTGTCACGTCCCTTTGTAGAAATCAACCAATTATCAATGGTATCAGAAATGACCGTTTTGGTCTTGATTTTCTCCATAACAGGATTTGACAAGTATTTTTTCAAGAATGGTTGCAGTTTTTGTGGGATAGTCGCTGAGAAGACCATGAATTGCAAGTCTTTTGGAAGGCTTCCAGCAATCTTATCAACAGTTTCCAAGAATCCCATATCCAAGGTCATATCTGCCTCATCGACCACAAAGGTCTTAGCCTTGTGAATAGCTAGGTCACCAGACTTAACTAAGTCATAAATACGGCCAGGCGTTCCGATAACAATATGAGGCTGGTTACTTGCCAATTTGTCAATCTGGCGAGCCTTATCCGTACCACCCACATAATTAACCACACGAACTTCGACATCTGAGTGGGCTGCAATCTGACGGGCTGCTTGGTAAATTTGAGTAGCTAATTCACGGCTCGGTGCAGTAATGACTGCTTGAACACTATCGTCGGCTTCATCTAATTGCTGGAAAATCGGCAATAGGAAAGTGTGAGTCTTACCCGAACCTGTTTTTGATTCACCGACTAGGTCACGACCTGTCAAAACAATAGGAATCAACTTGTCTTGCACCTCTGTTGGAGTTGTAAATTTCAACTCCTCCAAGGCTTCACTAATATATTTTTTAAATTGAAATTTCGTAAATGACATAATATCCTCGATTCTATCTATCCTATCAATTATACCATATTTTATTCCATTTCAGTAGTCTCACTTATTTAGGCTATTTCTAGTAGCTTCTCTAGTAAAAAAGGCTGGAATTTGTGAATCCCAACCTCTTTTCAGTCATTATTTCCAGTTTAAAATAGCATTCAAGCCATAGTGATCACTCACTTGTGGACTCTTGTTACCATCAAATACGACATGTAAATTTTCCACCGCTAACTCCTTGGTAGTAAAAACATAGTCGATTCGAAGGGGTTCAGTGTTCCCCTTCCATCCATCAATTTCTGGTGGAACAGTATAGCTACCACTTTTCTCTTGAGCAACTTCAAATGCGTCTTGTAAGCCTAATGGACTAGCTAAAATAGCTTGGTAACCTTCCTGACCAGCTGGGTTGTTGAAATCTCCAGCTAGCAAAAGCGGCTTGTTCAATTCTTTCAAGACAGCCTCAATTCGTGCCCATTCTTCTTGGAAACCTTTATCCCACCAAGAAAGGTGGACACTGGCAACTGCAAGTTCATTACCATCGACTACAGTTTCAGCCAGGGCGACACGGCGAGTATGATAGTCTGTTGGATCATCCACATCTGAAACCAAAATTTCTCTTGCTTCAATAGGTGTTTTAGACAAGATAGCCACACCTTCATGATAGCGGTCATAACCAATATGGTTATAGGCCCAAGTCCAATAGTAATTTTTTCCTTGCTCTGACAACTTTTCAACCAAAAGTCTAACATAGTGATCTTGGTGAATAGGCTCTGCTGCTGGCAAAGCTTGATAAAAGTCATTCACCTCCACCTCTAGCGAAGTGATCTCCTGATTGATTTCTTGGAAACAAATCAAATCATAGTCTTTATCAAGAATATCCTCAAGCAAGAGCTGGAATTTTTCCTCAGCTTCTTTTTCCATCCAGCTATGAGTATTGAGTGTTAAAAATTTCATGCTTTTCTCCCAAAACAAGAGGTTGGAAAACAGCTTCCAACCTCAAGTGTATTACAATTCTACTTTAGCAACTGCTGTTTTAGCTGCAAGAGAACCTGTTTGTTCTAATTTAACTGATTTAATAGCTTCAGCATTTGTGAAGACAACCACTGTTGAAGTTTCACGACCTGCTGCACGGATAGCATCCAAGTCAGCTGTGACAAGGAGATCTCCTGCTGCAACTTTTTGTCCTTCAGCAACATGAACTGTAAATGGTTTACCTTCAAGACTTACTGTGTCCAAACCAATGTGAACCAATACTTCAAGACCTGCTTCAGTCACAAGACCAAGAGCATGTTTTGTAGGGAAGATGCTTGATACAGTACCTGAAACTGGAGATACAATGTTTCCATTTGCAGGTTCTACAGCAAATCCATCACCCATCATTTTTTGAGCAAATACTGGATCTTTCACTTGTTCCAAAGCAACAACTTGACCATCTGCTACTGAGTAAACTTCCTCAGTAAGACCTTTGAAGTGTACAGTGTTTTGTTGCGCTTCCGTCATTTGACTTGGAAGAGTTTCAGGAATGATTTCACCTGAATCAAGGATATCTTGGATATCAGATTTCAATACGTCTGCTTTTGGACCGTAGATAGCTTGAACTCCTTGTCCTTTCATGACAAGACCCATAGCTCCTTCTGCTTTCCATTGTTCTGCATCACCGACTTTATCAGCATCTTTTACAGTTACACGAAGACGAGTCATACATGCATCAACATCAACGATGTTTGCACGTCCACCAAGAAGGTTGATAATGTTTACAGCTTGAGAACCTGCTGCAACTTTCACTTCGCTGCTAGCTTCTTCTGAACCTTCAGCAGTTTCGTAGTTTCCGTTACGTCCTGGAGTGGCGTAGTTGAATTTTTGAATCATGAAGTTTGCGATAAAGTACATGATTACGGCAAAGAGAACAGTTACCCAGATAAAGTTAACAATATCCATACCGATACCAGCGCTAATCGCAATAGGTGTACGAGTCAAGAACTCGATTGAACCGAATGAGTGCATACGTAGGTTTACTACGTCAGCCATAGCGAAGGCCGCACCTTGAACAAGTGAGTAAACAAGGTACATAGGTGTTGCTACAAACATGAACATGTATTCGATTGGTTCAGTAACCCCTGTCAAGAATGTTGCAAGAGCTGTTGCAATCATCATACCTTTGTATTTGTGTTTCTTGTCTGCATCAACATTACGGTAGATAGCCACAACCACACCCATCAAGATACCGAATGAACCAATCATTTGTCCAACTTTGAAACGAGCTGGGTGAACAGTATCTAACAAGTGTTGGTATTGAGTAGCATCAGTACCTTTAAGGTTTACAAGGTCTGTTACCCATGCAAGCCAAAGTGGATCTTGACCAAATACTTGGCTACCTTTTGCTGCACCAGTTAAGACCTCATAAGTACCACCAAGAGCTGTGTAGTTCATTGGGATAGTCAACATATGGTGAAGACCAAATGGTAAGAGCAAACGTTCCAATGTACCATACAAGAATGGTGCAAGGATTGGAGCAGTTTCTTGTGAGTTAGCAATCCAGATACCAAAGCTATTGATACCTGTTTGAACTACTGGCCAGAAAGCAGCAAGTACAATTGCAGCAATTATTGAACGAAGAATAACTACAAACGGTACAAAACGTTTTCCGTTAAAGAATGAAAGTGCATCAGGAAGCTTACGGAAGTTATAGTATTTATTGTAAGCAGTTGCTCCAATAAAACCAGAAATAATCCCTACGAACACACCCATGTTAAGTGCTGGAGCTTCCATAACACTAATGAAGTAATCAGCAACTTTGATTGATCCACCAAAGAGAGTTGTTACCATAGCATCTGGATTTTTCAACATATCGCCTGATACGCCAAAGATTGTACCAGTGATACGGTTAATCAAGATGAAGGCAAGACCAGCGGCGAAAGCACCACCAGCACGTTCTTTAGCCCAGCTACCTCCAATGGCTAGGGCGAACAAGATATGAAGGTTAACGATAACCCCCCAACCGATTTGTTCTAGTACACCACCAGTAATAACAAGTGGTGCAAAGGTTGGGTTAATCATCACGATAGACTTACCGATTGAAATCATCAAACCAGCAGCCGGCATAACCGCGATAACCACCATCAAAGCCTTACCGAATTTTTGCCAAAACTCGAAAGACAAGACATTTTTGAATGTATCTTTCATCATTCAAATCTCCTTTATTTTTATTTAGGCAAACGTTTTACGAAAACGTTTGCACTTTCTATAATTTAATTATACCACTTTAATTTTTTTTGTAAAGGCTTTTATAAAAAAAAGTAGACTTTTTTCTAAAATTTTTGTAGTAAAAAAGGAGATATTAAAATCTCCTCAAATATACTTCTATTTTATTTTAGATTTTCAGGAATCGGCGCATTGAAATTCCTGATCCGATTGAACCGATAAAAATTCCAATCACAAATAATAGAGCAATCATCAGTGGACTGAATACTTCTGGTGATATCATTGAAAGGTTCTGACCAACCAATGACTTATTAACCGATTGGTAAACCATTTTATAGACAATAAATACCAGAACTGATGGAAGTGTTGCTCCAAGCAAACCAATGAAGGCACCTTCAAGCAAGAAAGGTCCGCGGATATAGCCATTCTTAGCACCTACTAAACGCATGATTTGAATTTCACGGCTTCGTGAAATAATGGTGATACGTATAGTATTAGAAATCAAGAACACCGCAATGAAAATCAATAATCCAGCGATAACTAGTCCCCAGACACGAATAAATGAGGCTAACTTAAACAAGCGTTCTGTATTAGCACCACCATCTTGAACTTCTGATACACCTTCGATTTTTTTAGCTTCTTCTGCTACTGTCTTTACATCACTGGGTGTATTTGTATCAACGATATATGCATCATAAAGAGGATTGGCATCGCCTTCAAAGATTTTCCAGTTGTCCCCCATTGTTTCTGTCAACTTTTCATATTGTTCTTCTTTACTTGAAAACGTAACACTTTTAACGGTTGACATACCTTTCAAAGCATCATATACCTTATGGTAGTCGTTATTTGTAACAGTTTGACCTTCTTTTTCAATCGTCTCACTATTATCAGCTACGTCCTTACGAATGTATACCATTACTCGGACATTATTTTCGATATCTGTAGCTAGTTTAGCCGTATTAAAGATAACAGATGCAAATATTGCAACCAAGGTCAAAGTAATCATAACTGAACTAACAGCAGCTACTGTCATCCAGCCATTTCGTTTCAAACTTTTTAACGATTCAAATAAATGACGAAAAAATCTACTAATCATCGTATCCATATTCTCCTTTAGCTTCGTCACGAACGACACGGCCATTTTCAATGGCAATGACACGGTGGCGCAAGGTATTTACAATCTGACTGTTGTGGGTAGCCATCAAGACAGTTGTACCTTGGAGATTGATGCGTTCCAGCAAGTTCATAATTTCCCATGAATTATCTGGGTCCAAGTTTCCTGTTGGTTCGTCCGCAATCAATACTTTTGGATTGTTTACAATGGCACGTGCAATTGCAATCCGTTGCTGTTCTCCCCCTGAAAGTTCATTTGGGAAAGAACGAACCTTATGCTTCAATCCAACCAAGTCTAAGACTTCCATAACACGTTTTTTGATATTACGGCGACTTTCTCCAATTACCTCCATTGCATAAGCAATATTTTCATAAACGGTTTTCTTTGGTAACAGTTTATAATCTTGGAAGACAACCCCAACACTACGACGTAGGAGAGGAACATCTTTCTTTTTAATTTTAACCAGATTAAAACCAGCAACAGATAAGCTTCCTTTTTCGATTTTTACTTCGCGATACAAAGAACGAATAAAGGTTGATTTCCCAGCTCCTGAAGGTCCTACGATGTAAACAAATTCCCCTGGTTGAACGCTTACCGAAACACCACGTAGGGCAGTCGTTCCGTTGTCGTATTTTTTGACGACATCTCTCATTTCAATAATTGACATGTGAGTTCCTTTCTATCTTAGCTGATTCTCCACTTGAGATAGGCATCAATAAAACCATCTAGGTCTCCATCCATAACCTTATCTACTTGTGCAACTTCAAAGTTAGTTCGATGGTCTTTTACCATAGTATATGGCGTGAAAACATAAGAACGAATTTGACTTCCCCATGTGATTTCCTTTTTCTCACCCTTGAGGGAATCGACTTCCGCAGCTTTCTTCTCCTGCTCCATTTGATAGAGCTTAGCCTGCAACATCTTCATGGCACGATCTCTATTTCCATACTGGGTACGATCGACTGTTGACTGAACGACAGTTCCCGTAGGAATGTGTGTCAAACGCACACCTGTGGAAACCTTGTTGACGTTTTGTCCACCAGCACCACCTGAACGGAAAGTATCCATCTTGATATCATCTTCACGGATTTCTACTTCAATAGTATCATCCAATTCTGGCATCACTTCTACAGATGTGAAAGAGGTGTGGCGACGTTTAGCAGAGTCAAATGGTGAAATTCGTACCAAACGGTGTACACCCATTTCTGACTTGAGAAGACCATAGGCATTAGGTCCTTCAAAAGATAAGGTTACTGACTTGATACCAGCTTCATCTCCTGCTTGGTAATCCAATACTTCCACTTTAAAGCCTTTAGCATTTCCATAGCGAGTGTACATACGAAGCAACATATCACCCCAGTCCTGAGCCTCAGTACCACCGGATCCTGGATGGATTTCCAAGATGGCATTATTATGGTCATAAGGTTCTGACAAGAGCAAGGTCATCTCGTAACTGGTCATCATCTTATCAAGTTCTGACAACTGTTCAACCAATTCTTCATGTACCGACTCATCTTCAGCTAAAAAGTCTAATAAAATTTCAACTTCATCCTGCAACTCTTCCATTTTGTGAAAGGTGTTATAGGTGTTTTTTAATTCATTTAATTCTTGCGACGTTTTTTGGGCCGCGATATTATCGTTCCAAAAATCAGGTTCTGTCATCTTGTTTTCCAAGATGGCAATCTCTTCCTCTAAACCTTCGAGGTCAAAGAGACCCCCTGAAAGAAGCTAATTTTTCACGATTTGCGTCAATTTTCTGACGAATTTCTGAAATGTCCATAAATACTCCTTTTTTACATTATTTCATTATAGCATATTTTATCATTTCTTTCCATCTTTTGCTCTAATCCCTTATTACACGTAAAAAGAAGCCTTTCGGCTTCCCTTCTTACAAGACTTTTGCTGAAGTACGAGTAATCTCTTCTACTTGAATATTCTCTGATTCAAATTTTTCTTTCAAGGCTGGTAAATCAATTGATCCATCGATTTGAACTTCGATAATGACCTTACCATCCTTACGCGGAATATTGACTGTATGCGAGATATTCAAATTTTCTTCTACAATCAAAGAAATAATTTTTCCAAGAACGCCAACTTCGTTTTCCGTAACAAAGCGCACACGAATCCCTTCTTCACCATAACCTGCAATTTCAAGAAAGGCTTGGAAAACGTCACGATCCGTAATAACTCCGTATACTTGATGATTATCTACGACAGGAAGAATACCAATCTTATTTTTCAACATCAGATAAGTTGCATCCTCTAGACTCGCATAGCCTGAAACAGTGACAACATCGCGAATCATCACATCTTTTACTTTTGTCTTATTTAGAAGATAATTCATCTCATAGATAGAAAGACTTGTTGCTTTGGATGGACTAGCTTGGGCAATGGTTCCCTCAGTTACCAAACCAACCAATTGATCATTTTCGATAACAGGCAAGCGGTGCAACCCTTGCTCTCTCATCAAATCTGCTGCATGAGATACTGTTGTATCCGGACTAATATAAACTACCTTGCGGGTCATAAAATCTTTAACTGCCATGAGACTTCTCCTTTTCTATTCTTATCCCTATTATACAATCTTTTTGTAAATCTATCAAACGCTTACATTTCTTTTTCAAAATTCAGAAAAGTATGAATAAGCTAGCAAAAAGAGCTCTGAAATAGAGCTCTCTGAATGAAGGTAAGATACATTTCATTCGATTTTTTCAATTATTAGAAATTAACCTTTTAATGTAGATAAAGATTGCTTTACAATCTATATCTGTCAACTAAAAAGGTCCCCTGGACTATAATGATGATTACTTCGTAATCCTCATCCACCGACTAAAACAATCCAGTGGATTGTTTTAGCCACCTAGGTATGCTTTTCTGACTTCTTCTGATGAAGCGAGTTCTTTTCCTGTTCCTGATAGAACGATTTTCCCTGTTTCCAATACATAGCCTCGGTCAGAGATTGCGAGTGCTTTATTGGCATTTTGTTCAATCAAGAGGACGGTTGTTCCTTGTTTCTGGATGTCTTGAATGATATCAAAAATCTCTTGGATAAAGATTGGGGCAAGTCCCATTGATGGTTCATCTAAAAGAAGAAGTTTTGGTGTTGACATGAGGGCGCGTCCCATGGCAAGCATTTGCTGTTCTCCCCCTGAAAGAGTAGCTGCATCTTGGTTCTTCCGTTCTTCAAGACGAGGAAAGCGTGAGAAAACTTTCTTCAAGTTGGCTTGATTTTCTTCACGGTTTTTCTTTAAGAAAGCTCCCATTTCAAGATTTTCCATAACAGTCAAGCCAGGAAAGACGTGGCGTCCTTCTGGAACTTGTGAAAGACCACCTGCCACGATTTTTTGAGCTGGCATTTTTTGGATTTCTTGACCTAAAAATTCAATCTTTCCTGAACTCGGTCTAACCAAACCAGACAAGGTACGGAGAATGGTTGTCTTACCTGCACCATTGGCACCGATAAGGGAAACAACCTCTCCTTCATTTACTTCAAAGCTTACATCACGGACTGCTTGGATCATACCGTAATGCACAGAAAGATTATCAACTTTTAACATAGACATTAGGCTTCACCTCCTAGATAAGCTTCGATAACGCGTTTATTGGTCTTAATTTCGTCTGGAGTTCCCTGAGCAATCAAACGACCATATTCAAGTACGTAGATACGTTCTGTCACTTCCATGACCAGATTCATATCGTGTTCAATCAGCATGATCGTAATCTTAAATTCATCTTTGATACGACGAATTAACTCAGTCAATTCGGCTGTTTCCTGTGGGTTCATACCTGCTGCTGGTTCATCTAAAAAGAGAATTTTAGGTTCCGTAGCGAGAGCACGAACAATTTCCAAACGACGTTGTTGTCCGTAGGCAAGATTTTTAGCAAGAGTTTCTGCATCACCATCTAAATCAAAGATTTTCAACAATTCCAAAGCCTTAGCCTTTAATTCTTTTTCACTCTTATAAAAAGCTGGTAAGCGTAAGAAACTAGCAAAAACATGTTGTTTGTGATGGTTGCCAAAAGCAATCAAAACATTATCCAAAACTGTTAAATCTTTAAAGAGACGGATATTTTGGAATGTACGTCCAAGTCCCAAAGAAGCAATCTTATAAGGTGACTTTCCATTCAAAAGGTGACCATCTAGGGTTACTGTTCCCTCACTTGGTTCATAAACACCCGTCAAGAGGTTGAAAAGGGTGGTTTTCCCAGCTCCGTTTGGACCGATTAGTCCAACCAATTCCCCTTCGTTCAATTCAAGAGTCACATCTCCAACAGCTGTTAGACCGCCAAAATGTTTGGTTAACTGTTTTACTTCAAGTAATGCCATTAGTTTTGTTCCTCCTTCTTAGATTTTTTAAAGAAACGTGATAGGCTCAATTCCCATGTTCCAAGAAGTCCGCCTGGTCTGAAAATCATTACCAATACCAAAGCCAAAGCGTAGATAATCATACGCACGCTAGCAACATCTTGGAGAAGCATATTCAAAATTCCCAGAACAATAGCTGAAACGATTGCACCTGTAATGGAACCAAGTCCACCAAATACAACAATAATCAAAACATTGATTGAGTTGATGAAAGTGTAATCTTTCGGTACAACTGAACCGATAAATCCTGCCTGAAGTGACCCTGCAATACTTGCAGTAATGGCACCAAAGACAAAGGCGATGATTTTAATTTTAGTCGTATTAACCCCAACTGACTCAGCAGCGATTTCATCCTCACGAACAGAAAGGGTTGAACGACCAATTGGACTACGCAAGAAGTTCAAGGTTGCAATAGTTGTAATCACGACAAAGAAGTAAACCATTTGCCAAGTTGTAAAGTTAGGAATTCCCAAGATACCTGCCGCACCATTTGTAAGGCTTCCGCCATTGATGATAAAGATACGGATAATTTCAGAAACACCTAGAGTCGCTACCGCAAGATAGTCCCCCTTCAAGCGCAAGGTTGGAATTCCGACAAGCAAGGCAACTGCTCCTGAAAGCAAAGCCCCTACAAGCATAGCTCCAAAGAAGGCACCGTAGGTTGGTGATTTAGAACCAATAATAGCTGCTGCATAGGCACCAATCGCCATGAAACCAGCATGACCAAGTGAAAATTGGCCTGAAAAACCAACGATTAAGTTGAGACCAACAGCCAGAATAATATTAATTCCAATTTGTTGTAAAATCTGTACATAGAATAGGTTTAGTACTCCAACTGAAACCAATACACTAATCAAGCCATAGCCAGCTAACAAAAGGAGTAACCATAGAATATTAACTTTTAAATTTTCTTTCATCGTTTACACCTTCTCTTTCACATTTTTACCAAGAATACCTGCTGGGCGGACAATCAAGATCAACAACAGGATTCCATAAACAATGGCATCACGGAAGTCTGACATTCCAAAGGCTGTCGCAAAGGTTTCCAATAGACCAATCACAAAGCCACCAAGAGCCGCACCAGGAATAATTCCGATACCACCAAGTACTGCGGCAACGAAAGACTTAAGACCTGGAGTAACCCCCATCAAAGGCTCAAGAGAGTTATAATAAAGGGCAATCAGAACACCAGCCGCACCCGCAAGAGCTGACCCCAAAGCGAAGGTAAAGCTGATAGTACGGTTTACATTGATCCCCATCAATTGCGCTGCATCGCTATCTACGGATACTGCACGCATGGCTTTCCCCATCTTAGTCTTTTGGACAATGACTTGTAACAAAATCATCAAAATCAAGGAAATGGCCAAAATCATTAACTGCACGTTTGTTAGGCTAACTGGTCCCAAATCATAGCGAACTGTTTGAATCGCTTGAGGGAAGGCACGGGTATTAGCACCAACCAGATAGACCATCCCATATTCCAATAGGAAAGAAACCCCAATAGCTGTAATCAAAACAGCAATACGAGTAGAGTGACGCAAAGGTCGGTAAGCAAGGAACTCAATCACGACACCAAGAATGGCTGTCGCTAACATAGCTACAATAAGAGCTACAAAGAAATTCATTTGGAAAGAATTAATCAAGAAATAACCGATAAAGGCTCCCATCATATAAATATCACCGTGGGCGAAGTTGATGAGCTTGATAATTCCGTAAACCATGGTAT
This sequence comes from Streptococcus mitis NCTC 12261, assembly GCF_000148585.2. Lineage (NCBI taxonomy): Bacteria > Bacillati > Bacillota > Bacilli > Lactobacillales > Streptococcaceae > Streptococcus > Streptococcus mitis. The sequence continues at coordinate 1,206,178 of NZ_CP028414.1, forward strand.
ATCCTAGGGCTAACAGCGCATAAACACTACCTAGAATCAAACCATTTACTAGTTGTTGGAGCATAAGATTCACTCTTTCTATTTATAATTTTGAGGGTTTCCCCTCACTTTTTGATAGGTTCTTAAACATCGAAACAGGGAGTGAGTCAGAGGCTCATTCCCTATTTCAACATTTTTCTATTATGGTTTTACAACTTCTGCTGCTTCAACCTTACCATTGTTCATGGTCATCATGTAAGCAGTTTTGACTGTGTTGTGGTCTGCATCAAAGCTTGTTTGACCAGTCACACCTTCAAAATCTTTTGTTTTAGCAAGGTTATCCTTGATTTCACCAGAGTTTTTAGCACCTTTTGCTGCGTTTGCTACAAGGTGAACTGAGTCATAAGCCAAGGCTGCAAATGTTGAAGGCTCTTCGTTGTACTTAGCACGGTAAGCATCAAGGAAAGCTTTTGCTTTAGCTGAAACTTCTACAGTAGTTGAGAAGCCTGAGATAAAGTAGATGTTTGATGCTTTTTCAGGAGTTGCTTGTTGTACAAACTCTTCACCGTTGAATCCATCACCACCAACGATTGGTTTGTCAATTCCCATACCACGCGCTTGGTTTACAATTTTACCAGCTTCAGTGTAGTAACCAGGAACGATGATAGCATCAAAATCTTTCCCTTTCATTTTTGTAAGGGCTGCTTGGAAGTCTGTGTCACCTGCTACGAAAGTTTCATCTGCAACGATTTCACCTTTGTAAGCTTCACGGAAGGCTTTGGCAATACCTTTAGCATAGTCGCTAGCATTATCAGTGTAAAGAACAACTTTCTTAGCTTGCAATTTTTCAGAAACATAGTTTGAGATAATTTTTCCTTGGAAGCTATCTTGGAAAGTTCCGATAAAGAGGTAATCTTGACCTTTAGTCAATCCATCTTGAGTCGCACTTGGCGAAATCAATGGAACACCTGCTTTTGTAGCGTTAGCTACCGCAGCTGCAGTTGCACCAGATGTCGCAGGTCCTACGATTGCTGATACTTTAGATTGGGTTACAAGGTTAGTTGTTACTGAAGCCGCCTCAGCTGTTTCAGACTTGTTATCTTTATCGACTACTTCGATTTGTTTTCCATCGATACCACCTGCAGCATTGATTTCATCAACGGCAAGTTGGGCACCTTTTTGTTCAGATGTACCGTAGGCTGCTACGGCACCAGTTTCTTCAAAGTTAAATCCAATTTTGATTGTCTTTTCATCTACTGAATTACCAGCAGCGTTTGACGCTCCAGACTTCACTTCTCCACAGGCTGCAAGAAGTGCTACACTTGCAAGCGCCACAAACGATAGGGCAAATTTTTTCTTCATCTTTTTTGTCTCCTTATTCTTAAATAAATAGCATGTTAAGAATATACCGAATTATCAGAAAATTGTCAACACTTTTCTTAGACTTTTTCGATGATAACGTTTTCCTCTCGATAAAGATTGCCCACAAAGGGTGTTTCCAACTCTTGGATATGACAAACTCTAACTTTTTTTATAAATTTTTCCTTGCCCAAGCGCCCGACCAATTGCTCCACTTCTTGAGTTGGAACATAAAGCTGTAAGTAACGATGTTTCTTGGAATGATAGGTAATATCTCCATAATCCTGCAGTTTTTTGGCATCACGATTATAGTAAAGATAGATAATCAAGCCAGATCGATTGACTTTTTCAAACATGATAAATCCTCTTTCTAAGAAATCTCTCCCTATTATACCAAAAAAAGCAAACCCAGTCGAGTTTGCCTTCTATCACCATTAATTCAATGAATTGTTGGCCATGATTTCATCAATAAAGCCATATTCAAGTGTTTCCTGGGCGCTCATCCAGTTATCTCGTTCTGCATCTGCATGGACTTTTTCGATTGACTGACCTGAATTTTCAGCCAAGATTTTTTCCAAAGTATTACGAGTTTTAAGCAAGTGTTCTGCAGCGATCGCCATATCGGTTTGCTGAGTACCTCCACCTGTACCACCCATTGGTTGGTGGATCATATACTCTGCATTTGGAAGCATGAAACGTTTGCCTTTTGCTCCACTTGATGCAATGACCGTCCCCATAGATGCTGCCATTCCCATAACAATGGTTTGGACATCGGCCTTGATAAAGTTCATGGTATCAACGATTGCCAAACCAGCTGAAACGGAACCACCAGGTGTATTGACATAAAGGTAAATATCTTTTGTACTATCTTGGGCATCTAAGAAAAGCAATTGGGCAATAACAGAGTTAGCCATATTGTCTTCAACTGGGCCTGTCAGCATAATGATGCGGTCTTTGAGAAGACGTGAGTAAATATCGTAAGAACGTTCTCCACGGCTTGTTTGTTCAATAACTACAGGAATCATTTATTTCTCCTTTTGAGTTTTAATTTTGTTGGTCAAATGACTGAAGATAAGACTATTATAATATCTTGGTCAAAAAAGGTCAAATTTTTGCTCTGTTTTCATCAGACAGAAACAAAAATTCAACCTCCTTTCGTGACTGGAAATCCTTTTCCAAGTCAATCTCTTTTTTATTTTATTTTGTACCGAACAAGCGGTCCCCAGCATCTCCAAGACCTGGAACGATATAACCGTGTTCGTTCAAGCGTTCATCCAAGGCTGCTGTAAAGATTTCTACATCTGGATGAGCTTCTTGAAGGGCTTTAACACCTTCTGGAGCAGATACAAGGCAGACAAATTTGATATTTGATGCGCCACGTTTTTTAAGAGAATCAACAGCCAAGATTGCTGAGCCACCTGTTGCCAACATTGGGTCTACCACAAAAATTTGACGTTGGTCAATATCTTCAGGCAATTTCACCAAGTACTCAACTGGTTGAAGCGTTTCTTCATCACGGTACATACCGATGTGGCCAACTTTAGCAGCTGGAACCAAGCTCAAAAGTCCATCAACCATCCCGATACCTGCACGCAAGATTGGAACGATAGCCAATTTCTTACCTGCCAATTGTTTTTGAACTGTTTTTGTGATTGGTGTTTCGATTTCCACATCTTCTAGTGGAAGATCACGAAGTACTTCATATCCCATCAACATTGCAATCTCATCTACTAGCTCACGGAAAGCTTTTGTAGAAGTATCTGTACGACGTAAGATTGACAATTTGTGTTGAATCAGTGGATGATTAATAACTTCAATTTTTCCCATTTTTGGAATTCCTTCTTTCAATTTATTCTTCTTATTATACCAAAAAACGGTTTAAAAATCTTTCTAAACCATTTATTTTTGATATTTTTTACATTAGATCAGCCTCTTTAAGAGCTGTCTGTACTGTCTCAAGTGGTAAATGAGTCAATTCTGTCCCCTTTTCTTGATAAAGGTATTGGGCGTAGTCGTCCATTCTGTACTGGTTGATATAAACCACACGCTTGCAACCAACCTGAAGCAATTGTTTTGTACAGTTTAGACATGGAAAGTGGGTCACATAGGCTGTAAAGCCTTTGGGAACCCCACGTTCTGCACCTTGGAGAATGGCATTAACCTCAGCATGAAGGGTACGAACACAGTGGCCTTCGATGACCAGACATTCGTGATCAATACAATGCTCAGTTCCTGACACTGAACCATTGTAACCAGTTGAAATTACCTTATTATCCTTAACCAGAATCGCGCCAACTTTGGCACGTTTACAAGTGGAACGATTGGCAATTAGTAAGGCTTGGGCTGCAAAATACTCATCCCATGCTAGTCTTTTTTCAGTCATATCTCTTCTCCTTTTTCTCTATTTTTTAAAAAATGGTAACCGTAAATCCGCTATCTTTTCAGCAGGTACCTTCATGCCATCCTTGATCCATTTTAGAAGGACAGAGACGATGGCCGAGCTCCAGAAGGAATGAAGATAAGAGCTGACACCTTTTGATTTCCCATGGTATTTTTCCAGAAACTCCTGCATCGCTTGGACAAAGATTTTTTCCAGATGGTAATCTAAGGCAAGTTGAATCACTCTGGCTTCCTTTCTTGCTTCTCGGAAAAGATGAACCCAAACCAGATAAAGATCTGTCTTTAAATCATAATGGTGCAGTTGTTCCATGATGTTGTGGACAGTTCGTTTAAAGACGCTTTCTAAAATCTCCTCTTTGGAATCATAATTGCGATAAAAGGCCGCACGAGAAACGCCTGCACGTTTGACCAATTCAGAGATACTAATCTTGGTCAAGTCCTTTTTTTCCAAGAGCTGCAAGAGGGCTGTTTCGATGGCTTCTCTAGTTAATAAATTGGATTCTTGGTTTGATTTTCTGAGATTTTCAAGAGACTTTTCAGAGATTCTACGTTCAGACATAACATTTTCTTTCTACTTGTCACAACAGACGGATGAGGCTTTTGTTTCAAGGGCTTTCATGATATAATTGTAAAAAAAGACAGAACCTTTGTCAATGTATAACTGACAAAGATGGAGAATTTCTATGACTTGGAAGATTATTGCTGACTCTGGTTGTGATTATCGTCAGCTGGCAACACCAGCTATTGACACGACCTTTGTAAGTGTCCCCTTAACCATTCAAGTAGCTGATCAGGTCTTTGTTGATGATGCCAGTCTTGACATTGACCAAATGATGGAAACCATGTATGCAACTGCAGAAGCTTCAAAATCAGCTTGTCCAAGCCCAGATGATTATTTGCGAGCATTTGAAGGAGCCAAAAATATTTTCCTAGTAACCATCACTGGTACTCTTTCTGGCAGTCACAATAGTGCTCAACTAGCAAAGAATATTTATCTAGAAGACCATCCTGACACTAAGATTCATGTAATTGATAGTTTGTCTGCTGGTGGAGAAGTTGACTTGCTCGTAGAAAAATTAAATGATTTGATTGACCAAGGCTTATCTTTTGAAGAAGTGGTTGAAGCTATCACTGCCTATCAAGAAAAAACCAAGTTACTTTTTGTCCTAGCTAAAGTCGATAACTTGGTGAAAAATGGCCGTTTGAGCAAGCTTATCGGTACAGTCGTTGGCCTTCTCAACATCCGTATGGTCGGAGAAGCTAGTGAAACTGGAACCCTTGAATTGCTACAAAAAGCAAGAGGAGCAAAGAAATCGATTCAGGCAGCATATGAAGAGTTAGTGAAAGCAGGATATGCTGGTGGTCGTATTGTCATGGCTCAACGCAATAACGAGAAATGTTGCCAACAGCTTTCAGACCGAATCCGTGAAAATTTCCCACAGGCGAATATTAAAATTCTCCCAACATCTGGTCTCTGCAGTTTCTATGCAGAAGATGGTGGTTTGCTGATGGGATATGAAATTGATTAATTGCATTCTTGACAAGAGGTGACCATCATCTCTTGTTTTTTTGTGGTACAATAGAGCTATGAAACATTTTGATACTATTGTCATCGGTGGAGGTCCTGCTGGTATGATGGCTACGATTTCCAGTAGCTTTTATGGACAGAAAACCCTCCTCATCGAAAAAAATCGGAAACTTGGAAAAAAATTAGCTGGTACTGGTGGGGGACGTTGCAATGTAACCAACAACGGAACTCTAGATGACCTACTAGCTGGCATCCCTGGAAATGGGCGCTTTCTCTACAGTGTCTTCTCCCAATTTGATAACCATGATATCATTAATTTTTTTACAGAAAATGGTGTTAAACTTAAGGTCGAAGACCACGGACGCGTCTTTCCTGCTAGTGACAAGTCTCGGACCATTATCGAGGCCTTGGAAAAGAAAATCACTGAACTCGGTGGTCGAGTTGCTACTAAAACGGAGATTGTTTCGGTTAAAAAGATAGACGACCAGTTTGTCCTTAAGTCCGCAGACCAAACCTTCACTTGTGAGAAACTCATTGTCACAACTGGTGGGAAATCCTATCCCTCTACTGGTTCGACTGGTTTTGGTCACGAGATTGCCCGTCATTTTAAGCATACCATTACCGATCTTGAAGCCGCTGAAAGTCCTTTGTTGACAGATTTTCCACACAAGGCCTTGCAAGGAATTTCATTGGACGATGTGACCCTAAGCTATGGTAAGCATGTCATCACTCACGATTTGCTCTTTACCCACTTTGGTTTGTCAGGCCCTGCTGCTCTGCGTATGTCCAGCTTTGTCAAGGGCGGAGAGGTTCTCTCACTGGATGTTCTACCTCAACTTTCTGAGAAAGACTTGGCTACATTTCTAGAAGAAAATCGGGAAAAATCTCTAAAAAATGCCTTAAAAACTTTACTTCCAGAACACTTGGCAGAATTTTTTGTGCCAGGCTATCCTGACAAAGTCAAACAACTGACTGAAAAGGAACGCGAACAACTTGTCCAGTCTATCAAGGGACTTAAAATTCCTGTAACTGGTAAAATGTCCCTTGCTAAGTCCTTTGTTACCAAAGGGGGCGTCAGTCTCAAGGAAATCAATCCCAAAACTCTAGAAAGTAAGCTGGTACCTGGACTCCACTTTGCTGGCGAGGTACTGGATATCAATGCCCACACGGGTGGGTTTAACATCACTTCTGCCCTCTGTACTGGTTGGGTGGCGGGATCAAACCCAATCTAAATCTGAATTATTTAATGGCTAAATCAGCCCCAAAAGAAAGGAAGTCCTTTGGAACATATTATCTTGTTAAGGGGAGTTACTCCTAATGGAAAAAATGCTATCCCTAAAATGTCTTATCTAGTAGATATCTTAACAGAAGCCGGTTTTCAACAAGTTCGAACCTATATTCAAAGTGGGAATATCATTCTTGAAAGTGATTTAGATTTAGAAGAAATACGAGAATGTGTTCATACTCTGATAAAGGAAAAAATTGGGGCCGACTTAAAAATGGTTATCAAGAACAAAAGTGATTTTAAAAAAATTGTCCAAGAAAACCCTTTTGGAGAACACTATCTTTATGACCGTATACACGTGATTTTTTATCAAGAATCTATTCAAAGCCTCCCTTTAGACAAATTGAAAATTGATTACGGTGAAGAAGAAATTTGTATTGGTAACCACTGCCTTTACCTCTATCTCCCTAGAACTGCTAAACAAAAGAAACTCCATACCAACTATCTTGAAAAGCTTTTTAATGTAGATTTGACCATGCGAAAACTAAATGTGGTAGAAAAATTATTAAGCAAATAGTGCTTGAATTTAGTAAAAATCGGAAGAATGCTCCTCCGATTTTATTTTGTCTGAGTTTGGACATAATAGGCAATCACATCTGATGTGTACTGGGCTGTTCCAGGTCCAAATTTGTCAATGTTTTCCTTAAATTCTGGGTTGTAGACGTAGCCTTTACCGATATAACCAAATACCTCAATAGAGCAGTCAAATCCATAAGTACGGATGGCTTGCAAGAGTTTAGCGGCTTCTTCTTGATTTTCGGTTGCTGTTACAGGTAGACCAGCTTGAAGATTTTGTGACAAGGCTCGAAAGACTTGATTGAAGGCAGCCGTAGCTTCGTCTTCGTGACCTTTTTGGCGCTCCAGCGCTTGGTCCATGACTTCTTGTCCATATTTCTCTACCGCCTCTTGGTGGTATTTTTGATGGTCTTGGTAGTTAAATCCAGCAAATTTCTCTTGAATGCTCATTTCTCTTTCTCCTTTTTGTTCTTGAATGGTTTTTTGCAAGGTTGAAATCAAGGTATCCAGATGTTCCCTTTCTCGAGTCAAATAGTCCAACTGCCTGGTCAAATGAGGCAATAAATCTTCTCTTTCTTCCTTTAATAGCTCTGCTATTTTTTCTAAAGAAAAACCTAGATATTTGTAATAAAGAATAACCTGAAGGCGTTCCAAATCCTCCTGACTATAGGTTCGATAGCCATTTTCCGACTTTAAAGGAACCAAAAGTCCTATCTTATCGTAGTGGTGTAGGGTCTTGACAGAGACGCCCGAAAGCTGCGCAGCTTCTTTTATATGGTACATGATTTCCTCCTTATACTCAATGAAAATCAAAGAGCAAACTAGGAAGCTAGCCGCAGGCTGTACTTGAGTACGGTAAGGCGACGCTGACGTGGTTTGAATTTGATTTTCGAAGAGTATTACATTGATAGTATAACCCCTCCCCCTAGGTCAGAGTCAAGCGTTTTTGCGAAATTTTTTACTTTATCATAACGTGAAAATGGTTTTCTTGACAGACCTTAGAAAACATGATAGGATAGTCAAGTCTATCAATCAAAAGAAAGGCTCATTTTGAGTACTGATGAGGCTATTTGCCAAGGGCAGTAGCTTTTTCTTTTGTAATACTAATTTTAGGAGTTTAACTATGTCTGAAAAATCGCAATGGGGTTCTAAACTAGGCTTTATTCTAGCATCTGCTGGTTCAGCTATCGGACTTGGAGCCGTTTGGAAATTTCCCTATATGACTGCTGCTAATGGCGGTGGAGGCTTTTTACTAGTCTTTCTTATTTCTACCATTTTAATCGGTTTCCCGCTCCTGCTTGCTGAATTTGCCCTTGGCCGTAGTGCTGGTGTTTCAGCAATCAAAACCTTTGGAAAACTCGGCAAGAATAGTAAGTACAACTTTATCGGTTGGATTGGTGCCTTTGCCCTCTTTATCCTCTTATCTTTCTACAGTGTTATTGGGGGATGGATTCTGGTTTATCTAGGCATTGAGTTTGGAAAATTGTTCCAAATTGGTGGAACGGGGGATTATGCTCAGTTATTTACTTCAATCATTTCAAATCCAGCCATTGCCCTAGGAGCTCAAGCAGCCTTTATCCTATTGAATATCTTCATTGTATCACGTGGGGTTCAAAAAGGGATTGAAAGAGCTTCGAAAGTCATGATGCCCCTGCTCTTTATCATCTTTGTCGTCATCATCGGTCGTTCTCTCAGTTTGCCAAATGCCATGGAAGGGGTTCTTTACTTCCTAAAACCAGACTTCTCTAAGCTGACCAGTGCTGGTCTCCTATATGCTCTGGGACAATCTTTCTTTGCCCTCTCACTAGGGGTTACAGCCATGCTGACCTATGCTTCTTACTTGGATAAGAAAACCAATCTGGTTCAGTCAGGGATTTCCATCGTAGCCATGAATATCTCGGTATCCATCATGGCAGGTCTAGCCATTTTCCCAGCCATGTCAGCCTTCAATATCCAGTCTGAAGGGGGACCAAGCTTGCTATTTATCGTCTTGCCTCAGCTCTTTGACAAGATGCCTTTTGGAACCATTTTCTACATCCTCTTCCTCCTGCTCTTCCTCTTTGCGACGGTCACTTCTTCCGTTGTTATGCTGGAAATCAATGTGGGTAATATCACCAATCAGGACAACAGTAAGCGTGCTAAATGGAGTGCTATTTTAGGAATCTTGACCTTTGTCTTTGGAATTCCTTCAGCCCTATCTTACGGTGTTATGGCGGATGTTCATATCTTTGGGAAGACCTTCTTTGATGCTATGGACTTCTTGGTTTCTAATCTCCTCATGCCATTTGGTGCTCTCTGCCTTTCACTCTTTACAGGCTATATTTTTAAGAAGGCTCTTGCCATGGAGGAACTACACCTTGATGAACGAGCATGTAAACAGGGACTTTTCCAGGTCTGGCTCTTCCTTCTTCGTTTTATCATTCCTATCATCATCATCGTGGTCTTTATCGCCCAATTTATGTAATCAAAAAGGACTTGAGTAATGAACTCAGGCCCTTTCTTTTTTATGGATGACTAACAATCAATTCCAAACCTTGCCCTTCCAGAATCCAAGCTTCAACATCACTTGGTAGGATAAAGTGGCTGCCTTTTTGGATTGGATAGTTTTTTCCGTCAACAGTTAGCTGACCTTGACCAGCTAAGACACTGAATAAGGTGTAATCAGCTGTCTTCTCAAAATCAACTTTTCCAGTGATTTCCCACTTGTAAACTACAAAGAAATCATTAGATACAAGGAGAGTGGAACGCAAATCATCTGCTTTAACAGTTACAGGACGGCTATTGGCAGGCTCTCCAATGTTCAAAACATCGATAGATTTTTCAAGGTGAAGTTCACGCAAGTTGCCATTATCATCCTTACGGTCAAAGTCATAGACGCGGTAAGTTGTATCACTAGACTGTTGGGTTTCAAGAATCAAGATGCCTGCCCCGATAGCATGCATGGTGCCACTTGGCACATAGAAGAAATCTCCAGCCTTAACAGGAACTTTTGTCAGCAAGTCCTCCCAGTTTTTATCCTCGATTTGCTGGCGGAGTTCTTCTTTTGACTTAGCATTGTGACCGTAGATAATCTCTGAACCTTCATCCGCTGCGATAATGTACCAGCATTCTGTTTTTCCAAGTTCGCCTTCATGCTCCAGTCCATAAGCATCATCTGGGTGAACTTGGACGCTGAGCCAGTCGTTGGCATCCAGAATCTTAGTCAAAAGCGGAAATACAGGTTCTGGACGATTGCCAAACAATTCACGGTGTTCTGCATACAAAGTAGCTAGGTCTGTTCCCTCGTAACGACCATTGGAAACTTTAGAGACTCCATTTGGATGAGCTGAGATGGCCCAGTATTCTCCGATTTTTTCACTTGGGATGTCGTAGCCAAACTCATCACGTAGCTTGGTTCCACCCCAGATTTTTTCTTGCATAACTGATTGTAAAAATAATGGTTCTGACATCTTATTCTCCTGTCTGATTTTTCTCCCCTCATTATAGCAAAAAGCCAGGTCTAATTGAACTCTTTTTCCTATTATATAAAGTAGAGAGAAGATTTTATAAAAATAGTGAACAAATGTGCTCTACTCAATACTTGCACCATTGCTGGCAATGACATCCTTGTACCAGTAGAAGGATTTCTTCTTGCTCCGTTTGAGACTTCCTTGACTCGCATTATCTCGATCCACATAGATAAAGCCATAGCGCTTGTTCATTTCGCCCGTTCCAGCTGAAACCAAATCGATACATCCCCAAGTCGTATAACCGAGCAAGTCAACCCCATCTTGGTAAATGGCATCTCGCATAGCCTTGATGTGGGCCTCTAAATAAGCAATTCGATAGTCATCCGCTACATAGCCATTTTCATCTGGCGTGTCTATAACACCGAGTCCATTTTCTACGATGAACATAGGTTTTTGGTAACGATCCCAGATGGCATTGAGGGTGATACGAAGTCCCAATGGGTCAATCTGCCAACCCCATTCAGAGGATTCCAGATAAGGATTTTTGATAGAGGCAAAGACATTTCCAGCGGTCATATTCCTCACTTCTGGATCCCCTGAGGCCACTCGGCTCGCATAGTAAGAGAAGGAAACAAAGTCAACAGTATGATTCTTCAACAAGTCCAAATCCTCTAACGTCATTTGAATCTTAATTCCCTCACGCTCCCACTGCTTCTTTGCGTAATTTGGGTATTCCCCACGCGCTTGAACATCAATGAAGAAGTAACTCTTGCGGTCTTCCTCCATGGCTGCCCAGTAGTCTCTTGGATGGGCTGTGTTAGGATAGTATTGCCCTGCAGCCAACATACATCCCACCTTATTTTCTGGGTCAATTTCGTGGGCAATCTTTGTCGCAAGAGCTGAAGCTACCAACTCATAGTGTGCAGCCTGATATTTAACCAGTTCTTGATTTTCTCCTTCTTCAAAACAGAGCCCAGCTCCCATAAAGGGGGCATGGAGAATCATGTTGATTTCGTTGAAGGTAAGCCAATATTTGACCAAACCCTTATAGCGGGTAAAGAGTGTGCGACAAAGTTTTTCATAGAAGTCTAACATCCGACGATTGCGCCAACCACCGTACTCTGTAATCAAGTGCATAGGACAGTCGAAATGAGTGATAGTCACCAGAGGTTGGATACCATACTTGTGGCACTCCTTAAATAAATCCTCATAAAAGGCTAGACCAGCTTCATTTGGCACTGTTTCGTCGCCCTTAGGAAAAATCCGAGTCCAAGCAATGGATAGACGATAAGTCTTAAAGCCCATTTCCGCAAAAAGGGCAATATCTTCCTTGTAATGATGGTACATATCAATAGCTTGCTTGGCTGGGTAAAAATAGCCCTCCTCAAACGAAAACATCTTTTTCTGACCTGTGATAATGGCTTCACGATCTGGACCGATGGGGACGACATCCACATTCGCCAATCCACGACCTTTTAAATTATAAGCACCCTCACACTGGTTGGCAGCTGTCGCTCCGCCCCACAAGAAACCATCCGGAAAAGTCAGTTTTTCGGTCATAACTCTACTCACTTTCTTATTTGCTTGTTCATTTACTTATATTATAACTTATTCTGTAAACCTTTTCTTATAAAATACTGTGACATACTGATACTATTCTACTATTTAAGTTTATCAGATTGTTTTTTAAAAAATTATCCTCTAGAAAAAGTAAATAGCCTCCCCTGAAACAAAAAAGAAGACTGAAAACTAGTCTCCTCTGTTCCTTTTAAATCAAAGCTGTAATAACCGTCACTAGGCCAAAAATAATACCTGGTGCATTAGCTGCTGCAAGGGGGATATCTCTTTCTTTTTTGAAAAGACCGTAGTAAACCCAGAGACTACAGTTGATGGCAGCAACCAAGGGCTGGATGAAATTTCCTTTTTGACCAGCCAGATTGTTCATGATTTGTGGGAAGTAAGACACATACATCATAACAGACATAAAGGTCGCTACCCAACCTAAAATTTTCATTTGTTTTTCAGACATTTTCAAAACCTCTTTCATTTTTACTGAATCTTATTTTAAAATATTCTTTCAAAACAATCAAGTCTTTAAAACTTTTGTTATAAAGATATAAACTATCACAATCTTGTTATAAGAAAGAGGGAACAGAAAAAAGACCGAATTGCTCCGTTCTGTTTACTCAATCAAATATTAGAAAATGAATACTCCTTTTCAATGAATCGATTGATTGATGGTAAATAAGCCGTTAGAAATTATTGACAGTATCGAAATTTTCTAGTAAAATGAATTTTGTTAATACCTAAATGGTGTGTAGTTTTCTATCAACATAGTCAGGAGAAAAGGAACTTATGCTAAAAAAATTTAATGAATTGTCACTGAAAGATAAGGCTTATCTAATTGGCGGTTTGAGCTTATTAGTCATTGTGATCTCATTTGGTCTACTCAATCGTCAAACAGTAACTGTCAGTCTTGTCTTTACACAACTATCTGCTCCCTTGATTTTGGTGATTTTTACTTGTCTAGTAATCGGGATCATTGCTGGTAGTGCTATTGGTATTAGCTATCACCATAACAAGACTCAAGATCTGAGAAGCCGCATTGCTGAAGCAGAAGCGACTATCAATATAAAAGACAGGGAGCTTGTCCAGTACGAGGAACAGGTGCAACAATTAAAACAGGAAGCCAAACAATAAGTGTAGAAATCATAACCACCCGTGAAAACGGGTGGTTTTTTGTCTCGCACCTAACGGAGCGAGACGGACTGAAAGTCGCATAAATACAAAAAAGATCGAATTGCTCCGATCTTTTTAAGTTTCACTCCAAGAATGTTTAGATAAAAAATTTGATAATAGAATTACCTACTTCATACGATAAAAATCAATCACTAGACCAGCAGGCCCTTTAACTAATAAGGACTCTGTTCCCCAATCGGTTACAGTTGGTCCGTTTAAAACCTGGATACCAAGTTCTTTCAACCGTTGGTAATTCTGGTCTACATCCTCAACCTCGATATGAAGAATGATTCCTGACTGAAAATCTTCCAAAGGAATCAAATGATTTTGGGACAACATCAGACAGTGACTGCCAATCGTAAACTGAGCAAAACTGTCATCAACATAATCGGATTTTTTATCCAAAATACGCTCCAAGTCAGCACAGACTTGTGGAACATCGGAAACGATAATATCTAATTGATTTAAATTCATTTACTATCCTCCATAAAAAGACCGGATTGCTCCGATCTTTTTAAGTTTCGCTCTAAGAAAATCAAAGAATAAACAAGGCATCGAACCGCAGGCAGTACTGAAGTACGGCAAGGTGAAGATAACACAGTTTAAATTTGATTTTCGACGAGAGGAATTATTTAATTGCGCGTGATTGCAAACCTTCTTCTTCCAAGAAGAGGCGGAATGGTACGAGTTCTTCTGCTTCGTATTTTTCCTTGAAGTCTTTGATTGCTTCTTCTGAGTGAAGTTTTGGATCCAATTCAAGTACTTCTACTGGAAGTGGACGGTGTGGAGTGATGCGAGCATCGATCACAACAGTTTTACCTTCTTTGTTGAGTTTAACAGCTTCTGCAACAACTGCATCGATGTCTTCGATACGGTCAACTGTAAATCCTACAGCACCTTGAGCTTCAGCGATTTTCGCATAGTCAGCATTAGGGAAGTCACAACCAAACAAGTGTTTGTTTGTGTCTTCGTATTTGTCCTTGATGAAGGCATATTTACCATTTGAGAAGACAACGTTGATAACTGGAAGGTCGTATTGAACGTTTGTGATAACGTCTGGGTAGCACATGTTGAATGCACCGTCACCCATGATGTTCCATACTTGGCGATCTGGATTGTCTTTCTTAGCAGCGATACCACCAGGAAGGGCAATACCCATTGTCGCAAAGAGTGGAGATGTACGCCACATGTTCTTAGGTGTCATGTGAAGGTGACGAGTAGATGTTTGAGTAGTGTCACCTACGTCGATTGAGTAGATAGCGTCTTGATCAGCATGTTTGTTGATTGCATTGTAAACTTGATACAATTGCAATTCACCCTCAGTTTTACCTTCGATTTTGTTCATGTAATCACGCCAGTTTTGGTTGTTCTTAACGTTTGCACGCCACCATGGAGTAGATTCAACTGGGTTCACTTTGTCAAGGATAGCTTTAGCTGCTTGACCTGCATCACCAAGGATTGAAGCGTCTAGGGCATGACGTTTACCAAGTTTGTAAGGGTCGATATCCACTTGGATGAATTTTTCAGTATTCTTGAATGCTTGGTAAACTTCAGCAAATGGGAAGTTTGAACCAAGGAAAAGAACTGTGTCTGCTTCAAAGACCACTTCGTTGGCTGGCTTCCAACCAACACGGTAAGCAGAACCTGTCAAACCTTCATAGTTCCATTCAAAGGCTTCAAAGTTTTTACCAGTTGTGATGATTGGTGCTTTGATTTTACGTGACAATTCAGTAATCACTTCACCAGCTTTAACACCACCGTAACCAGCATAGATAACTGGACGTTCAGCATTGTTCAAGATTTCAACAGCTTTGTCGATTTCAACTTCGTTCAAAGCAGGAGCGATGAATGAACGTTCGTATGAACCTGAACCGTAGTATGAATTTTCGTCGATTTCTTGGAAACCGAAGTTTACTGGGATTTCAACAACAGCTGGACCTTTTTTAGAAACTGCAGCACGGCAAGCTTCGTCGATTACTTTTGGCAATTGCTCAGCGTAAGCTACACGTTTGTTGTATACAGCGATACCGTTGTACATTGGGTTTTGGTTCAATTCTTGGAAAGCATCCATGTTGAGTTCGTTAACTGGACGTGATCCAAGGATTGCTAGGAATGGAGTGTTATCCATAGCTGCATCGTAAACACCGTTAATCAAGTGAGTCGCACCTGGACCACCTGAACCAACTGCAACCCCGATTGAGCCGCCGAATTTAGCTTGCATAACCGCTGCAAGAGCACCTGTTTCTTCGTGACGAACTTGCAAGAAGCGGATATCTTTGTCTTCAGCCAAAGCATCCATCAATGAGCTGAGTGTTCCTGATGGGATACCGTAGATTGTGTCTACGCCCCATGTTTTCAATACATTAAGCATTGCTGCAGATGCAGTAATTTTCCCTTGAGTCATAATGATAACTCTCCTTCAAATATTTTTAAATCTACTAAAAAAGGTTTCATATAGTTTTTGAAAACGTTTCAGTAAATTTTTACAATACTAATTTATCACATTTATTTTGACTTTACTAAGAATCTGCTCAGAAGTTTTTATTCTCTATTACAGTACAGTTTGAAAACGTTTTTAGCTTCTGTTTTATAATACTCAATGAAAATCACAGAGCAAACTAGGAAGCTCGCCACAGGTTGCTCAAAGCACAGCTTTGAGGTTGCAGACAAAGCTGACGTGGTTGGAAGAGATTTTTGAAGAGTATAAAAAGCGAGCAAGCCCGCTTTTAGTCTATTTTACTAAAGTTTAGTAAGAGTGAACTGGTCAGAACGGATACAGAACTAAAGGCCATGGCTAGACCTGCCAGTTCTGGGTTGAGAGCCAGTCCAACACCTGAAAAGACTCCTGCTGCAATCGGAATTCCGGCGACATTGTAGATAAAGGCCCAGAAAAGATTGAGCAGAATTCGATTAAAGGTTTTCTTACTCATGTCAAAAGCACGAACCACTCCTAGGAGGTTATTAGTTGTCAACACCAAATCTGCTGACTCGATGGCAATATCTGTTCCAGCTCCCATAGCAATCCCCACATCTGCTACACTAAGGGCAGGAGCGTCATTGATACCATCCCCAACAAAGGCTACTTTGCCAGACGCTTGTAGTTTATGGATTTCATGAGCTTTTTCCTCTGGCAAGACACCTGCAATGACCTCTTCGATTCCGATCTGATCGGCAATGGCACGCGCCACACCAGCATTGTCTCCTGTCAGCATGACTGTTTTAAGACCTCGTTTTTTCAACTGACTGATGGCAAGCTTAGCATTTTCCTTAGGAATATCTTGCAGAGCAAGCAAGCCTTTGATTTCATTCTCAACAGCCAAGAACACAACTGTCTTAGCTTCTTTTTCCAGTTGTTCTAGTTTTTCCTGATAAGTGCTAGAAATATCCATGCCATCCAGCATTTTAGCATTTCCAAGCAAAACTTGTTTTCCATTGATTTGCCCTGAAACACCTTTTCCGTGCAAGGCTTGGAAATTTTCCACAGTGTGAAGCTCAAGTCCAGTTTCAGTCGCTCGCTTAACAATAGCCTCAGCCAATGGGTGTTGAGAAGCTTCTTCCAAGGAAGCTGCCAATCCAAGCACTTCTACTTCGTCGCCGATGATATCTGTGACCACAGGTTTCCCTTCCGTCAAAGTTCCTGTCTTATCAAAAACAATAGTTTGGACTTTCTGGATTTCCTGTAGAACCGTTCCATTTTTGAGGAGAACTCCCATCTTGGCACTGCGACCTGTCCCCACCATAAGGGCTGTCGGTGTTGCAAGTCCCAATGCACAAGGGCAGGCAATAATCAGAACTGCTACTCCATAGAGAAGCGAAGACACAAAGCTCGCTCCAAGCACAACTACACTATCCCTGAGCAAGACGAACCAAACCCAAAAGGTCACAATCCCTAAAATGACAACTGCTGGAACAAAAATCCCTGAAATTTTATCCGTCAAGTCCTGAATCGGCGCACGACTTGTCTGAGCTTTCTTCACAAAATCCACAATCTGAGCCAAAACAGTCTCTGAACCAACTTTTTCTGCTCTAAAAACAAGTGTTCCACTATTATTGATGGTTGAACCAATGACGGTATCTCCAACTGTCTTGTCCACAGGCAGACTCTCACCTGTCACCATAGACTCATCAATACTAGAGATACCTTCTACTACGACACCATCAACCGCAATCTTTTCACCGGGACGCACTCGAATCAGGTCACCTACCTTGACTTGCTCCAAAGGGACTTGAACATAGTTATCCTCACGCAATACTTCTGCTGTTTTAGCCTGCAAGTCAAGTAATTTCTCCACAGCTTGGGAAGTATTTTTCCGCATTTTCTCCTCAAAAACGGCTCCCATAAGAACGAAGAAGAAGATAAAGGCAGCACTTTCAAAGTAAACGGGGAGGCCAGCGAAGAGGGCAACTAAGCTATAGAAATAGGCCACTAGGGTTCCCAGAGCAACCAAGGTATCCATGTTGGCATTGTGCTTTTTAAAACTAGCCCAAGCACTTTGGATATAAGGACCACCTGCTACTAGCATAATCGGTGTTGTGGCTAAAAAGGTGCCCCAACGCATGACTTGGTGACTAATTCCTCCTGTCGACATCCCAATCATGAGGATTACAAGAGGCACAGTAAAGATACTAGTAATCCAAAAACGCTGTAAAAGTGATAGAGATTTTCGAGTCTTCTCAACAACTGTATAACTTCCCTTTTGCATCTTCATACCACAAGAAAATTCATGTTGACCTAATTCTTGAGGGGTAAAACGAATTGTCTTCTCTTCATCCACGCCGATTGGTTCCAAGAGGCCTTCTTCTTCAAACAGAATTTCCTTATAACAGTTTGAAGGTGTCAAACGGTGAAAGGTGATCTCAGCAGGAACTCCTTTTTGCAGTTGAATGTGGGCTGGATGGTAGCCTTTGTCTGCCGTGATACGGATTTTTTGAACACCATTTTCAAGACTTGCTTTTACAATTTCAGTCATATCATTCTCCTATTCTACAATCATCTTACCGTGCATCATATTCATGCCACAAGAGAAACCATACTCTCCAGCCTGCTCAGGCGTGATTTCCACTACATACTCTTCCCCCATTGGCAGATCCGCATGTACACCAAAGTCTGGAAATACGATCTGATCCAAACATGGTGAAGGATCTTTGCGGTCAAAGACAATGCGGGCTGGCACTGATTTCTTGAGGATAATCAACTCAGGCGTATAGCCCCCCATGACCTCCACTCGAATCTCTTGGTAGCCGTTTTTTTGCTGGGCCTTTTGTCCAGATTTTTCAGGCTTTTTGAAAAACCAAAACAAGATAAACGCGATAAGGGCAATACAAATAATGGTTACAATAATATTCAACATGACGTCTCCTTTACATACAATTACATTTTACTTCTGTTACAGCGCTTGATTTCTTCTCAGAAATCACAGCTTCCAAGTCTTCCAAGTCAGCCTGAGTAAAATCACATTCAGCAATCAAATCAGCCAACAAGTTCTTAATCCTACGGGAACAAACTTTATCTTTGATATCTTGAACAAGCAAGTCTCGACTTTGATCCAAAGTTAAAAGGGCTGAATAGACAAAGGACTTGCCTTCTTTTTTCCTCGTCAGGCACTCTTTCTCAACCAAACGAGCCAAAAGAGTTTGAATGGTCGACTTGGACCAGTCGAACCGCTCCGCCAGAACCCTAATCAAATCTGAACTAGTCTGCTCTCCTTGCATCCAAATAATCTTCATGACCTGCCATTCTGCATCTGAAATCTGCATAATCACACCTCCAAAATCTACATTTGTCAATTACAATTATCAGTATACTCTTAAAATCTACATTTGTCAACTATGAAATTAATCTTTTCTTTGAAAAATTGAATTTTAACCCTATGATAAAGGATTTGCAGTCAAATCTTACTATATAAACTATGAAAATATGCTATACTAAAGAAAAAAGAAAACAACCACTAGGGGTGCGTAAAGCTGAGATTAACGACTGTTAGACCCTTTGACTCAATCTAGGTAATGCTAGCTGATGGAAGTGGAAATGATAATGGGGACTAGCAGTCTTC
Source organism: Streptococcus mitis NCTC 12261 (assembly GCF_000148585.2). Lineage (NCBI taxonomy): Bacteria > Bacillati > Bacillota > Bacilli > Lactobacillales > Streptococcaceae > Streptococcus > Streptococcus mitis. The sequence continues at coordinate 1,225,486 of NZ_CP028414.1, forward strand.
TATTGCCTTTCTAAAACAGACTAGCTTGTTCTTAAGAATACAAACTTCAGTTGGTTGGGAGGTTTTAGATGACTTATTTACCCGTTGCTTTGACCATTGCAGGGACTGACCCTAGTGGTGGTGCTGGCATTATGGCTGACTTAAAGTCGTTCCAAGCTAGAGATGTCTATGGAATGGCCGTTGTGACCAGTCTTGTCGCTCAAAATACCAGAGGTGTTCAATTAATCGAGCACGTTTCTCCTCAAATGTTGAAAGCCCAATTGGAGAGTGTCTTTTCTGATATTCCACCTCAGGCTGTAAAAACAGGGATGTTGGCAACTACTGAGATCATGGAGATCATCCAGCCCTATCTTAAAAAGCTGGATTGTCCCTACGTCCTTGACCCTGTTATGGTCGCAACAAGCGGAGACACCCTGATTGATACCAGTGCCAGAGACTACCTAAAAACAAATCTACTTCCCCTTGCAACTATTATTACACCCAATCTTCCTGAGGCAGAAGAGATTGTTGGTTTTTCAATCCATGATCCTGAAGACATGCAGCGTGCCGGTCGCCTGATTTTAAAAGAATTTGGTCCTCAGTCTGTTGTCATCAAAGGAGGCCATCTCGAAGGCGGTGCCAAGGATTTCCTCTTTACCAAGGAGGACCAATTTGTCTGGGAAAGTCCACGAATTCAAACCTGTCATACACATGGTACTGGATGTACCTTTGCTGCAGTGATTACTGCTGAACTAGCCAAGGGGAAAACCCTCTATCAAGCAGTCGATAAAGCCAAGGCCTTTATCACGAAAGCCATCCAAGACGCCCCTCAACTCGGTCATGGTTCTGGCCCAGTTAACCATACAAGCTTTAAAGATTAAAAAAACTCTCTAGTTCCTACTTTAAGGGAATTAGAGAGTTTTTATACTCTTCGAAAATCTCTTCAAACGACGTCAGCTTTATCTGCAACCTCAAAGCTGTGCTTTGAGCAACCTGCGACTAGCTTCCTAGTTTGCTCTTTGATTTTCATTGAGTATTAATTAGAAAATAATGTCATCCAACTTTGTCAAAAAGGCTTGCGTTTTTGTCTCTATATCTTCTGCCTGCATCAAATCACGCACTACAGCTACACCAGCTATGCCCGTGCCGATAAGTTGGTCAATGTTCTCTGATGTCAAGCCGCCAATGGCAACTACTGGAATGGCAACCCTTTGGCAAATTGTCTTCAAGGTTGAAATCAGAGTGATGGGTGCATTTTCCTTGGTCGTAGTCGGGAAAATGGCTCCTGTCCCCAAGTAATCCGCACCTCCTTCTTCTGCCTCGAGGGCTCTTTTTACAGTTTTAGCTGTGACACCGAGGATTTTTTCAGGACCTAGGACTTTGCGGGCAACCGAAACTGGTAGTTCATCGTCTCCAATATGCAGACCAGCAGCATCAACCGCAAGACAAACATCCAAACGATCATCGATTATCAAGGGTACCTGATAGGCATCTGTTATTTCCTTGACTTGTTTTGCCAGTTGATAATATTGATTTGTTGTGAGATTTTTTTCTCGTAATTGGACTATGGTAACCCCTGAGCGGCAAGCCGTCTCAATCTTTTCAAGAAAACTTTGCAAGGAATCTTGGTAGCGATTGGTTACCAGATATAGTCTAAGTGCTTCTCTATTCATAAACCTCTCCTTTGATAGCATCTAGCCAGTTTTCATCTCTTTTGAGGAGTGAAAGCTGATTGAGTACTTGGTAACGAAAATCTTCCAATCCCATTCCTTGAACAACTATTCTCTCAGCGGAGATATTGAGATAAGAAACCGCTAGGAAAGAAGCTTCAAAGGCAGTCTTTCCTTGGCTGAGAAAAACAGCTGTTAAAGCTCCAACCAAGTCTCCTGTCCCTGTTATCCAGTCTAATTCAGCACAGCCATTTCCCAGTACAGCGACCTGATTCTTCGAAACGATGAGGTCCTTAGGGCCTGTGACTAAGAATGACATACCTGGATAGATCTGACACCAGTCTTTCAAGACTTGAAGCAAATCCTCAGTTTCTTGATCTTTAGCACTCGCATCTACCCCAACGCCGTGGTGTTTTAAGCCAACAAGACTTCGGATTTCCGACATATTTCCTTTAAGTACCGTAGGTCTATAGTCTAAAAGGTCTTTAACTAAGCTCTTACGAATGGATGAAACTGTTACGCCAACTGCATCTACTACCATTGGAAGACAAACTTGATCTGCATAAGAAGCTGCCATACGGATTGCTTTTTCCTTCTCAGCTGACAAATGCCCCAAATTGATGAAGAGTGCCTGGCTTTGCTTAGTAAAATCAAGAACCTCACGGGGATCATCTGCCATAACTGGTTTACATCCCAGAGCCAAAATCCCATTTGCTAGCATCTCACAAGAAATCTCATTGGTAATACAGTGAATGAGGGAAGTCGTTGCCAGAGGAAAAGGATTTGTAAATGCCTGCATCAGTCTATCCTTTCATCAAAGAAATATCCCTGAACTTTTTTAAAGAATTCCTGCTTGATTAAAAATCGAAAGGCAATAAAGGAAATCGCTGTACCAATCAAGGTTGCACCGAAAAATCGAGGAGTGTAGATAAACCAACTAAGCTTAGCGGCCGATCCTGTAAAGAGTACCATAACAGGATAGGAAACAATAGAACCAATAATACCTGTTCCCAAAATTTCTCCCAAAGCAGAAAAGTAAAATTTTCTACCATACTTATAAAAGAGACCTGCTAGAAGGGCTCCAAAAGTCGCTCCTGTGAGAGCTAAAGGCGGAATCCCTTGAGTCGTCATACGGATAAAGGCTGTCACTGTAGCCATAGCCAAGGCATAAACAGGTCCCATCATGATTCCAGCTAGAATATTGACTACACTGGACATCGGTGCCATTCCCTCAATCCGAAAGATAGGCGTAAGGACTACATCAAGGGCAATCATCATGGATAAAATGGTTAATTTGTGAACTTGTAATTGGTGCTTTCTCATGTTTCTATTCTTCTCCTGTTTCTAAAGACTGTAAATCGCTCTTCCATGTCTGGTGTTGGTAGGCCATTTCCCAAAACTTAGCTTCCATATGAACACTGATGTGGAAGGCATCTAGCATTTTTTTCTTGTCTGTCTCGTCACTTTCTCGATAGAGTTGATTGACCAGAGCCTCTTCCTCTCTGATCTGCTGCTCCAATTCATCCGTAATATACGTTTCAATCCATTGTTGATAGAGAGGATTTGGTGATGGTTTAAGATTAAGTGATTTGCCTATATCATGATATAGCCAAGGACAAGGCAGCAAGCTTGCAAAGGCAATACCCAAGTTTGGCTCTGCAAATTGCCGATAAATGTGAGAGATATAATGATAGCAGGTTGGAGCGATTGGATGCTCATCCATTTCCTGATCGCTGATTTCCAATTCCTTGAAAAATTGTTGGCGGATAAATAACTCACCTTCCACTAGACTCTGAGCATTTTGTTTCAAGAGTCTTTTCATCTCTTGATTTGAAGTCTTATCAGCCAAGAGGTGATAGGCTTCTGAGAAGGCCTTCAAATAGTAGGCATCCTGAATCAAGTAATAGCGAAAGATGGACAGGTCTAAATTTCCCTCTTGCAACTGTAAAACAAAGGGGTGATGAAAGGAAGTCTGCCAAGCTTCCTTGGATAATTCCATCGCAATATCTGTAAATTCCATAATAACTCCTTTATAAAAATAGACTGGTTTGAAGCAATAAAAAGAAAAGCAGGTAGATGAATAGTGTCCTTTGAGGAATATAAAAAGTCCGATAGCGATTCTCCGCCTGTGCATGTTCGTCATATCCATGCGCCGATAGGGCTCTCAGGTAAAGATGGCGCCACCTAAAGACTGTCATCAGAACCTTGCTGTAAATCAAGGGCGACCAAAAATGTAGTTCTTGACCGCGTAATAAGCAAGCTTCCTTGAGGGACTTGATTTCTTGCTGGATAAGGGGGAAGGAATTGAATACCACAATCAAGGCATAGGCCCAAGAGCGTGATAACCCCTTTTGAGCCAAGTACAAGAGAAGCTCTTTTAGGGAAATAGAGGAAACAAAGACAAGACCAATACAAACGGTCACAAAGGCCCTCGTTCCAAGCATGACTGCCTGCGAAGCATCCCCATGTAACTGAACTGCCCAGTAGTTGGCCAAGGATGGCAAAATGGCGAGCAGAATCATCCAAGCCAATACTTTAAATCGCCGGTAATAGAGCATAAAGAGAATGCAAAATGCGACTACCGAGAGATTAAGAGCAATCGAAGGAATGAAAGATGTTTCCAAGGATAAAATCAGCAAGAAGAGACTGATAATCGGTGTCTGGGTTGCTACTTTGACCATACTATCTCACCTCCCCTTGAGTATTGCTACTCTGAGATGTGAGTGGTTTGGTAATTGTCACTTTTTTCACATGACTGAGACCCTGACTAGTCATCTCAATCCAATAATCAACCACAGAGATCAAGGGATCTAAACGATGGCTAATGATCAGAAAACTTCTTCCCTGATTTCTCTCCTCCACAATCCACTTGCAAAAATAATGGCAGGCTCTATCATCCAAACCTGCAAAAGGTTCATCTAGCAAAATCACAGACGCCTTGCTGGTCAAGATGGTCAAGAGCTGAAGAATCTTTTGCTGGCCACCACTTAATTGATAGGGACTCTTATCAAATGCCTGCTCCAGATCAAAATATTGTAAAGCTTGGAGAATCCGCTGATTTCTTTCAGAGTCTGGACTATCTAATTGCAGTTCCTCTCGCAGACTGACTCTGATAAACTGCTTCTCAGCTTCCTGAACAACACCCGTCAGGTCACGATACAAACTCTTTTTCTTTTTCAGGACTGTCCCCTTCCAGGTAATGCGCCCCTTATACTTTTGAAATTGAAGAATAGATCGAAAGAGGGTTGATTTCCCGACACCATTATCACCCAAGATACAGGAAATCCCTTGGTAAAATGTGAAATCCGCAATTGAAAAGAGGGGATGCTTATCCAGCTCACAAGTTGTTCGATCCATATGGAATAGTTCTGGGCTAGAAGCAATCTCCTTTGAAACAGCCTGTGTCATTTCAGAGGCAGGGATTTGATTTATTTTCGTTAGTTGTCCGTCTCTTAGCTCCACCATATGGTCGATATAGGCTTCATAGTCAGATAAATCATGGTCGCACAAAATAACTGTCTTCCCATTAGAGGCCAACTCTTTTAGAATCTCCAATATCTCTATCCTACTCTTGCGGTCAATGGAAGCGAAGGGCTCATCCAAGAGATAGACCCTAGGATTCATAGCAAAGAGAACAGCCAAAGCAGCCTTTTGCTTTTCCCCACCTGATAAGTGATGGATGGGACGGTGCAAGATCTTCTCGCAGCGACATTGTCGAACCACATCTGCTATTTTAGAATCAATTTCCTGAACGGGATGCCCAATATTTTCCAAGGTAAAAATCAGCTCCTCAAACAAGTTCTCCATGGTAAATTGATGATTGGGATTTTGAAAGAGAATACCAACCGTCTGGACACGTTCGATGATAGAAAGCTGACTGACCTCGCTCCCATTTATCAGGACTTGACCGCTATAGGGAAGAGAACTGACTTGGGCAATCATTTGAAAGAGGCTGGATTTTCCTGAACCACTGCTCCCAACTAACAAGGTAAAGGCTTGCGCATGAAAAGTAAAATCAAGCGGCTCAGGGAAGATTGGTGACTGAATCGCTCGTAGTTCCAGCCCCATCTATGCCTTGCCTCCAGCTGCAAACTGATGATAGAGTTTGACAATGGCACGAACCAAGATGGTACAGAAGAAAAAGACGGAAATAAAACGTACTACAAGCAAGGAAAGGACAAAAGGAAGGGAGAAGGCATAGTAACCTAACTTAATGTATTCATAGACAAAGCTAACAAGCGTAATCCCAATACTATTGGCAGTTAGAGAGAGCCAACTTTCATAGCGATTCTTGGTTACGATAAAACCAAGTTCACTTCCCAAACCTTGAACCAAGCCAGACAAAAGGGCACCTAGACCGAATTGGCTACCATAAAGGACTTCAGCAAGCGCAGCTAGCACTTCTCCAATCGTTGCACTTCCGACTCTTGGAACAAAGATTGCAGCAATAGGCGCAGCCATACACCAGAGACCAAAGAGGATTTCATTGGCAAAGGCCTGTAAACCAAGAGGTGCTAAAATCAGGGTGAGGATATCAAACAGATAGCCTGAACCCACAAAAACACCACCAAAAAAGATAGACAAGAAAGCAAGTAAGATAACATCTTTTAACTGCCATTTTTTCAACATAAAAAAACTCCTTTTTTAAAGAAAAGTGGGGTATTCAATGTGAGCTACCTAAATGCTTTGTATCATCTTCATCCAGTTTCGTAAAAGAAAAAACTCTAATTACAGATAGGAATTAGAGTTCAGCTTACAAGATTAGATGGTTAGTTTCTATAAATACAAAACCATTTCACATTTCCCTTCGCCAGTCTTAACTGTATCAGGTTCAATGGGTATCATCTCAGCCTAAAGCACCCCAAATGTCTTTATTATTTAATTATATAAATATTATAACAAACGATTTTTTCCAGTTCAAGAAATTGAACTGGAAATACAGCAGATCTTTCTTTGGTTAGATCGATACCTATTTTTCACTCATTTCTCGAACAGTTTTTTCTATATTTTTTGCATACGATATTGCTGAAATGATTGAAACACCGTCAACATTGGTCTTCATAATGTCTTTAATATGTTGCGTCTGTATCCCACCAATTGCAACTAAGGGCATTTGTGGCAATAGTTTTCTCATCAATTTAAGACCTTCATAACCTATAGCACCACCAGCATCATCCTTTGACTGGGTATCAAATACAGGACCAACACCAACATAATCTACATATTCAACTTTTGATTGTTGAAATTCTTCCTCGTTTTTTATAGAAAGACCAATTATTTTATCTGGCATCAATTTTCTAATTTCATCAACTCCAAGGTCATCTTGTCCTACATGTACGCCATCAGCATCTATTTCCAATGCCAAATCAATATCATCATTAACGATAAATGGAACATTATATTTTTTACAAAGAGCCTGTAGTTTTATTGCTAGTTCGACTTTTTCTATACCTTTCAGGGCTCCCTCACCTTTTTCACGGAATTGAAATAAGGTTATACCACCTTTTAAGGCTTCCTCAACGACCGTATATAGATCTTTTCCTTGGCAAGTAGTCGTTCCACAAATAAAATATAGTTTTAGTAATTCTTTATGAAACATTTTTCTTCACTCTTTTGAATTTCTTTACATCTTCGTCTGTAATCTCGTATAAGGCATTTATAAATTCAACTTTAAATGTTCCAGGAAGATGCCCATTTGGACGTTTTTCTGCCATTTCTCCAGCGATATTGTAAACCAACATTGCTGTTTCTAATGATTTCAATTCTTGACCTTTTTCTAGTCCGATAAAGCTTGCTACTACAGCACCTAATAAGCATCCTGTCCCAATAACTTTTGGCATCATGGCACTACCATTATGAATCGTTACCACTTCTCCATTTACCGCAATAGCATCCACTTCACCTGTTACTACAATTGGAATATTAAACTTCTCATTTGCTGCTAGAGCAATTTCGTCAATATTATCTACACCCGCACTATCTACTCCTTTAGATTCCACATTTATTCCTACTAAAGAGGCAATCTCGCCAGCATTTCCTCTAATCGCTGCTAGTTTGTAATTGTTAATTAGATCATCTGCTACTTTTTTTCTATATTCTCCTGCTCCACAGGCTACAGGATCTAAAACTGCTGGGACATTATATTTCTCTGCAATTTTCAGAGCAGCTTGGTATAATTTCCAATTTTCATCTGTTAATGTTCCTATGTTTATTAATAAACCACCAGCATACTTTAACAAATCCTCTAAATCTGCTGGAAACTCACTCATGGCTGGTGATGCACCCAGTGCTACTAATCCATTTGCTGTGAAATTTTTTACTACATCATTGGTGATACAAATGACCAAAGGTGCTTTTTCTTTTAATAATTTTAAACTTGTCATATTGAAATCTTTCCTTTTCACTTTATACGATCTACTGATTTCGATTTATCTCTATCTTTCGTTAAGAAATTTTTTTATTTACATTGAATGATTTATGCTCAATGAAAATCAAAGAGCAAACTAGGAAGCTAGCCGTAGGCTGTACTTGAGTACGGCAAGGTGAAGCTGACGTGGTTTGAATTTGATTTTCGAAGAGAATTACCTCATCAAATTTGTAAATATCCTAAACTTTCTCTAGGCATCGTAACCAATATCAAAAAAGGCTAATTCTAAAACGACTGCTTGATTCCAGCGTTGCTGAAGTTCTGTCAAATCTTCTAGACCTTTCCCAACACGATTAAGTTCATCAACCAGAAATTGAACCCACTCTGCAAAGAAAGGACCTCTGTGGAGATTGATCCATTCCGAATGAATGTAGGCTTCAGGTAGAGCCAAATCTTTAGAACCCCAGTCTAAATAGAGACCTTCTGCAATGACCAGCATGACCAAAAGATGTGCATAGTTTGATGAATCCACTGCCGAATACATTAGATCCTGAAAGGCTTTTGTTACAGGATGCAAGGTCACTTCCAGATAATCATTCTCAGATACTTTTAACTCTTTGAAAGCCTTCTGGAAATAACCGTCTTCATCTGCTTCAAGAAAGCCTAGTTGCTTGGCAAAACGAAGCTTGGATTCAAGCTGGTCTGCGTGGGCTACGCAGGCACCCAGCATGGATAAGAAGGCATCAAAGAAGTGATAATCTTGAATTAGGTATTCTTTTAAGACCTTATTCTCAATTGTCCCCGCAAAAAGTTCCTTAACAAAACGATGATTGATTGCAGCCTGCCAATCCTTCTGACTACTTTTTAATAATTCTCCAACAGTCAAACCTGGCTGAAATGCATAGTCTTGTGTTTCCATATTTACTTTTCCTCTCTTTACTCGTTCGTAATCAACAAAACATCAAGAAAATCCTAGTTTTACTTGACCTTTTTAAAGAAAATCAAGGGCGTTCAAGAAGAGCTACCTAAATGCTTTGTATCACCTTCATTCAGCTTATATAAACAAAAAAACTCCAATTACAATCAAGAATTAGAGTTTAGCTTACAAGATTAGATTGTTCATTTCGCCATACGAAAAAACGTTTCACATTTCCCTTCGCCAGTCTTAACTGTATCAGGTTCAATGGGTATCATCTCAGCCTAAAGCACCCCAAATGTCTTTATTATTTAATTACTGGACCAGTATAGCAAAAAATGAAAGCCCTAGCAAGATATTTGACTGAAAAATATATTTATATAGATTTCAATGGTGATTTATTCTTCCTATAGACGAAGAAAAACCTCCACATCAAGTGGAGGCAAGCTATTTTATCAATACAATTTTAAGTCACGAGGGTCAACTGGGAAGGTTGGATTGTATGGGTTGTGACGGAGTTTGAAGTGTTTGACATCTTCAATAGTCTGAGTTCCAGATAACTGCATAACTGTCTTCAATTCTGCATTCAAGTGTTCAAAGACTTGACGCACACCAACACTACCGCCGAGAGCCAAGCCATAGATAACCGGGCGGCCAATAGCTACCAAGTCTGCTCCTGAAGCCAAGGCTTTAAAGACGTGTTGGCCACGACGAATACCAGAGTCAAAGACAATTGGCACACGTTTATCAACTGCTTCAGCTACTTCTTGAAGTGAATCGAAGGCAGCTGGTCCACCGTCGATTTGACGGCCACCATGGTTGGTCACCCAGATACCAGAAGCACCTGCAGCAAGCGAACGTTCAACGTCCTCACGGCATTGTGGTCCCTTGACATAAACAGGAAGTCCTGAGTATTCAGCGATAAATTCTACATCACGTGGAGACAAGCGTTGTTTAGCTGATTTGTAAACAAAGTCCATTGATTTACCAGCACCTTCTGGCAGGTATTCTTCAACAATCGGCATGCCAACTGGGAAGACAAAACCATTACGTTTGTCCACCTCACGATTGCCCCCTACAGTCGCATCTGCCGTCAAGACAATCGCTTTATAACCTTCAGCCTTCACACGGTCCATGATGTGGCGGTTGATTCCATCATCTTTACTAAAGTAAAATTGGAACCAATGAGGTGTCCCTTGAAGGGCTTCCGTAATTTCTGGAAGATCTACAGTAGAGTAAGAGCTAGTTGTGTAAAGAGAACCAAACTCATGCACACCACGCGCAGTCGCCACTTCACCTTGTTCATTTGCCAATTTATGAGCTGCAACAGGCGCCATAATGATTGGTGAAGACAATTTTTCACCTGCAAATTCAATCTCTGTACTTGGATTTTCTACATTGCAAAGTGTATGAGGAACGATGAGTTTGTGGTTAAAGGCACGAATATTCTCACGCAAAGTGAAAGTATCTTCCGCCCCACTAGCGATATAGCCAAATGCTGCTTTAGGAATAACTTGTTGCGCCATTGGCTCCAAATCATAGGTATTAATGAAATCTACATGACCTTCTGCATTGCTTGTTTTGTATGACATAAAATGCCCTCCTTAATAAGTAAGCGTTTACTTTGTATGTTACAAAAATATCTTAACTCTTTTTTCAAAACTTTTCAAATATTTTGTTTGGAAATTTCATACTTTCAATCATTTTACAGAGATAATTAAAAATGATGAACTTTCTTAAGTTATGGAAATTCAAATAATCTTTTCATTTTCTAATACTTTATCATCAAATTGTTCAGCTAGTATAGTTGCTGAGTGATAAAGTTCCTTTGCTTTATTTTTATCATTTTCAAAATAAAGATAGCACTTAGCTTCAAATACTGAAATTCCAGGTTTATAGACTTGCAACGTTGTTACTGATAAAATTTCATTCATCTTTTTACTAGAGATATCATATGTTTATAGTCATTATGAACAACATAAACAACCGCTATGGCACAAAGAACTGATAGTAGCTCTACATTATACATTTCATCACTAACTAATTGCTGTTTCAACAACTTAATCCGAAAATCATCTAATGCTCTCTTCTATAAATCAAGTCTTGACATTGCATAGCAAAATAATCAATTAATAGTAAATCATTGAATGTGTAAACTTGCTTTAGTGTTACTTGCTTAAAATAATCATCAAAAATATCTTCAGCGAAACTACCTGTCCCTGTTCTTATCAAGCCTAATATTCTTTCAATCAAGTCTAGACTCAGCAACTCTTCTTCAGGAAGGATGTCACCGTAACAATTATAAACTTCCTCAATTAAAGTTAGTTTTTCCGTAATACGCTTGGAATCTCCATATACTATACTGGAGACTTCATGATACGGTACTTTATCTTAAAGTATTCCTCAGGAAGAGCTAGTTCTTTATTTTCAAGAAAAGTATCTATCGGAACTTCTAATCGCTTAGATAAATATTGTAACTTAGTAATTGTTGGCAAGGATTGCCCAAGCTCAGTACGCATCAGCTGTTTGATTATTAAGTCAGCTTCTGTCCACAGATCTCTTCTCTCGTCAATTTGTGACGTTCACGTTCCTGTCTTACTCTATGACCAATTTCAGTTTTAATATCTGTTGTCATTCTTACCTCTTAACCACAATCCATAAATTAACATACTTTTAATTCTTCGGCTAAAAATTAACAATAATTCTTTTTCAAATCCGTCATATTATTTTCTAAAACTTGGATGTCTTGGCTGACTTTGAGAATGACAATGCTGCCTTGAATACTGGAGATGACTTGACGGGCCTGCAACTGCGACCGTTCTTCTGACCAGTCAGCATGCAGGTCTTGCAAGAGGCTGGCTAACTTCTCTGTCCACTGGGTCATAAAATCATTGAGAGGACAGCGGAAGTTCTCATCTTCTGTGGACAATTCCACAATCAGATTACCAATTGGGCAACCATAAAAGACTGTCTGACTTTCATGAAATTGACAAACCCAGTCAATCATATCCGAAAACTTGTCACTGTCAGACTTGTCTGCTTCAAAAATATCTTCAAAAAGCTCTTTTCGCCACTTTGCTAAAATATCTTGAATGACCGTCAAACCAATTTCCTTCTTAGATTTGAAATAATAATAAAGCTGCCCCTTGCCAACATCAGCCACCTCCATGATGTCACTGATGGAGGTGGCATCATAACCCTTCTGATAAATCAATTCCTCAGCACTTTGTAAAATACGCTCTTTAACGCTCATCTGCTCACCTCTCTTTTTTCCTATTATAGCAGATTCAGAGTCTGAGACCAAACAATTGAAACCACCTCCTTTTGCCACTGTTTTATCATTAAAATTTTTGTTCTGAGCAAATTGATTTACAAATTCAATTCTAGATGTTATTATAATTGTACCGAACGGTCAGTATGTAACTAAAACTACCATTTGGAAAATCATCAAACTAACAGTCTAAATTCCTATTGGCTGTTAATCAAATCATATTAGGAGGAACCTCATGTTCAATCAGAAAAATGTCGCATTTGTTATCACAGACCCGCAAGTTGAATTCTTAAAATCTACTGGTAAAGGATTCGGAGCAACTAAAGATGTTCTTGAAAAAGTTAATACTATTGAAAATCTGACAAAGCTTTTCGCTCTTGCTAAAGAGCGTGGCTACAAGCGTTTTATCTCACCGCACTACTTCTATCCACACGATCACAAGTGGCAATTTAAAGCTGCTGGTGAAACGATGATGATTGAAAACGAAATGTTTTGGCGTGATAGCCAGTATTCAGCAATTCCAGAAGGCTCTGGAGCAGATATGATTGAAGAGATTAAACCATTTTTGGATGAAGATACTATTGTTGTCAACGGACATAAAATCTTTGGCCCAGAAAGCAACGACCTTAACCTTCAACTCCGCAAAAATGGTATCGACACCGTCATCTTGGCTGGTATGAATGCTAATCTCTGCGTGGATTCACACATGCGTGAACTCATAGAATTAGGCTACAATGTCATTGTTGTTAACGATGCTGTCGGTGCTCCAGGTGAAGAAGCCTACCAAGCTGCACTAACAAACTACGGCTACATTGCCAACCAAGTTTTGACAACTGAGGAAGTTATCGCTCAACTTTAGTATTAAAAACAAAATCAGGTAATCCTAGTGACTACCTGATTTTCTATGTCTTAAGCATCTTGCCAATTTTCTTGGTCTTCTTTAAAGCGTTTTAGGAGATCCAAGCCTTCTGGTGTGATATAGCCTTCTTCTTGGGCTAGATGAATCAATTCACTGTAGTTAGAAAGCGTCACAAGTTTAACACCTGCATCTGAGAAGTTCTTATCTGCTTTTGGCAATTGGTAGCTGAAAATCGCTACAACTCCAAGCACATCTGCTCCTTCTCGTTTTGCTGCTGCTACTGCTTCAAGAACAGAACCACCTGTTGAAATAAGATCTTCAACCACTACCATCTTTTGCCCCTGAGCTACGCGGCCTTCGATTTGGTTACCAGCTCCGTGGTCTTTTGGTTTGCTACGGATGTAGGCAAATGGCAGATTCATCTTGTCAGCAATGATGGCTCCGTGAGGAATCCCTGCTGTCGCAGTTCCTGCAATCACTTCTACCTCTGGAAAGGCTTCTTTGATAGCATCTACAAAACCATTTTCAATTAGAGTACGCGTTTCAGGATAGGCTAGTGTCACACGATTATCAGTGTAAATCGGTGACTTGATACCAGATGCCCAAGTGAAAGGCTCCTCTGGTTTGAGGTAAACGGCTTGAATTTTCAAGAGGTGGCTAGCGATATCTTTAGCAAGTGTCATGGTCTTCTCCTTTTATTTTTCTAATCTAGTTCTTTAATTCCAGTCCTGTGTCCATTCATCCTTGATGGCATGATAAGCTGCAACAGGATTCTCAGCTTGGGTAATGGGACGTCCCACTACGATATAGTCACTACCGATTTGATAAGCATCCGCTGGCGTCATGACGCGTTTTTGGTCTCCAATCGCTGCTCCCTGAGGACGAATGCCCGGTGTCAGACAGATAAAATCTGGATTGGTGGCCTGCTTGATGAGTTGCACTTCCTGAGCCGAGCAAACGACACCATCCAAGCCAGCTTCAGCTGTCTTCTTGGCATAATGTATTACAGACTCTTGCAGGCTGGTTTGGATGTTTTGAAAGTCCTGCATCTGAGTTTCTGACGTTGATGTAAGCTGCGTTACAGCTATCAATTTTGCTTGACTTCCAAGACCTTCACGCGCAGCCTTCATCATCTCTACACCCCCAGCAGCATGAACATTGGTCATATCCACTCCAAGCTGAGATAAGACCTTCATAGCTGACTTAACTGTATTGGGAATGTCATGCAGCTTGAGATCCAAAAAGACACTGTGCCCCTGGTCTTTCAAGTAAGAGACAATCTCAGGCCCCGTTGCGTAATAAAGCTCCATCCCTACCTTAAGATAAAGGCTTTCTTCTGCTGGAAAAAGAGCTAAAAATTCCTTGACCGCCTCAAAACTAGGAAAATCAAGAGCAATAACTGGACGATGTTCTCGCATAGGTTTCTCCTTTTACCTTTGCTAGTGAGAGAGTCTGGCCACAAGAAGCCACGAAAAAAGGAACCTGCCAACAGCAAGGTTCCACGAAAAATGGGTAGTCTCCACCCTTTCACCGTCTAACCTTAGCTGCCTCTCTGGACTGCTTTAAAGGTTTTTTACTATTCTATTATTTCTACTAGAACTTGTCAAGTAAAAACATGACCACTGAAGAACTACAAGAGAAAAGCTAAACCTAGCGGCGCGATGAACGTCGGGTCGTTTGGTTTTGATTGCCCTCTTCCTCCAGCTTTTTCCTTTCCTCTTCTAATTTATTCTGCTGTTCTTCCAGTCTTTTCTTCTCTTCCTCTTTTTGTTTCTTCTCAGCTTCCTTAGCCTCTTGTTTGGCTTTTTCCTCAGCCTCCATAATTAATTTATCCGCCACTGTGTAGCTGTAAATTCCAGCTTCCATGTCAATCACACTTGGTTCTGACAATTGAGGCTTAATTTTACTGTAATAAGGCAATTTCTTACTCATTTCAGAAAGGGGAACCAAGACTTCGTCCGAATCATTCATAGTCAATCGAATTAAATCTGATGTCACCTTGCTTGGGGCTAGTTCCACCTTTTCGATGGCTGCTTTGAGTTCTGGGCTAATTTGAGCAAGTTCTGAGGTAAAGGTCTTGATTTGTTCGCTGTCATTAAAGAGAACTGATATATAAGTTTCTGGCAGACTCACCAAACTGACCGAACTGGTTTCAAGCTGACCACTTGAAAGAATTGGATAATGATTTTCTCCAGAAACATAGTAGGCCACAATATCATATTCCTTGACCTTGATTGTAAACTTGGTTGGAAATTGATAGACAAGCTGAGCTGATTCAACCCAATAATTAGACTTAATCTGCTCTTCATATTTTGCCTTATCTAGCAGAAGGTTAATCGTATAATCCGAATCCTGAATGCCTGAAGCCTGTAGAATATCATCATCTGTAGTTTGCACTGTTCCCTCAACACGAATATCCTTCATGGTCGCATAAGGACTAAGCAAATAAGCAGAGACAACCAATAAAATCAGACTGAGAAACAAAATCGAGATAGCCCGCCAGATATGAACTCCTGGAATTTTCGGTTTGACCGGTTTTTCCTTTACAGGCTTTTTCTCTAGTTTTTTATCCTGTTTATTCTGTTTCTTTGGCTCTTTGGATTTTGGTTCTTCTTTGGGTACTTCTTTTTTGACGTCTTCTGACTCTTCTACTTTTTCTTCAGACTCTTCCTTAGCTGATTTTGAGTCTTTTGGATCAGATTCACTCTCTTGGTCCTCAGTTGCATCTGACTTTTCAGATTTTGAAGCCATTCGAGCTTGTCTTTCCTTTTCCTTCTCCTCAGCTAGGGCTACTTCTTCCTCAGCCTTCTTTTTTAGATATTCTTGGTTTCGTTTCTGCCATTCTGATAACTCTTTAAATTCTTCGAGGATTTCTTTGCCCTCATTTTTCTTATCTTTTGACATTTACTTTCCTTATGATAAATCTTTTTTTAACAATTGATAAAAATCTGCTAGAGATTTCAATTCCTTAGAAGCCTTCATCTTGGCTTGATAGTCTTCCTTGTGGCTTAGTAAGTGAGAAAGCTTCTCTTCCAAACTGTCCAAGGTCAAATCGCTTTCTTGAAGCTCTTCTGCATAGCCTTTTTTTACAAAGTAAGCTGCATTTTCAATCTGGTCACCACGACTAGCTTCACGACCAAGTGGCACAATAACATGCAATTTTGCCATGGCCAAGAGCTCAAAAATCGTATTGGCACCACCACGTGTCACAACAATATCAGCCAATTCCATCAAGGGTTGATAGAGATTGGTCACATAGTCAACACGAAAGAGATTTTGGCTCAACTCATTCAGGCTAGAATCTCCAGTTAGATTGATAATATTGTAGCGCTCTGTCAGTTCTTTCTTATAGTCTGTCACCAATTGGTTAAAGACACGAGCGCCTGCAGAACCACCGACAAACAATACAGTTGGCAATTTAGGATTAAAGTGGGTTTGGATATCCACCAATTCATCTGGTTCTGAATTTTTTTGGTCTGAAACCTTTGTCACTGCCCCCACATGCTCGACCTTAGACAAACTTGAAGCTTGCTCAAAGGTTGAATACATCTTAGTCGCAAATTTATAGGCAATTTTATTAGCCAAGCCCATAGATAGGTCAGATTCGTGAATAAAGACAGGCACTCCTGACACACGCGCAGCGATAACAGGCGGCACAGAGACAAAGCCCCCCTTTGAAAAAAGGGCCTGTGGACGAAGTCGCAACATGATAAAAAGAGATTGGACAATTCCCCAGCCAACTTTAAAGACGTCCAGCATATTTTGCCAAGAGAAATAGCGACGCAATTTTCCAGTCGCAATAGAATGGAAGGTAACATCCAAACCTGACTTGAGGATTTCTTGGTGTTCGATACCACGCTTGTCCCCGATATAGTGGACTTCCCAACCATCTTCGATGAACTTAGGCATTAACAAAAGGTTAAGGGTCACGTGTCCAACCGTCCCCCCACCTGTAAAGACAATTTTTTTCATATTATTCCTTTAACTCCGCTACTGTGTCGATAAAGAGGTCGCCACGTACTTCAAAGTTAGCATACATATCCCAGCTGGCATTGGCAGGACTGAGAAGAACCACATCTCCTTGAGTCGCAAGCTCGTAGGCCTTGCGGGTCGCATCTGCAATATCAGTCGCATCCACATATGCCACACCAGCCTTGTCTGCTGCCCGTTTAACACGTTCTGCAGACTGACCAAGGATGACCATCTTCTTGAGTCCAGTAATATCTGGCACCAATTCGTCAAACTCATTGCCACGGTCCAAACCACCTGCAATCAAAATGACCTTGCTGTTGTCAAATCCTGACAAGGCTTTTTGAGTAGCCAAGATATTGGTTGACTTGCTATCATTATAGAATTTGACACCCTTGATTTCATCCACAAATTGGAGACGGTGTTTGACACCTCCAAAGGCTGAAAGAGTTTCTTTGATGGTTTGGTTATCCACACCACGAAGCTTGGCTACAGCAATCGTCGCAAGGGCATTTTCCACATTGTGGCTACCTGGAACTCCGATTTCATTCGCTGCCATGACCACTTCCCCACGGAAGTAGAGTTGACCATCTTCCAGATAAGCTCCATCAACCTTTTCCTGTGTTGAGAATGGTACAACGGTAGCTTGTGTTTTTCTTGCCAATTCTTTTGCCAAGTCTTGATTAAAGTTCAAGACAAGGAAATCAGCCGCTGTCATCTTGTTCTGGATATTCCACTTGGCTGCTACATATTCCTCAAAAGAACCATGATAATCGATATGAGTTGGCATGAGGTTGGTAATAACCGCAATCTCAGGATGGAATTCTTGAACACCCATCAGTTGGAAAGAAGAAAGTTCCATGACAAGCGTGTCCTTGTCTGACGCAGTTTGTGCAACCTGACTAGCAGGATAGCCGATATTTCCTGATAAAAGACCATGTTGGCCAGCAGCAGTCAAAACTTCCCCAATCATAGTCGTTGTGGTTGTTTTACCGTTCGAACCAGTAATACCAACAATCGGTGCTTCAGAAATCAAATAAGCTAATTCCACCTCAGTCAAGACTGGAATTCCCTTGGCCAAAGCCTTTTCAATCATGGGATTGCTGTAGGGGATACCTGGATTTTTCACCATGAGGGCAAACTCTTCATCCAAAAGTTCCAATGGATGGCCACCTGTAATGACCTTGATCCCTTCTTCCAGCAAACTTTGGGCAGCTGGATTGTCCTCGAAAGGTTTCCCGTCATTTACTGTCACAATGGCACCTAGCTTGTCCAACAAACGAGCTGCAGATTCACCTGACTTGGCCAAACCTAAAACAAGGACTTTCTTATTTTTAAATTGATCTATTACTTTCATGTCTCGAACTCCATTTCTACTCTTACTATTTTACCATTTTTATGGAAATAATTCTAAACGAAAATGCTCAGATTCAGCATTCTAACAAACAAAAAGAGAGCCAAAGCTCTCTTTTTATCTTCTTTTGTTTTTACTAACCGACATGAGGGTAATATCTCGCAAGCTAAAGTATGCTAGGAAGAGCATGGCGATTGCGATAAAGAATTCTGTCGGTAGCTGAAAAATTTGCAGGACAGACAACATCAGCAAAATCAAGAGTGCTACGAAAGCAAAGACGACAAGGACGATATTGACTGTCCCTTTAATGCTTTCTGGTGTCGCAAATACATAGAGTAGTAATAAGAGGAGTCCTATGATTAAATAAACCATCTTTATCTCTTTCTAGCTCTTATTCAGCTGATTTTTTCTTCTTGTTAGCTTTCTCACGCTCTGCCTTGTTAAGGATTTGTTTACGCAAACGGATAGACTCAGGCGTTACTTCCATGTACTCGTCGTCGTTCAAGAACTCAAGAGACTCTTCAAGTGTCAAGATACGAGGTGTCTTGATAACAGCTGTTTGGTCCTTAGTAGCTGAACGAACGTTAGTCATTTGTTTCGCCTTAGTGATGTTAACTGTCAAGTCGTTTTCACGAGAATTTTCACCGATGATCATTCCTTCATAAACCTCAGTACCTGGGTTGACAAAGATCGTACCACGTTCTTCGATAGACATGATTGAGTAAGTTGTAGCCTTACCAGCATCGATAGAAACAAGGGCACCACGGTGACGACCACCAATTTCCCCTGGAATCAATGGCAAGTATTGGTCAAAGGTATGGTTCATGATACCGTAACCACGAGTCATTGACAAGAACTCAGTTGAGTATCCGATTAAACCACGCGCTGGAACAAGGAAGACCAAACGAGTTTGACCATTACCAGTTGAAATCATATCCAACATTTCACCCTTACGTTCAGAAAGGCTTTGGATAACAGATCCTTGGTATTCTTCTGGAGTGTCGATTTGAACACGTTCAAATGGTTCACATTTAACACCATCGATTTCTTTTACGATAACTTCTGGACGAGATACTTGAAGTTCATATCCCTCACGACGCATTGTTTCGATAAGGATTGACAAGTGCAATTCTCCACGTCCTGAAACAGTCCATTTATCTGGTGAATCAGTTGGGTCAACACGAAGGGAAACGTCTGTTTGCAATTCTGCCTGCAAACGTTCTTCCACCTTACGAGAAGTCACCCATTTACCTTCTTTACCAGCAAATGGTGAGTTGTTGACCAAGAAAGTCATTTGAAGAGTTGGCTCATCGATGTGTAGGATTGGAAGAGCTTCAACTGCGTCTGTCGGAGTAATAGTTTCGCCGACAAAGATATCTTCCATACCTGAAACGGCAATCAAGTCACCTGCTTTGGCTTCTTGAATTTCACGACGTTCCAAACCAAAGAAACCAAAGAGTTTTGTAACACGGAAGTTTTTAGTTGTACCATCAAGTTTAGAAAGGGTAACTTGGTCCCCAACTTTAACAGTACCACGGAAGACACGACCGATACCGATACGACCAACGAAGTCATTGTAGTCCAAAAGTGATACTTGGAACTGCAAAGGCTCATCTGAGTTATCTACTGGAGCTGGGATATGGTCAATAATCGTGTCAAAGATTGGTGCCATAGTAGCTTCTTGGTCAGCTGGGTCATCTGACAATGAAGAAGTTCCGTTGATTGCTGAAGCATACACTACTGGGAAATCAAGCTGGTCATCATCTGCACCAAGCTCGATGAAAAGCTCCAAGACTTCGTCCACTACTTCAGCTGGGCGAGCTGATGGTTTGTCGATTTTGTTAACAACCACGATTGGGACAAGGTCTTGTTCCAAGGCTTTTTTCAATACAAAACGAGTCTGTGGCATTGTTCCTTCGTAGGCATCTACGACCAAAACAACACCGTCAACCATTTTCATGATACGCTCAACTTCTCCACCGAAGTCCGCGTGTCCTGGTGTGTCCATGATATTGATACGAGTTCCGTTATAGGCAACGGCTGTATTTTTAGCAAGGATGGTAATTCCACGCTCTTTTTCGATATCGTTTGAGTCCATAGCACGCTCAGCCAATTCAGTACGTGCATCAAGCGTTTCTGATTGTTTCAATAATTCGTCAACAAGGGTTGTTTTACCGTGGTCAACGTGGGCGATAATCGCAATGTTACGGATATCTTCTCTTAATTTTGTCATGATTTCCTCTATAATATTCAAAATTTATTTTCTAACTGAACGATTATACCATAATTTCAGGTAAATAACATAACTCAAGCAAGTGTAAATGTTTTCACTGTGCTTTTCTTTTCACGTCAAGCCTTTTCAAAGCAAGCGACTTATGATAAGATAGGCACAGTATGCGTTTAGATAATTTATTAGCCCAAGAAAAAATCAGCCGAAAAGCCATGAAACAAGCCTTACTCAAAGGGGAAATTCTAGTCGATGGTTGCCCAGCCCGCTCCCTAGCTCAAAATATCGATACAGGGCTACAAGAACTCCTTTTTCAGGGTCGAATCATTCAAGGCTATGAACACACCTATCTTATGCTTCATAAACCTACTGGTGTCGTTACAGCCAATAAAGACAGGGAACTTCCAACCGTCATGGACCTCCTTCCGCCTGACATCCAGTCTGACATGCTCTATGCCGTCGGCCGACTGGACCGAGATACGACAGGACTCCTCCTCTTGACTGATAACGGTCCTTTGGGCTTTCAGCTCCTCCATCCCCAATATCATGTCGATAAAACTTATCAGGTTGAGGTTAATGGACTTCTGACACCTGACCATATCCAAGCCTTTCAAAAGGGAATTGTCTTTTTAGATGGCACTGTCTGTAAACCTGCAAGACTAGAGATTCTATCTGCAAGTCCTTCCCTCAGTCAAGCTTCTATCACCATTTCAGAAGGAAAATTTCATCAGGTTAAGAAAATGTTTCTCTCGGTTGGTGTCAAGGTGACCTCACTCAAACGAATTCAGTTCGGTGAGTTTACATTAGACCCAGAACTAGCAGAAGGTCAATACCGTCCCTTGAACCAAGAGGAATTGAAAATCATTAAAAACTACTTAGAGAAAAGTGGATAAAACAAAAAAGCTTTCAAATAAAGCTTTTTTGTTTTACACTACTTAATTCATAAAAAGAATCAATCCTAAAACCCAATTAATTACGGAAACTACAATCCCTACAATAGCTATAATTTTTTCTGTTTTATAGTCTAGTCCAGATTCTTTTTGAAGTGAGTTAGCATACAATAAACTGGTAATACCTAAACCAATACCTCCCAACGGAAATAACAAACCAAGAATAATCGACAAGATGCCCACAAAAAGTGGATTTTTCTTCTTTTCTTTCATGTTCTAAGAACTCCTTAAATTTTATACAAATTAATTATACTATAAAACAATAGCTTCATCCTATCATTCGACTAATTTGGAAATAAGATTAGCTAGTCTTCACTTTCCCTTTCCAAGAATCCAAGCCATAAGAAAGGATATAAATCTCAGAAAAGCCTTGTTTTTTCAAGTAAAGAGCTGCATTTGTAACTCGTTGCGCACGTTGGTTTTCGTAGAGAAGGACAGGTTTGTCTTTACGCAGGGCTGCAAGACTAGTCTTCAACTGACTTGAAGGAATATTGCGGGCACCAAGGATATGTTTTCTGTGGAATTCTGCTGGATCACGCAAATCAATCAATTGACCTGTACGAATCAAGGCTTCAAATTCCTCATTGTCCACAATTTTAGCCGCACGGCGAATACGAAGATAGTTAAAGCCCATCCATGCCAACATTGCCAGTATAAGTGCCCACAAAATCCAAGTAACCATTAGTTCTTTTCTCCATTTTTCTCAATATAATCCAATTCTACCTTGTGCTCTCTGCGTAGAACCGCTTCTGCCTCTAGATAGTCTAATTTGTCCATCAACCCTGCATCGTAAATCCGAGAGAGTTCCAACTTCATCAGTTCAATATCATATAAGCGTTTTCCCATGTAAACAATAATACCAAATCGTTTGAGGAATTGCTGCACATCATAGAATGTTTTCATAAGACTCATTCTAGCAAAATTTTGTGTTTTTTTCAAGAAGAGACCACACAAGAAGTATCGCAGAAATTAAAAAAGCTGCATCTTCTGCAACTTTTTAATCTGGTGGAAAATAGCCCAACTGCTCAGCGATATGAATCGCCTCCTGCCTGTTAGCCACTCCTAATTTTGAAAAGATATTGGCCAGGTGATTGGAAACTGTACGTTTACTCACATAGACCTTGTCACAGACATCATCAATAGTCAAGCCATTTCTAACCAGTTCTAGTATCTCGATTTCTCGTGGTGTTAGCACCTCTACCATCACTTCATCTGAAAAGATCTTACCTCCTAGATAAATCTTTTCCAGTTTTTTCACCAACTCATCTGGATCCATACTTTTATCTAGAAATCCATAAGCCCCCATAGCTTTAGCTCGGTGTTCATACATCTTTTTGCTGTATCCCGTCAAAATCACAACCTTACTAGAACAACCATTGTCAATAATCTCTTGTGCCAAGGTCAGCCCATCAGCTTGATACAGACTCGTCAGGTTGATGTCAATCAAAATAATGTCGTAGTCATTAAAAGCAATCTCCGAAATAGTCGAAAAATTATCCACTAACTGGACCTTTTTAATGTTTTCCGATAACTCTAAAATCATCTTGATACTTTGGCTAAATAATTTATGATCATCAATTAACAAAATTTTCATAACACAACTCCTTATCAATCGGGAGAGTAATTTCTACACGAAATCTCTTGTTATTTTCAAAAATCTGCATTTGACCACCTAAAACACTAATTTTATTAGACATATTTTTCAAGCCATAACCTAAGGATTTTTCTGTTTGAAGGCAGTCATTTTCAGAAATGATAAAAAGAGCGTCATCATGCATATCAATCTTCAAAGAAATCCTTCCACCACTAGCGTACTTAACGGCATTGGTCGCCAATTCCTCAACCAGACGATAGGTAATTTTATCGTAAGGAGATAAAAGCCTAAAGTGGACAGGAAACTGTGTGACGACTTCATTTTCTGCGTGATAGCGCTTGACAATCCGATTAATCAGCCCTTGATACTGTATGTCTAACTGCTCGTCTGTTTCTACCATTGGCTGATAATAATCCATCCGCTCACGAATCCGCTGAACCAACTCCTCTGTCACCAGATTGATCTGTTCACCAAAAGCCCGATTGATACTATATTTATTGAAATTTTTTATCGCCATCACATTTTGCAGGATTTCATTGTGAAGAAATTCCGAGAACTGTTGTTCTGTGTCTTCATTTGCCAGCAGACTTTTCACCATGCGGTTACGCTTTAAAAAGAGAACTTTTACATAATCCCTAGCATCTAGCATTTCAGCAGAACGAAAAAGGCGAATCAATTCTTCCGAACAAATCCCGAACAATAGTAACATGATATTCAATACCAAAAAGCTCGTGTTTAAGTCTAGACGAAAGATGATGAAAATGCCTACTAACAAAAACATAAGCAGTAAAAACAAGCGTGAAAAAGCTTTTATATAGGACAATTTCAACTCTGATACCCTTTTTTGAAGAGAGCTGACAATCGTTTTGAAGTGTAAAAAAGCTAAGATACCAAGAATTTCTAGATACCAGACTAGGTTCATCACTCCTGAGCCCCTCGTATTGATATACAAAAAGAAATAAGAAAGAGGCAATATCAAAGCTAATATCCACAAATTTCGTCTCTGATACTTGAGTTTACTTTTCAACTCTTTATGATATAAAATCAGTAAAATCAAGGGAACAAGGTTTAAAAAGAAAGACGCAAACAAGGACAGAAATAAAAAAATTGAAGGACTTAACAGATACGAACTAATGGTGATTAGTGTCAACACAAAGGACACACTCAACAGTTCTTCTCCTATTTTCTCTCCCAGAAAGATAATAGACAGAGAACTATACACCAATAAAAAAGAGTTGAGAGGATGAAGAATATCAAAAAAGTGCAACAGGGTGCTCGCAACTCCTTGATTAAATATGGATTGCCAGCTAATGAGAAACATCATCAGGAGCAACCAAAGTTTCAACTCACTATACCGAAAGGTCACAATATTACAAATATAGCTAAATACAATTAAAGCAATAATCAGCAATAAAACCATCTGCAAGGAAAAATCTGTCGAAAAGTCCAGAGGAATCCTATAATAAATATAAATCATTAAAGCTAGATGATTAAAAATCGTCAACCACCACAATAAAAGTGAGTTTTTCGAGAGCGATTTGACAAACTGTTTCATATGTATCCACTTCCTGAACTACTTTAATATCATTATAACACAATACCAGAATTGTCGGATTGGCAACTCTGGTATTTGACTTAATTTTCAATAATTTGCCAACTTACTCTGTAAGTCACTAGCAAGTAAAGGACAAAGAGTAAAACCGCTACTCCCAGATAGGTGATATCAATAGAAATGCTGGTATTAGCGAAGTTCTCAAAATAGCCCAAAAGAGCGGTACTCAAGGCAAATGCTAGCGGACCTGCGATGACCAGCGGAACCAAGAAATAACTTAGAATCTGTTGCAAAAGAATAGTACGATTTTGCTTCCTCTTATTTCCAAGAAGGTATAAGATTTGATAATCATTTACACTATCCAAAGCACTTGTTGAAGTTTGAAGGGACAAGATACTGAGGGAAATAATGATAAAAATAACACTGACAAAAATCATGACAAAGACAATGACGCCCATAAATCCAAGGTAAACCTCGAAAATACTTCCTTTGGTTTGATAGGTGAACGAATTCAACTCTGCTCCATCACGAGTGAAGTAGTATTTTTCAATCCACTGACTCAAGAATGTTTCTACTTCCCGTTTGTCTATATTTTCCTTGAAATTGGCAACATAGGTCGTGTGGTCTTCCGTCAATCCAACTACTACCTTATCTGGTACAATCAAGGTTCCTGAGTCATTTGTAGTTACTGAAGATAAAAAGTAAACTGTTTCAAGTGGCTTTGAAGAGGCAAGGTTGAGAGAATGACCGTTAATCATGAAGGTTTTGGTCGTTGATAGAAAGTCCTGGATCTGCTTGGCAGTTCCTTTATAATTGGCATTGACTAGAAATTGGTCTTCTGCCAAGTCAATCGCTTTTTTCCCTTGCAGTTTGCGGAGATGATTGTAGGCAGAAATTCCTAAAATCGGTACTTTTGATTCAGGAAGTTTCTTATCATGCTCCCAGAGATTGCTGGTATCAATCAAATCTTTATAAGTTAAATCACTAGAATAGATAGGGCAGCTGTACTCCTCTTTGATGAGGTTAAAGTCAAAGCCATCGGCTTTCAATCTGTCTTTGACAGATTCCTGAGAAAATTGAAACTCTTTACCACGGTAGAGATTGACAGTTACATCATAAGGTGAGTATTTGTTCAGCTCTCGGTTCATAGTCGTATAGGCACTACCACTAAAAACGAGTAAGCTGAGAGCCAGTGTCAAGGTCAAGGATAAGACAGCCAACGTGACCGAATTACTATCAGCTTGTTTTGAAAATTGACGGATTTTAAAAGTGTTTAGTTTGTTATAGTAGGTTTGAGGCAGTTTTCTAAGGGAGACCAAGATAAAATGGCTCAAGGTATTGTAAAATAAAATCACAAAAATCACGAAGATAGATACCAGCAAGATACCCCAGCTTTTCAAGAATGATAGATGATGATAGTCTGAAAAATAGAGAGCACCAAAGCCGATAACAGCTGTCGAAAGAATAAAGAGAAGTACTTGGAGAACTGGCTTGCCTTTTGCCAAGACAGATTTTTTGACCCCATTTTCTTGAATAAGTGCAATGATATTTTGCTTTCTAAAGGCAAGAATGTCCATGACACCTACAATAAAACTGGTTACCAAATAGGAATAAACTAGTAAGATGACAGACTTGCTATCAAAGAAAAGCAGACTACCAAAGTAATTGGCCATGAAAAACTCAGATGCAATCTTAGCTAGAATGACCAGTAAAATCAATCCAAGCAAGAAACCTAGAATCAAGGAAAAGATATTGACCAGCATGGTTTCAAAGAACAGGGTACCGATAATCTGCTTCTTCTTCATTCCCAGCGTTGCATAAAGTCCCAGCTCTTTCTTACGCCGTCCCAGGACAAAGTTTGTGGAATAAACGACGAGAAAGGCAATCGCCGATAGAATCAGATAGGAAAGCAAGCCCATGTACTGACTCATCACCGTCGTCAACATTTCCTTTGCTCCTGATAAACTTTGCATCACTGGATGGCTTGGTAAAGCATTAAAAGCGTAGAGCAAGCTATAAATCAAGGTCAGACTGAAAAAATAGATGGTATAGGTCTGTAAATTTCGAAATACATTTCGTAAAATCAATTTTGGATACATACTCTCCCCCTCCTATCTGGTACGGCTGTAAATCTCTTGCAAATACTGTTCATTAGATAAGCTGTTACGTTCCAAATCATCCATAATCTTTCCATCGCTAAGTAGCACCATCCGTGAAGAGTACTTGGCTGCAGCAGGGGCATGCGTAACCAATAAAATGGTAATACCAAAACTTTTATTGATTTCCTGCAAAAGCGCCATCAGTTTTTCAGAATTGGCAGAGTCCAAGGCTCCTGTCGGCTCATCTGCGATAATCAGTTTAGAATCATCAATCAAGGCTCTAGCAGTTGCCACACGTTGTCGCTGACCACCTGATAACTGATTAGGAAACTTATCTTTTAAGTTTTGGATGGCCAACTTATCCAAAATTTCCTCAATCTTATCCTGATGTTTTTTGATATTTTTCCCCTGAATTTGAAGAGGTAGAACGATATTTTCATAGACCGTCAAGGTTTCCACCAAGTTGTAGGCTTGGAAAATATAGGAAATGTTTTTAGCACGATAGTCAGCTAGTTCATTTTCCTTGGCATGGATGATGTCAAAATCTTCAAATCGAATCTCACCTGATGTTGGTTTATCAATCGTTGAAATACAATTGAGGAGTGTTGTTTTTCCACTACCACTGGCCCCCATAATTGCCAGAAATTCACCTTTTTCAACGGACAAGTTCACATCTGATAAAGCATGAACGATATTATCCCCTTGACCAAATGTTTTCGTTAATCCTGTCACAATAAGCTGTTTCATCATTTCATTCCTCCGTTTCTTTATTACTCTCTCATTATACGGTTCCTTTCAATGTTTGGCATGAGTATTTTGTGCAATATATTCAAGTAATAAAAAAACCGATGCCTTTTTCAGGTATCGGTCGATGTTGATTATTTGCGATCGTTTCTTTTTTTCATAAAGTAAACAATCCCTATGACAACAACTCCTAAGGCCAGTACAGGTGCATAGAATTCTAGTGTTCCAATAATTCCTTCCATTTTATCCTCCTGTCAAAAAATAGAGAGTTTTATCCACAGCGCACGTTTGGCGAAATACATTCATAAGAATATGTAAATCACCAACCACAGCGCCCCTGTGCTGTTAATCTAACAGCCGTACGCCACACAGCAGCGGATTTACCATCTAATTCTTGGCTATTAATTTCCATAATCCAAAGAATCAATCTCAAAGTTGTCTTGTTTTATTTGTATTTCTCCCCGTAAATATAACACCAAATCAAAATGTTGTCAATGTTTTGTAATAAAACACTAGAATTTTCCTTTTGTTTTATCTAACAGCGAACATTATTTGTCGTACACTCATAGAAACAGGTGAAACACAATCCACAGCGGCCTGCTAGTGTCATTTTAAAAGCTGTGTACCACTAGCTTGTAATTTCCCGAAAAGTTCTTGGTTTTCAACCTCGAAACTTAGAGAATCAATCTCTGGACGACTTGTATTTTTAGCCATAAGGTTACTTCCTTCTTTTAGATGATCATCTTTACAGTAACTAGTATAAACTCTAGTATTGGATAAGTAATGAGTAAATCGTGCAAATTTCTTATTTTCGAGTAAAATTTTTAATCTTATTTACTAAATGGTTTAAAAATTTCTTCTTAACTACTTTACAGAGACTCACACACTCCCCCTGATTTTCCTATCTTCTTTGGCGATTCTGACGCAAGTGTGGTACAATAAAAACATGAGAATTCAACAATTACACTATATTATCAAAATCGTCGAAACTGGCTCCATGAATGAGGCAGCTAAGCAACTCTTTATCACTCAACCGAGTCTTTCCAACGCTGTGAGAGATTTGGAAAATGAAATGGGCATTGAGATCTTTATCCGCAACCCCAAGGGCATCACCTTGACCCGTGATGGGATGGAGTTCCTCTCTTATGCCCGTCAGGTTGTCGAGCAGACCCAGCTTTTGGAAGAACGCTATAAAAATCCTGTCGCCCACCGCGAACTCTTTAGCGTTTCCTCCCAGCACTATGCCTTTGTAGTCAATGCCTTTGTTTCTCTACTCAAGAAAAGTGATATGGAGAAATACGAGCTCTTCCTTCGTGAAACTCGTACTTGGGAGATTATCGACGACGTCAAGAACTTCCGTAGTGAGGTCGGTGTCCTATTTTTTAACAGCTACAACCGTGATGTTTTAACGAAAATGCTGGATGACAACCACCTGCTGGCTCACCATCTCTTTACCGCGCAACCGCATATCTTTGTCAGCAAGACCAATCCTCTGGCAAAGAAAGACAAGGTCAAACTATCTGATTTGGAGAACTTCCCTTACCTCAGCTATGATCAAGGAACTCATAACTCCTTCTACTTTTCAGAAGAGATTCTCTCGCAGGAATACCACAAAAAATCTATCGTAGTCAGTGACCGTGCCACCCTCTTTAATCTCTTGATTGGTTTGGACGGTTATACCATTGCGACAGGAATTTTGAACAGCAACCTCAACGGAGACAATATCGTTTCTATCCCACTGGACATTGATGACCCCATTGAGCTGGTCTATATCCAGCATGAAAAAACAAGCCTCTCTAAGATGGGCGAACGCTTTATCGACTATCTACTAGAAGAAGTCCAGTTTGATAGTTGAAAAATAATAAGAACCAATATGTAGGCTAGCAACAACCTGCACATTGGTTCTTTTTACTTATAATTAAAAGTTTCCCCTGCCAACTTATCTGCTAGCTTGGGAAAGAGAGTATAAAACTTATGGGCTAGGTTCAACAAAATCGGGAGGTTGAGTTCTCGTTTGTTTTTTCCTATAATCTTGACAATCTTTTTAGCCACTGTATCTGGTTCTAACAAGAAACGGTCAACCGACTTAAGATAAGTCCCATCTGGGTCCGCTTGGTCAAAAAATCCTGTTCGGATTGGTCCTGGATTGACTGTTGTCACATAGACTCCATAGGGCATGAGTTCGAGGCGCAGAGCATTTGAAAAACCAATGGCCGCAAACTTAGTGGCTGAGTAGAGACTAGACTTGCCAGTAGCGATCAAACCTGCCATACTAACAATATTGATGATATGGCCTTTTTGACTTTCCTTCATTCGAGCCGCAAGGCGACGAGACAGATTCATTAGGGCAAAGGTATTGACCTCGAACATCTGATGAATATCTTGGTCGGAAATCTGGTCAAATTCCTCAAAAATCCCGTAACCAGCATTGTTAATTAAGACATCAATCTTGCCATAACGGAGATAGAGGTCAGTTACCAGAGATTCTAAGGCTGAGTCATCGGTAATATCGATTTCCATCAATTCTGCATGGGGATGATTTCCGTAG
Organism: Streptococcus mitis NCTC 12261; assembly: GCF_000148585.2. Classification (NCBI taxonomy): domain Bacteria; kingdom Bacillati; phylum Bacillota; class Bacilli; order Lactobacillales; family Streptococcaceae; genus Streptococcus; species Streptococcus mitis. The sequence continues at coordinate 1,255,585 of NZ_CP028414.1, forward strand.
AGTTGGGCTAATTTTTCCTTATTTCTACCAAGCAAGATGAGTTGGTCATTTGGCAGAAGTTTAACCATTTCTTGGGCCAGGCCACCGCTAGCTCCAGTAATGAGAATAGTAGGCATACTTATCCTTTCTGTGACTGCTAGATTTCCACTTCCTCCAAGTCTTTGACCACATGGACATTTTCAAAAATGCTAGCAGCATCTTTCTTGAGCTTGCTGATATCTTTTGAGAGGAAACGGGCACTGATATGGTTAAGCAAGAGGCGTTTGGCACCTGCTTCTACCGCTACTTGTGCAGCTTGCATGTTAGTAGAGTGGCCATGGTTACGAGCAATTTTTTCATCACCCTTGCCATAAGTCGATTCATGGACAAGGACATCGGCATTGACAGCCAGACGCACACTAGCATTGGTTTTTCGGGTGTCACCCAGAATGGTGATAATCTTACCTGGACGTGGAGCTGAGATATAGTCTGCTGCCTTGATTTCAGTTCCATCTTCCAAAACAACATCCTGCCCGTTCTTGATTTTCCCAAAAAGTGGGCCAAATGGGACTCCAGCTGCCTTGAGCTTTTCAGCATCTAAAGTTCCTTCCAAGTCCTTTTGCATGACACGATAGCCAACGCAGAAAATAGTGTGGTCCAACTCCTCTGCATGCACAGTGAATTTATCGGTCTCAAGGATTTTCCCAAGGGAATCTTGGTCAAACTCATGGAAATGAATGCGGTAGGGCAGACGAGAACCTGACACACGAAGGCTGGTTAAGACAAATGACTTGATTCCCTGAGGTCCATAGATTTCCAAATCTGTCTGCTCTTCATTGGCCTGAAAGGCACGGCTAGAAAGGAAACCTGGCAAGCCAAAGATGTGGTCTCCATGTAGGTGGGTAATAAAGATTTTGCTGACCTTACGTGGTCGAATTGTGGTTTCCAGAATGCGATTTTGCGTACCTTCTCCACAGTCAAAGAGCCAGACTTCGTTAATCTCGTCCAAGAGTTTCAGGGCGAGACTGGAAACATTGCGGGCTTTAGAGGGCTGACCTGCCCCCGTTCCTAAAAATTGAATATCCATTCGATACTTTCTAATTAATCAATATATAACATGGCTGTGCGGTTTTCCGATCGGAAATAGCGCTTGCCAGTAAAAGCTCTAGCTTCTTGCAATAAATCCTCTTGACTGTAGGCTTTGAGACGTTTACGACCATCAGCCAAGCTTTCCAAATCAGTCAAAGCTGTGAGACTCTCCATGCTAACAACTTCCTCATCTACAACAGCCTTCATGTAAATCTTACCAGACTCTTCAAAGACCAGTTGATGGGGGAAAATTTGCGCAATTTCAAAAAGCAAGTCATCCGAAATCTTCTCTTCATTTTCAGAGAAAATCCGACCCAGACCCTCACTCTCATAACAAAAACCAAAGGATTTACCCGACAGATTAAGCCGAATAAAAGGCTTATTTTCTAGGGTGAAACTTGGCTCAGTATTGTAAAGATTCAGTTCCTGACTGAGTTCCGCAAAATAATCCGTCGCAGCCTCAGGACTTTTTTTCTGGTAGAGTTCTGCAAAATAAGCATTGACCACGCTAGGCGGAGGAGTGATCAGTGCCAACTGCTCTTGCTCTGTTTTACCAGCTAGAAGTTGATCCAGATAGACCTTATCCAGACTTGTATAGCCCCCATATTTTAGAGCCAAGGTTTTAATATCAGTCATAAAATTCCTCTAACCTCCATTTATTTTTCTCGGAAATGTAGCCTGTAATCACTTCGCCGTCTTCCTGATAATCACGTTCTTCAAGAATCGCAACACTTTCTAAATCATGAATCTTGTAGGACTTAGAAAAAGGCACGCGCAGGGTAAAAGATTCAAAAATATCCTTGATTTTCTCTAAAAATAGTGTCTGCAAGTTCTCACGACTATCCTCAGACTTGGCAGAAATGAGGGTATAAGGCGTTTGGGTCGGCGTAAAATCCTCCACCAAATCCGCTTTATTATAAAGGGTCAAGCGAGGAATATCTTCCATGTCCAGGTCTTTCATGATGGACAGGACTGTTTTTTCATGCTCCTCATGGTAAGGATTGCTGGTATCGATAACATGAACCAGAAGGTCCACATGCTTGCTTTCTTCCAAGGTTGACTTGAAACTGGACACCAACTCTGTCGGCAAATCTTGGATAAAGCCAACTGTATCTGTCAAAGTTACTTGGAGATTGCCTCCCAGATGGATACTCTTAGTTGTCGCGTCCAAAGTCGCAAAGAGCTCGTCTGCTTCATACTGTGTCTTACTGGTCAAAGTGTTCATGATGGTTGATTTCCCAGCATTGGTGTAACCAATCAAACCAATCTTAAAGGTGCTTGACTCCAAACGTTTTTCTCTGACAGTCGCCCGATTTTTCTCAACCACCTTGAGCTGGCGCTCGATATCCGTGATTTGGTTGCGAACACTACGACGGTTCAACTCCAACTGGCTTTCACCAGGTCCACGGGAACCAATTCCCCCTGCCTGACGGCTGAGCATAATCCCCTGACCAACCAAGCGAGGCAGGAGATATTTGAGCTGGGCTAGGTGGACTTGGAGCTTCCCTTCATGGCTCCGAGCTCGCATGGCAAAGATATCCAAAATCAACTGCATACGGTCAATGACCTTAACACCCAGAACTTCCTCTAGATTGACATTTTGCCTTGGCGTCAGACGGTTGTTGACGATGACAGTGGTGATTTCTTCTGCATCCACCATAAGCGCAATCTCTTCCAACTTACCAGAGCCGACGAAGGTCTTGGAATCATATTTTTCACGTTTTTGTCTGTAACTATCTACAACGACTGCCCCAGCCGTTTTCGCTAAACTGGCCAATTCTTCCATGGAGAGGTCAAAATTGTCCATGCCCTGCAATTCCACACCAATGAGCAGGACCCGCTCCTCTTTTTTCTCCGTTTCAATCATCTAAAAACTCCTCTATCTGGCTAAAAATACGGTCTTGCACACCAGATTCTCCGATTTGATAAAAGGTGACCTGCATGCGATTACGGAACCAGGTCAACTGACGTTTGGCAAAACGACGAGTCGCCTGTTTGAGACTCTCACTAGCATCCTCCAAGGTCTGCTCTCCACGGAAGTAAGGAAAGAGTTCCTTGTAACCAATGCCCTTGGCTGCCTGCACATCTGGATAATGGGCAAAGAGCCACTTAGCCTCATCCAAAAGCCCAGCCTCAAACATTAGATCTACTCGGCGATTGATACGCTCATAAAGCTGACTGCGCTCATCGTCCAAGCAGATAATCAGCGGTTCATATAGACTCTCTTTATTTTCCAAATCCTGACCAAAATGGGCAATTTCCAAGGCACGCATCGCACGACGACGATTAAACTGGGGAATCTCAAGGTCTGCTTGCTCCACCAAATGGGCTAATTCCTCATCTGAATATGGCTCCAAACTAGCTCGATAAGCTAAAATCTCCTCATGAGGAGTCTCACCACCTAGGTGGTAGCCTTCAAGCAAGCTCTGGATATAAAGCCCAGTCCCACCAGCAATAATAGCTAGCTTGCCACGGCTTTGAATATCCTCAATAGCCTTCTTAGCTTCTGAAACAAAATCAAAAGCCGAGTAAGACTCGGTTACCTCTCTAACATCGATTAAATGATGAGGAACAGCTGCCTGCTCTTCTGGACTAGCCTTAGCCGTCCCTATATCCAGACCTCGATAGACTTGCTGGCTATCTCCACTAACCACTTCGCCATTAAAACGCTTTGCAACTTCGATGGCAAGGGCTGTTTTTCCAACTGCAGTCGGTCCAACAATCACAATTATTTTTGTTTTCATCTTTTTTCCTTGAAAAATTCCCATTTTTTCGTTACTATTATTATAACACAAAAAGGTCAGTCAGAAAAATGTGACCTCTTGAGGGGGCTGGCTGATTAAGAAGATAAAGGAGGAAGACTCATGGCTAAAGGATTCGCTAAAGGTCTTGTAACAGGTGTCGCAGGAACTGTCGCTGCAGTCGCAGGTGCAGTATACGCATTTAAAAAGAAAGTGATCGAACCAGAAGAGCAAAAAGCAGCTTTCATCGAAGAAAACCGTAAAAAAGCAGCTCGTCGCCGCGTATCACGTTAAGAAACAAAAGAAGTTGGGATTTATTTTCTCAACTTCTTTTTTCTATTCTTTTAAATAGCTAGGTCAAACTTCAACTGTGGCTTGACAGGGTCATAATCCACCAACTCAAAGTCCTCTGCTTTAATATCAAAAAAATTGGTCTTATCTGGCACATTCAAGACCAAACGTGGTTGGCAGTTTGATGGCTCACGACGGAGCAATTCCTGAGCTTGTTCAAATTGATTGTCATAGATATGGAGATTGTTGATGAAGTAGAAGAACTTCCCAACCTTCCAGCCGAAATGCTTGGCAATCATCATTTGAAGAGCCACGTACTGCATAGCATTGATGTGGTGGGCCACCAACATGTCATTCGAACGCTGGGTCAAGGTCGCATCCAGATAGATTTCCCCATCTACACGGCGGACATCAAACATGGTCTGAAAGGCACATGGAAGGAGGCCCTCTGTCTCCTCAAAAGCTTGGTAATCCCAAAGGGAGATGATGTTTCGGCGGTTCCAAGGGTTGGCTTCCAACTGTTTGAGAAGCTTATTGATAATATCGTGTTTCTTAACAACGGCACCATAGCGCTCACCAATGGTTCCTGTATCTCCCACTTCCCAGTCATTCCAGTAGTGAACATTGTACTTGTCATTGAGAACTTCTAGGCTATTAGACTGGTCTTGGTAAATCCAGAGCACTTCCTTGATGGCGGATTTAATAGCGATAGGACGCAAGGTTGTGATGGGAAATTCTCCCTTGGACAAGTCATACTCGGCAAAGGCACCAGTCATATACTTGGAGTTGGCAACGGTTCCATCCTTATACTTAGGACGGGCCTGCTCAGAAAAGACACCGTCTTTGAGGATTCGTTCAATATTCTCTTTAAAAATCGTATCTGCTTTTGTCATTTACTCTCACCTCATTTATTGTCCTAACTAGTATAGCATAAAAAAAGAAAGGAGGAAAATCACTCGATTTAAAGTAGTGTTTTTCTCCTTTTATTATTTTACTGCAATACAAGTGATGCTGCCCCGATAACTCCAGCGTCATTTCCTAGAGTTGCAAGAGCCAATTTTGTTGATGTGCGTACTTGTGGGAAGGTATTTTCATCGTAGACTTTTTGAACACCTTGTAGAAGGAATTCTCCTGCAGCTGACACACCACCACCGATGACGATTGTTGATGGGTTTAGGATTGAGCCAATGTTAGCACAAGCGATTCCCAAGTAACGTGAGAAGTTACGGTAAACGATCAAAGCAAGGTCGTCTCCTTCTTTTGCCAAATCAAAGACAGTCTTAGCAGTTACTTCTTCTCCGTTATCAATCAAACGTTTCAAGGCTGCATCGCCTTCGTATTCATCGGCATAACGACGAGTCAAGTTGACAATTCCTGTTGCTGAAGCAACTGTCTCAAGGCAACCTTTCTTACCGCAGGTACATGCGATTGGTTGGTCAAAGTCAACAGTGATGTGGCCAAGCTCACCTGCTGCACCAGCAACACCGTGAAGCAATTTACCTTCTGCAACGATACCGCCACCAACACCAGTTCCGAGTGTCATAAAGACAACATCTGGTTGGTTATCACCAGCACCCATCCAGCGCTCACCAAGAGCTGCCACGTTGGCATCATTATCGATGAAGAATGGAATGCCCAAGGCTTTTTCAATTTTTTCTTTAATTGGTTGAAGAGTTTTCCAGTTGAGGTTGTAGGCACCGATAACAGTCCCTTTTTCACGGTCAACCACACCTGGTGATCCCATCCCAATTCCTTGGAAGTCCACTGCTGCCAATCCAAGCAAGTCCAAACGATGCTGAATAGACTCAATCATATCATCTACAATGTGGCTTCCTTCATCCAAAATATTTGTCTTGATAGACCATTTTTCTTGGATTTCTCCCTCTTGAGTTAAAATTGCAAATTTGATAGAAGTTCCACCAAGGTCAATCCCAATAATCTTTTGACTCATCATATTCTCCTTTTTAATTATGAATTAATTGAAAATGCTTACAGTACTAGTATAACAAAATTCACTCATTTATGCAAAGGTTTGCATTAACTTTCTAGATTTTATCCTTACTTATGGTTTCCATAGACCTGAAGCATCTACATAGTAGCGGCCTCCATCAACTCGCTCATTTTTAGCCATTTTACCATCTGATTTCAAATAGTAGTTTCCTTGCCATGCATTGCGAGCATAAGAACCATCTGATTTCAAATAATACCAAGCTTGATAAGAAGAGTCATAAATCCATTCACTCTGTGCCATTTTACCATCAGCTTTCAGGTAATAGCTTCCCTGCCATGCATTTTTCACTGGATTTCCATTTCCATCAAAATAGTACCAAGAACCGTCCTGCTTAACCCAACCACTTGCTGTGGATGAAGTTGTATCAGTTTGAGTTGTAGCCGCTTGTTTTGCTTTAAAAGCACCCTTAGGAGCATTTTTCAATTCGCAAGCCACACCATCATGATCGCGGTCTAACTTGGCAGAATAACCAGGTTCTCCCTCGTGAATATCTGCGTATCCATTCGCCCAAGCTTCTTTACAACTAGAAAAATGAATGTTTTCTTCTGCTAACACAGGTTGTGAAAACAAGGCTAAAACTGGCAAGGTAGCCAGACTCATTTTTAAAAATAAACGTTTATTCATTTCTTTCTCCTATGATGATGTTATCGATTTCACTATTATTTTATCAAACTTATTTCAGCAATTCAAGGAAACTTCTGATCTTTTCTACAAACTCCTTTGGTTTAGCCTTATTCAAGACATGAGGTCCATCTGGTATAATCTGAAATTGAGATTCTGATATTAGTTTATGAAGACTTCTCATAGAACTAAGATTCGGTTTATCTTTGCTGCCACAAATTAGTAAGGTTGGATAAGGACAAGTTCTTGATATATCCGTTAAATCAAGTGTCTTCAATTCCTCAGAAACTCCGACCATAAGAGCTTTGTCTGCTCCCTGTTTTTCAAATACCCTTTTGGGAAGTAGTTTAAAAATCAGCAACTGAATGTAAAAAAGGATATTACCGGACAATTTAAGTGGGCATCCTGATAGAACCAAAGCTCGGAAATTTGGTAAATCGTAACTGGAAAGTTCTAGTGCCAGAGCAGCACCTAAGGATAATCCAACCAAAATAAAAGGTTCTGTCTCTTGAGCTAGATGCTGATAAACTCGCTCTTTAGCTTGTTGATAGTTGCTAACTCCAGAAGGAAATAACTCAATAGCCTCAGAAGGATAATCTGTCAGTAGATTCCGAACTTCTTTCCAACTCTCTGCTGACTGCCCTAACCCGTGTAAAAATATCAGTTTCATCTAGTTCTCCTCAAGGCTTAACGCATACAAGCCTCTCACTGCATTACAACCGTAAATAGCTTCTGCTTGGACTAAATCTGCCAAGGTTAAGATTTTCTCTTCTACCTGTCCTGTTTCCAGCAAATGTTGACGATAAATTCCTGACAAGATTCCAAGTCGGATAGGCGGTGTGTAGAGTTTCCCATCGATTTTTAGAACCAAATTTCCGATAGAGGTTTCAAGAAGTTCTCCAGACTTATTATGGTAAATGATCTCTTGCTCCCCTATGCTCAAATGCGGTCGGTGAGTCGTTTTGAAGTAGATAAAGGCTTGTTGCAAATTGGCTTCCTGAAGGCAAAGTTTGGCCTGACAAAAACTTGGACTAAGAGCTGTTAATACTTGACGATCTACTTCTATCTCTCCAGACTTGTCGAGAGAAATATGCAAGCGGTAATCTTGATTAGCATCACAAGCCTGACACTCTTCCTCTATCTTTTGTTTCAAGTTTTCTGAATCAAATGGAAAGGCAAAATACCGACTAGCTTTTCTCAGCCTTTCTATATGTTGTTCTTCAAACAGCAAGTTCTTCTGGCTGATTTTCCCTGTAGTAATCAGTTTGAAACGAGCTTGTTTACGATAAAGAACTGCCGCCTTTTGATGAACCTCACGGTATTCAGACTCCCAAGTGCTATCCCATGTAATGCCTCCGCCAACTCCATAGATGGCTTTCCCTTGATGCAGTTGAATGGTCCGAATAGCAACATTGAAAATTCGTCGTCCATTTGGAAGCAGGAGACCAATCGTTCCACAGTAGACTCCGCGCGGTTGTGGCTCCAAGTCCTTGATGATTTCCATAGTCGCAATTTTCGGAGCTCCCGTTATGGAACCACAAGGAAATAGAGAACGGAATATCTCTACAAGGTCAACATCCTCTCGCAACCAACTCTTGATGGTCGAAGTCATCTGCCAAACCGTTGAATACTGTTCCACTTGGCAAAGACGCTCTACATGCTCACTCCCCACCTCAGAAATACGGTTCATGTCATTGCGCAAGAGGTCCACAATCATCATATTTTCAGAGCGATTTTTAGAATCCTGCTCCAACCAACTGGCCTGTTCAAGATCTTCTTGGTCAGTTACCCCACGCTGAGTCGTTCCCTTCATTGGTCGTGTTGTCAACTCGCGGTCATTTTGCTCAAAAAAGAGTTCTGGACTCATGGAAATCACTGCCATCTCGTCATGTTCAACATAAGCATTGTAGCCCGCCTCCTGCTCTACTACCATACGATTGTAGATGGCAAAAGGATTGGCACTTAATTTTTGCTTGAGTTGGACGGTGTAGTTGACCTGATAGGTGTCCCCCTGCCGCAAATGATGGTGAATCTGAGCAATCGCCTTTTCATAATCTGCTTCAGACGTCACTTCCTGCCAATTTGAAGGCAAATCAACCTCATCATAAGTCAGGGGAATAGGAGATGTCTCCACCCTATCGTGAACAGTAAAGTAAAGCAAATACTCGTCCAGTAAAGGAGCTTTATGAACTGCTAATTTCTCCTCAAAAGCAGGTGCAGCCTCGTAGCTGACATAGCCCACCACATAGTAGCCTTGCTCTTGGTAGCTTTCCACTTGTACCAGCAAATCTGCCACTTCTGCTACATTTCTCGTTTTCAACTCTTTAATAGGCTGGGTAAAGGTGTATCTCTCGCCCAAAGCCCTAAAATCAATCACTGTTTTTCTATGCATATCTTAAGTATAGCACAAAATAAGAAAACCCTCATCCGCAAAGCAGATGAGATTGTTTTTAGTCCCGTCACGTATCTTCTGATTAGAGAAAAAACTCTCCTAGTAGCTATTTTGCTCTAGGAGAGTTTTAAGAATAATATTATCTACTTAGTCTCAAAAAAGGAGTTGCAACTGTTAGAAATCGTTACTGATTTTCTAATTTGTCTTCTTCATCTTCTTTTCGACGACGAGCAATAAGACCAAAACCAAGTATCGCACTAGCTGTTGCTGCAACAATTGCTGTTATGGATTCTGTTGTACCTGTATTTGGCAATTCTCTAGCCACTACACGCTGATTAGTAGCTACTTGCTGATTCTCATTTTCAAGTTGTGAGATAGTAGATGCTACACTATCTTTCACTTTAGCTTTGGCTTCATCAGTTTTCAATACTTGGTCTATTGCTTGTTTTTCCTGTGGTTTTTCTTTAGAAGTTGGATTAGCTGAGTTTACATGAACTCCAGCACTTGCTCCAACTGCCGGTCTAATTTGTGCAATCGGATTGACTGAGTTCACTTCCTCAATACCAGTTGACTTAGCTTGGTCGACTGTTGCATTCGTTGTTGCTTTGTCGATGGCTGCTTTCGCTGCGTCAGCTTTAGCTTTCGCGTCTGCTTTGGCTGCAGTTTTCTCTTCATCTGTTAAGTCTGTACGTCCGTCTATCTCGGCAGTCTTAGCTTTAAGAACTTCGTCGATGGATTTCTTAGCTTCTGACTTTGCTACTGCGTCTGGATTTACATTATTTACTTCTCTTGTTCCAGTCACCTTAGCTTGTTCTACTTCCGCATTTGTTGTTGCGTTGTCGATTGCAGTCTTCGCTGCGTCAGCTTTTGTTTTTGCTTCTGCCTTAGCCCCAATTTTCTCTTCTTCTGTTAAGTCTGTGCGAGAGTCTATCTCGGAAGTCTTAGCTTTAAGCGCTTCGTCGATGGATTGCTTAGCTTCCGTCTTCGCTACTGCCTCTGGGTTTACTGAAGTCACTGCTGTGATTCCAGTTGCCTTAGATTGGTCGACTTCTGCATTCTTTGTTGCTTTATCTATGGCTGATTTTGCTGCGTCAGCCTTATCTTTTACTTCTGCTTTAGCCGCGGTTTTCTCTTCGTCTGTTAAGTCTGTACGAGAGTCGATTTCATCAGTCTTAGATTTAAGCGCTTCGTCGATGGCTTGCTTAGCTTCTGTCTTCGCTACTGCCTCTGGGTTTACTGAAGTCACTGCTGTGATTCCAGTTGACTTAGATTGGTAGACTTCTGCATTCGTTGTTGCTTTATCTATGGCTGATTTTGCTGCGTCAGCTTTGGCTTTTGCATCTGCTTTGGCTGCAGTTTTCTCTTCATCTGTTAAGTCTGTACGAGCATCAATTTCGGCAGTCTTAGCTTTCAAAGCATCGTCGATGGCTTGCTTAGCTTCTGTCTTCGCTACTGCTTCTGGATTTACTGAAGTGACTTCTAAAGTTCCGTTAGTTTTAGCTTGGTCGACTGCTGCATTCGTTGTTGCTTTGTCGATGGCTTCTTTTGCTGCGTCAGCCTTAGCTTTTGCTTCTGACTTAGCAGCAGCTTTCTCTTCATCTGTTAAGTCTGTACGTGCGTCGATTTCGTCGTTCTTAGCCTTCAGAGCTTCGTCGATGGCTTGCTTAGCTTCTGTCTTAGCCACTGCACCTGGATTTACTGAAGTGACTTCTGCAATTCCAGTTGACTTTGCTTGGTCAACTTCTGCATTGGTTGTCGCTTTATCGATAACTTCTTTTGCTGCGTCGGCCTTAGCTTTTGCTTCTGACTTAGCAGCAGTTTTCTCTTCGTCTGTTAAATCTGTACGAGCGTCTATCTCGTCGTTCTTAGCTTTTAGGGCATCATCGATGGCTTGCTTAGCTGCTGTCTTAGCTTCTGGTTGTGGATCTACTGCTTTTACTTCTGTTATTCCAGTCACCTTAGCTTGTTCTACCTCCGCATTTGTTATTGCGTTGTCGATGGTTGCTTTCGCTGCGTCAGCTTTGGCTTTTGCATCTAATTTAGCCACAGTTTTCTCTTCGTCTGTTAAGTCTGTACGTGCGTCTATCTCAGCACTCTTAGCTTTAAGAGCTTCATCGATGGCTTGCTTAGCTTCCGTCTTCGCTACTGCTGCTGGAGTCACTGAAGCTACACTTGCTGCCCCATCGTTTTTAACTTGAGTTACTGCATCGTTTGTTGTTGCGTTGTCGATTGCAGTCTTCGCTGCGTCAGCTTTTGTTTTCGCGTCTCCCTTAGCTGCAGTTTTCTCCTCATCTGTCAAGTCTGTACGAGCGTCTATCTCATCAGTCTTAGCTTTCAAAGCTTCGTCGATGGATTGCTTAGCTGCTGACTTAGTCAACGCCTCTGGATTGACTGAAGTGACTTCTGTTGTTCCAGTCACCTTAGCTTGTTCTACTTCTGCATTTGTTGTTGCGTTGTCGATGGTTGCTTTCACTGCGTCAGCCTTAGCTTTTGCTTCTGACTTAGCAGCAGCTTTCTCTTCATCTGTTAGGTCTGTACGAGCGTCGATTTCATCATTCTTAGCTTTCAGAGCTTCGTCGATGGATTGCTTAGCTGCTGTCTTCACTACTGCTGCTGGAGTAACTGAAGCTACACTTGCTGCCCCATCGTTTTTAGCTTGAGTTACTACATCGTTTGTTGTTGCGTTGTCGATGGCTTGCTTAGCTGCGTCAGCTTTCGCTTTTGCGTCTTCCTTAGCTTTGGCTTTTTCTTCTGCTGTTAAATCGTTATTGGCATCAATTGCGTCGGTCTTAGCTTTCAATGCATCATCGATAGCTTGTTTTGCCGCTGGCTTCGCTTGCGCTGTTGGATTTACTGAAGCTATACTTGCTGCCCCATCGTTTTTAGCTTGAGTTACTACATCGTTTGTTGTTGCGTTGTCGATGGCTTGCTTAGCTGCGTCAGCTTTCGCTTTTGCGTCTTCCTTAGCTTTGGCTTTTTCTTCTGCTGTTAAATCGTTATTGGCATCAATTGCGTCGGTCTTAGCTTTCAATGCATCATCGATAGCTTGTTTTGCCGCTGGCTTCGCTTGCGCTGTTGGATTTACTGAAGCTACACTTGCTGCCCCATCGTTTTTAGCTTGAGTTACTGCATCGTTTGTTGTTGCGTTGTCGATTGCAGTCTTCGCTGCATCAGCTTTCGCTTTAGCGTCTGCTTTCGCCGCAGCTTTCTCTTCATCTGTCAAGTCTGTACGAGAGTCTATTTCATCAGTCTTAGCTTTTAAGGTATCATCGATGGCTTTCTTAGCTTCTGGCTTCGCTTCTGGTTGTGGATCTACTGCTTTTACTTCTGTTATTCCAGTCACCTTAGCTCGGTCTACTTCCGCATTTGTTGTTGCATTATCGATGGCTGCTTTTGCTGCGTTGGCCTTAGCTTTTGCTTCTGACTTAGCCGCAGCTTTCTCTTCATCTGTCAAGTCTGTACGAGAGTCAATCACGTCGTTCTTAGCTTTAAGCGCGTCGTCGATGGCTTGCTTCGCAGTCGGTTTTGCCACTGGCTTTGGAGTCACTGAAGCTACTGATGCCGTTCCTGCAGTCTTAGCTTGTTCCACTTCTGCGTTTGTTGTCGCATTGTCGATTGCTTCTTTCGCTGCATCAGCTTTTGCCTTAGCTTCTGCTTTGGCTTTAGTTTTTTCTTCAGCTGTTAAATCATCATTCGCATCTATTGCATCTTCTTTTGCTTTTAATGCATCATCTATTGCCTGTTTGGCTGCTGGTTTTTTAGCTGCTTCTGGACTAAACGAGTTCACATCACTTAAACCAGATACACTATTTACATCTACTTTAATGTCTGTATCTGCTGCATCGATTGCGTCTTTTGCCTCATTAGCTTTATTTTCTACTTCAGCTTTTGCTGCAGTTTTCTCTTCAGTTGTTAAATCATCTCGAGCATCGATTTCTTCTATTTTCTTCTCTAGAGCTGCATCAATTGCTTTTTTAGCCTCTGATTTCTTAACTGGTTCTGGACTAAATGAATTTACATCACTTAAACCAGATATACTATTTACATCAACCTTAATATCTGTATCAGCTTCATCGATTGCTTTCTTAGCTGCATCGGCTTTAGCTTTAGCTTCCTCCTTAGCTGCTAATTTTTCTTCTGCTGTTAAGTCATTATTCGCATCAATTTCTGCTTCTTTTGCCTTTAGTGCTTCATCTACAGCTTTTTTAGCTTCTGATTTCTTAACTGGTTCTGGACTAAATGAATTTACATCACTTAAACCAGATATACTATTTACATCAACCTTAATATCTGTATCAGCTCCATCGATTGCTTTCTTAGCTGCATCTGCTTTTGCCTTAGCTTCTTCCTTAGCTGCTAGTTTTTCTTCTGCTGTTAAGTCATTGTTCGCATCAATCTCTGTTTCTTTTGCTTTAAGAGCTTCTTCTACTGCTTTTTTCGCCTCTGGTTTCTTAACCGCTACTGGATTCAATGAGTTTACATCTGCCACTCCAGTAGTTTTTGCATTCTCAACGTCAGCATTTGTTGTCGCGTTGTCAATTGCTTGTTTTGCTGCGTCGGCTTTTGCCTTCGCATCAGCTTTCGCTGCTGTTTTTTCTTCAGCTGTTAAATTATTGTTCACATCGATTGCATCGTTCTTAGCTTTAAGCGCATCGTCTATTGCTTTCTTAGCTGCTGGCTTAGCTTGCGCTGTTGGATTTACTGAAGATACACTCGTTGCTCCAGCGTTTTTAGCTTGAGTTACTGCATTATTTGTTGTCGCATTGTCGATTGCAGTCTTCGCTGCGTCTGCTTTGGCTTTCGCTTCTTCTTTAGCTGCTGTTTTTTCCTCAGCTGTCAGATCATCTCGAGCATCGATTTCTGCTTCTTTGGCTTTAAGTGCATCTTCTACTGCTTTCTTCGCCTCTGGTTTCGCTACTGGAGTTGGAGTCACCGAATCTACCGATGTTGCTCCATCATTTTTAGCTTTTTCTACTGCATCATTTGTTGTCGCGTTGTCAATCGCTGTTTTCGCTGCGTCGGCTTTTGCTTTCGCATCAGCTTTCGCTGCTGTTTTCTCTTCATCTGTTAAGTCGTTATTTGCGTCGATTGCGTCGTTCTTAGCTTTTAGCGCATCATCAATTGCTTTCTTCGCTGCTGGTTTGGCTACTGGAGTTGGAGTCACTGAAGATACACTTGCTGCCCCATCATTTTTAGCTTGAGTTACTGCATCGTTTGTGGTTGCGTTGTCGATTGCAGTCTTCGCTGCGTCGGCTTTGGCTTTAGCTTCTTCCTTAGCTGCTATTTTTTCCTCAGCTGTCAGATTATCTCGAGCATCAATCGCGTCATTTTTAGCTTTTAGGGCATCGTCGATTGCTTTTTTAGCTGCTGGTTTTGCCACTGCTGTTGGATTTACATTATTTACTTCTGTTGTTCCATTAGCCTTAGCTTGGTCTACTCCCGCGTTTGTTGTCGCATTATCGATCGCTTGTTTCGCTGCAGCTGCCTTGTCTTGCGCTTCTTGCTTAGCTTTGGCTTTTTCTTCGTCTGTTAAGTCATTATTTGCGTTGATTGCTGCTTCCTTAGCTTTCAGCGCATCTTCGATGGCCTTCTTAGCAGCCGGTTTAGCTGTTGGTGTTGGAGTGACTGATGATACACTTGTCGCTCCGTCGTTTTTAGCTTGCGTTACGGTATCGTTTGTGGTTGCATTGTCAATTGCAGTCTTCGCTGCGTCGGCTTTGGCTTTCGCATCAGCTTTCGCTGCAGTTTTCTCTTCGTCTGTTAAGTCGTTGTTTGCGTCAATTGCTGCTTCCTTAGCTTTTAATGCATCGTCGATTGCTTGTTTAGCCGCTGGCTTAGCTTGCGCTGTTGGACTTACTGAAGATACACTTGTCACTCCGTCGTTTTTAGCTTTCTCAACTGCATCGTTTGTTGTTGCGTTGTCGATGGCTTGCTTAGCTGCGTCTGCTTTTGCTTTCGCATCAGCTTTCGCTGCAGTTTTCTCTTCGTCTGTTAAGTCGTTGTTTGCGTCAATTGCTGCTTCCTTAGCTTTTAATGCATCGTCGATTGCTTGTTTAGCCGCTGGCTTAGCTTGCGCTGTTGGACTTACTGAAGATACACTTGTCACTCCATCGTTTTTAGCTTTCTCAACTGCATCGTTTGTTGTTGCGTTGTCGATTGCTTGTTTCGCTGCGTCTGCTTTGGCTTGCGCTTCTTGCTTAGCTGCGGCTTTTTCTTCGTCTGTTAAGTTGTTATTTGCTTCGATTTCTTTAATCTTATCAACTAACGCGTCATCGATCGCTTTTTTAGCCGCTGGCTTCGCTTGCGCTGTTGGATTCACATTGTTTACTTCTGTTGTTCCATCATTTTTAGCTTGTTCTACCGATGCATTTGTTGTTGCTTGATCAATTGCTTGTTTTGCTGCGTCTGCTTTGGCTTTCGCATCTTCTTTAGCTTTTGTTTTTTCTTCTGCTGTTAAGTCATTGTTGGCATCTATTGCTGCTTCTTTTGCTTTTAATGCTTCATCGATGGCTTGTTTTGCAGCTGGCTTCGCTTGCGCTGTTGGTGTTACTAAAGATACACTTGTCGCTCCATCAGCCTTAGCTTGTTCCACCGCTGCATTTGTTGTCGCCTTGTCGATTGCAGTCTTCGCTGCATCGGCTTTGACTTTCGCGTCTTCCTTAGCTTTGGCTTTTTCTTCAGCAGTCAAATCGTTGTTGGCATCAATTGCGTCGTTCTTAGCTTTCAATGCGTCATCGATGGCTTTCTTAGCTGCTGGTTTGGCTACCGGAGTTGGAGTCACCGAATCTACTGATGTTGCTCCGTCGTTTTTAGCTTGCGTTACTGCATCATTTGTTGTCGCCTTGTCGATTGCTTGCTTCGCTGCGTCAGATTTGGCTTTTGCATCAGCTTTCGCCGCAGTTTTTTCTTCGTCTGTTAAGTCATTGTTGGCATCAATCGCGTCGTTCTTAGCTTTCAATGCGTCATCGATGGCTTTCTTAGCTGCTGGTTTGGCTACCGGAGTTGGAGTCACCGAATCTACTGATGTTGCTCCGTCGTTTTTAGCTTGCGTTACTGCATCATTTGTTGTCGCCTTGTCGATTGCTTGCTTCGCTGCGTCAGATTTGGCTTTTGCATCAGCTTTCGCCGCAGTTTTTTCTTCGTCTGTTAAGTCATTGTTGGCATCAATCGCGTCGTTCTTAGCTTTCAATGCGTCATCAATTGCTTGTTTTGCAGCTGGTTTGACTACCGGCGTTGGAGTCACCGAATCTACTGATGTTGCCCCAGCGTTTTTAGCTTGAGTTACTGCATCGTTTGTTGTCGCGTTGTCGATCGCTTGTTTCGCTGCGTCGGCTTTGGCTTTCGCATCTTCCTTAGCTTTGGCTTTTTCTTCAGCCGTTAAATCGTTATTGGAATCAATCGCGTCATTCTTTGCTTTCAATGCGTCATCGATGGCTTGTTTTGCAGCTGGTTTGACTACCGGCGTTGGAGTCACCGAATCTACTGATGTTGCCCCAGCGTTTTTAGCTTGAGTTACTGCATCGTTTGTTGTCGCGTTGTCGATCGCTTGTTTCGCTGCGTCGGCTTTGGCTTTCGCATCTTCCTTAGCTTTGGCTTTTTCTTCAGCCGTTAAATCGTTATTGGAATCAATCGCGTCATTCTTTGCTTTCAATGCGTCATCGATGGCTTGTTTTGCAGCTGGTTTGACTACCGGCGTTGGAGTCACCGAATCTACTGATGTTGCCCCAGCGTTTTTAGCTTGAGTTACTGCATCGTTTGTTGTCGCGTTGTCGATCGCTTGTTTCGCTGCGTCGGCTTTGGCTTTCGCATCTTCCTTAGCTTTGGCTTTTTCTTCAGCCGTTAAATCGTTATTGGAATCAATCGCGTCATTCTTTGCTTTCAATGCGTCATCGATGGCTTGTTTTGCAGCCGGTTTAGCTGTTGGTGTTGGAGTTACTGAAGATATACTTGTCGCTCCGTCATTTTTAGCTTGTTCTACCGCATCGTTTGTTGTCGCGTTGTCGATTGCTTGCTTCGCCGCGTCTGCTTTCGCTTTCGCGTCTTCCTTAGCTTTTGCTTTTTCTTCGTCTGTCAAATCGTTGTTGGCATCAATTGCGTCATTCTTAGCTTTTAATGCGTCATCGATGGCTTGCTTCGCTGCTGGTTTGGCTACCGGCGTTGGAGTCACCGAATCTACTGATATTGCCCCAGCGTTTTTAGCTTGAGTTACTGCATCGTTTGTTGTCGCGTTGTCGATGGCTTGCTTTGCTACATCTGCTTTGGATTTTGCGTCTTCCTTAGCTTTGGATTTTTCTTCAGCAGTCAAATCGTTATTGGCATCAATCTCTGCTTCTTTTGCTTTTAACGCTTCATCAACTGCATTTTTTGCGTCAGTTTTCTTTTGGCTTGCTTGCGGATTAACGCTTTCTACATCAGCAACGCCTGTAGTTTTCGCATTATCTACTGTTGAGTTTGTTGTTGCAGTATCAATATTATTTTTAGCCGCTGTTGCTCTTGCTTGTGCATCTGCTTTTGCTGCTTCTTTTTCTTCAGTTGTTAAATCATTTCTTGCATCAAGTTGTGCTACTTTCGCTTTCAGCGCGTCTTCGATTGCTTTCTTAGCCGCTGGTTTCGCTACCGCTGTTGGCATTACTGAACTTACACTTGTTGTTCCTGCCGTTTGGGCTGAGTCCACTGCTACGTTTGTTGTTGCATTATCGATTGCTGTTTTTGCTGCATTCGCTTTTGCCTGTGCATCTGCTTTTGCTGCATTCTTCTCTTCTGTCGTTAAGTCGTCATTCGCATCGATGGCTGCTTCTTTCGCTCTTAAAGCTGAGTCAATAGCTGCTTTTGCCGTATTTTTCTTCGTTACTACAGGATTATCATTGCTAATCGCTGTTGTCCCAGATGTTTTGGCATTATCTAATGCTGCTTTTGTCGTTACCGAGTTATCATTAATTGCTGTTAAAGCTTTCGCCTTATCGGCATTAACTTTTTCGATTGCAGCTGCTTTTTCTTCTGCAGTTGCGTTTGTATTAGCATTAATCTCTGCAATTTTATCTTCAGCAGCCTTGTTAACCGCATCAATTGCAGGTTGTTTATTTAAACTTGTGAATTCTGATAAAGGTTTTGTATCAGTTGAACCATCTTTATAGGTCACAACAAGATTTCCATTAGCATCTTTTGTAATCGTAGAAATTCTTGTCGCCTGATTGTCTACAGCTTGTCCTCTCTTGCTAGTAAAATTAGCATCATCGTTAGTTTGAGAGTATTCGATTTTTACTTTTTCTTTAATTTTTTCAAATTCGTCAGCCGTAACATTCGCTGGATCTACTACACTAACTGTTCCTTCTGGAGTCTTAATATCATATTTAGTAGTTTGATTTTTTACAACAAATTCAACATAACCTTCAATTTTTTGACGTTCTGCAGGATTAGTAGTTGCATTAATTCTTCCGTTAAAAGGTGCACTTTCTCCATTGTTGTCATCTTTTGCAACGATAACACTTGTCCATTTTTTCCCAGCAGTTAAATTCGTTGTTCCAGTCATTTTAATGGTTGCTGTCTTCTTATCTTCAGAAACAGAACCCGCTCCGCTTGTTACTGCGCTATCAACAATATTCCCTACTGCTAAACCAAAACTAGTTGCATTATTATAGTTAATGTCACCAGGGCCACGAAGTTTTAGGTCCTTAATCTTAGACTCATCCGTTGCAGTAAATGTTAGGTCTGTCTCTTCTCCAGAATAGATATAAATATTTCTGTTCGCTTCGTTTGAATACGGTAGATTAACAACCGGCGGAACATTTTTTTGTACAATTTCACTTACTGGTTTTGTCTTCGTAGAACCATCTGTAAATGTCACAACGATATTATTCCCAACGATATTAACAGATTGGATAACATCCTCAGGATGTTCAACTAAAGTTCCACGTTTATCAGCAAATCGTGCATCTTCGTTTGTTGTTGAATATTCTAGTTGAATACTATCTTTGATTTTTTGCAAGTCTTCTGCTGTAGGATTTGTCAAACTAGTTACAGAAATCTTTTCATCTGTAGGTTGAGATCTTAATGAATATTTCTTAGATTGAGCTTTTAATACTAAGTAGAAATACCCTGGGTCTGCAATACTATCACCTTTTTTAAGATTCTCTCTACCTTGATCATCAACCACCTGAATATAACGAGTACCCACGTTAAGTGTTTGGTTTTCTTGTTTTGTATAATCTCTGTGTTTTTTCAGTATATCGTTTGGACGACCTGTAATAACGATTTTCGCAGGATTTGCTTGACTCGCCTCCGATGTTACCCCTGCCGTTTCAGCACGATTTATTACCCTAGCAGTAAATCCAAATTCAACATCCAAGTCATTATCTGTACCTGCAACATTAGGGAATCTTTGTCTAGATCCTTTCTTAATCGTTGCATAACGAATCTTTCCAGTTTCAGAATAAACAGGAATTTCTAATGAGAAATGCTCTTCGTTATAGATATAGATTTTCTTCTCATCTGGTATGGAGAATGTAAAGTCTACCTTAGGATCTTGATTCACAGCTGCACGGAATGTTGTATCCTTTTCAATTTCACTCCCATTACGTGGATCATTGGCACCAGTATTTTCAATCGCATTTGATTCTGATGGTTTCTCAGTATTATCAGCTTTGATACCAACTGTTTCTTTACCTTCAGTTGTATCTGTTGAAACAATTTCTTTTTTCTCAACCAGCTTATTTCGTAATTTTGAGTTAACTGTAGCAACCAGTTTTTGATAGGCACTCGTCAATTCTTCTTGACTGCTTGCGTTCGCTAAAGTTGCTTTGGCATTAGCCAATTCAGCAGCTAGACTCGCTACACTTTCCTCTGTCTTATTAGCGTAGGCTCCACTTGAAATCTTACCTTCAATTTCACCAATATAATTTGCAAGTTGGCTTTTATCTAATTCTGGTTTACTAATTTTTGGCTCACTGATTTTGGACTCACTCTGATTTTCAGCCTTCTCCCCACCTGATTGAGCCAACTCTACTTTACTAGAAGACTCTTCAGTTACTTTCAATTGATCAGCTGCAACTGCTCCATTTCCTAAAAACATTAAAAAGGCAGCAACCGCTACACTCGCTGCACCAAAACTATATTTACGAATGGAGAAACGCATGATTTTTTCTTTTCTCTGATTCTCAAGGGACTTATCAGAAAGCTTGTTCTTCATTTATAATATTTCCTTTTCTCTTATCTGTATACACATTATATCATATTAAACTTTATGCGTATTTACAAATTACTTTATATTTAATTTTATAATTTTTAAGCTATTTTTGCAAGTTGTTTGAACTAGAACAGAATCCATAAAACAAAGCCCTGCCTGACATTTCATTTACTTTTTGAAAATCTATTTTCTAGTATTTTAGTTATAAATATATTCAATAATTATGCTTGTAAATGAACAGTCAATCACTACATAAATAAAAAGGAGAAGACATACTTGCCTCTCCTTTTTGAGATTAAGTCAGTCCCTTCAGGACTAACAAAATTATTTAAAGATTGAAGTTTTAAAGCTGTTTGTTTGTTGAAGAAGTTTCTTGAAGATTTTCTCTTTAAGTGATACGGTATTATCAAATTTAACTGAACCATTATTAAGAGTTGCTTTATCTTTATCAACGGCAGCAACAAATGCATTCTTCAAGTCATCGTAACTACTGTATGTAGTACCGTCGATTGTAACAGGGTTAAATCCTGCTTTCGCTTTATCAACAACTTCTTTGAAGTATTCTTTCTTCCAATCTTCTAGAGTATTAAATTTACCATCAGAAACTTTCTTAATGATGAAGTCATCTCCTAGAGTAGCATGACCTGCTTGTTTAGACTCATTTTTCAGCATGTTAGAAGCATAATTTAGGAAGCCTTTTTCATATCCAAAGTAACCCCACATACGGAAGGTGTTATGTTTGAATGACATTGCTCCTGGAGCACCTTCACTCGTATTACCACCATAGATACCAGCTGTAATTGGTACAGTTACATAGGCAGAGCCAAATCCAGTTGGATCATACTGACCATTACCAGGACCGTGTTTGGTCATGAAGTTTTTCTCTACTAAGTCGTTAACAGATGTTAAATTATATTCTTTTTCTTCTGCATTTAAATCTCTAACGTTGTCGTATTGGTTCTTCGTATTAGCTCCACGAAGTTGCTTATCTACTTTCTTGAACCAAGCGTTGTTTAGTTCTTTACTGCCTTTATCAATTACAGCTTCTCCTTCAAGATAATCAAGAAGCATAAGCGTATCATTGAAACCTTTCATGTAATGATCAATTTCAGCGCGAGAAGTAAGGTCATTTGGATTAGTGTTGTACCATTGGTTTCCATCGTTTGGACGTTCGTAGGCCATGTTCAATCCTAGTGCTTTAAAGTCACCGTTTGGACTTGTTTCAGCAGGTGATTGCAGCATACCTTGTGCAAATGCTTCTAGGTCAGTACCTTCACGGTGTCTTGAACCACCTAAATAAACCATACGGTCATTTACGTGAGTCGTTTCGTGAGTGAAGGCTGAGATACCAAAGTCACTAATCATATCCGTCACCATAAAGAAGACTGAATCATCTTTATATGGATTACCGTAGATACGAGCTACAGCTCCCATACGCCAGTCAGTTGCGTGGTAACGACCTGTTGGTCCGTACAATTCACGGATAGGCGCTACATCCTTACCACTATTCGTATATCCATATTTATCTGTGCTGATTCCTTTATAGTTTTGGTTATCAAGTACTGGTGTTGGCACCATGTTATTGCTCTTAAGCAGCTGGTTGCGAACTTTATCCAATGATAGACGAGACCAGAAATCTAGGTAATTTTGTTGACCTTTAGCAACTTTATTGATTTCAGCTTTGAATGCTTCACGTTCGGCTTCAGTATTCTTACCGTATTTCTCAAATGAACTGTATGCTATAGTGTTATATGTTGAGATTAAGAACATATGCGCATCTTTTAAGTTAAGAAGTGGTAAAATCATCTTACCGTGAACATCGTTGTTTAATCCTTCGTATGCTCTGTGTTTCTTATCAGCAAATTCAGGAGTTGTTGTTTTAGGTTCAACGATATATACATTATCTTTAGTAGCTTTTATGAACCAATCGTTTAAGTCTGTGTCACTTGTGAATAGACGCATATTATAGTCTAAGAAACTGTTTAACTCACCTATACCAATAACTCCACCGATCGTTTCGCGATAAGCTTCTAAAGTTCTATCACCTTTAATGTTACTTTCTTTAGAACCAACCTTAATCAAGAAGTCTAACACATTTACATTCTTACCATAGAAGTCAGGTTTGAATAGCATTAATTCTTTAATATTAAAGTCATCGAATTTAACTCCGTAGTAACGGTTGAGGTAAGACAAACCAAGAAGAACTGCGGCCTTATTGTCATCGATTTTCTTAATCAAGGCACGTTTTGCAGCTTCATCAGTGTTAAGCTGGTGATCTTCATTTTCAACTAACTTCGTAACGAATTTATTAAGATTATCTTTAACATACTTGAAGCTTTCTTCTAAGTACAAATCTTTAATTGCATTGACTTTGTTGCCACCAGTTCTACCCAAGTGTTGGTAAATCGGCTCAGATTGTAATTCTACTGGACTTAACTTGCTTTCGATAGCGCTGATTAAATCTGTACGATCTTTAACAACCATGTTTGGTGTATAAACGACTTCACCCAATTCAGCCACGCTGTATTCTTTCACTTGTTTCACTTTAGATTCTTTCGGTGAAATTGTAAAGATGTCTTTTGTCTTATCTGCGTAGTGAACCAAAATATGGTCAGCATCTGTAAGGTCTGTGACAAAGTCATTGCCTTTCATCGCAGTAACAGACAAGACTTCTTTCGTTAATAAGTTTGAACCTTCTGCAAGCTTGTTCCCTTGGTTGACAATCCATTCTTTGTTATAGAATGGCTGAAGTTTTTCGATGTTACGGTAAGCAAGCTCACGAGAAGCATCGTAGTCATCAATATTTTTGTATTGATTAGCTTTACTTACAATATTGTTCAGTTTATCTTCAACAGGAAGTGTGCTTTCAAATTTATCAGCAGTGATTCCCATTTTAGAGATTAATTCATCAGCTTTTTCTTTAGTTATGCTAGGAATTTTTTTAGAATTATTATAAGTTGTTTTACCTTCACTTACACCCTCAACACTGTAATTGCGCTTCGTTCTAGAGTATGTAAAGTAATCATCAGCATCAATATCAGAATGACCAAAGACCATTTCACCAGTCTTAACTTTCATCATAGTGATGTTGTCTTCTATAGCCCCTAGTGCCCAGTTAGTCCCTAGCAGTCCACCAGACATAACGGCTTCTTTGAGTTCAATAGAGCCTTTTGCTACAGAGTTTCGAAGAGTACCTTCTTTACCTAAAGTATTGTTGTTGCCACCGTTTTGAGATGAATATACGATTCCAGCGGCCTTAGCTTTGTTACCTGTGATTTCAGCATCAACATAAGCTTTTTCTACAATACCTTTCCAGTTTTCACCGACGATACCTGTTAAGTAACCACCGCGATTTCCAGCAGCGTGTACTTTACCGATAAATGCAACGTTACTTAATTTTCCACTACCATCAATTTTATTGATAACACCAGATACATCATTATTACCAACAACGTTACCTGTTACTTTAATGTTCTCTACAGTCGCATTATTTTTGATAACATTCGCTAGCGGTGCAATCCTATCAGTCCCTGGCATGTCGATATTTACATTTTCAAGTAGTAAATCTTTAACAGTACCACCGACAATATCACCGAATAAAGGTCTGTTCATATTGCTAATGGTAAATTTATTACCGTCAGTGCTTGTCAATGTTCCTTTGAAAGCATTAGTAACATAAGATTTTCCTGCTGGTTTAACGTTAGCAGCATTGATATTGCTACCAAGCTTAAATGTACCAGTCGGGTCTTTTTGAATAGCTTTTACAAGGTCGTCAAAGCTATAATATACATCACCTTCGTGTGTTTTTTGTTTTTCAAAGTAATGAACATACTCTTCGTTCAGTGTGTTGTCAGCATTCCGTTGAATCAAATCAGGTGCTTTGGCAGTAACTTTGTATAAAGTTTTTCCGTCTTTTTCTACTTCTTCAATCTTGTCAACAGCCAGTCTTGTTATTTTATTGTCATGAGTGGTCACTCGTAAATAAAGTGGAGCAACATCAGCTGGTTTTGCTGTCAATAAACTAGTATCTGTTTCATTACCATCAGCGTCTACACTCATCAAGCTTGTTTCTTTGATGTTCTTGATTTCAACTTTTTTGAGGTCAATTCTTAGAGGTTCTTCTTTCAGAATTTCTTCTTCATCACCCTCACCACGGTCATAAACCATCTTGGTTTCAAGTTTATAATCCTTGTAGTACTGTAAATCTGTTAAATTAGCAGTTAGGTCTTCTGGCGAAACATTCAAAGTTTTGACAATCTCATCACCTTTTTTCAGAGTTAGGGTGATAGATTTAATGACTGCCTTACTTGGATTTTCTAGACTATACTTAACATCTGAAGTACGTTTCAAATCCTTAGGTTCAACTGCTGTGATGGTCAATACTGGCTTTTCAAAGTTCTTAGTACCACGTTTCAAAATTTTGTCTTGAGGTGCCTCAAGGATTTCCTCTGTAACTTTTGGAGCGTCCTCTGTTTTAACTCCCTTAATGGTATTAAAGGTCTTGGTGATTTTTTTCTGGCCTTCTTTTCCTTCTTGAGCTACAACTTCTAAGCCTTTTTTCAGTTGGTCATCTTCTTTAACAACTTCCTTAAATGGAATCTTTTCAAGACTTTCTTCTACAAGAGTTCCTTCAATTGGTTTTATCCCACGACTTACCTGTTGGTTTACAGGCTCCTTGGCAACTTCTGTGCTAGTTGAAAGAACTTGGTCAGTTTTAACACCTTCTACTGTTTTATAAGTTGTTTTAGTAACTTGACTACCTTTTTCTCCATTTCTTACGACAGTTTCTTCGTCCGTATACTTAGTTGGATCCTCAGTCGTTTCAGTTTTGTAGTCTAGGTCTGTAGTCGATGTTTCAACAAGGGTTCCCTCAGTTACTTTGTACTCAGGTAACGGTTCTTGTACAAGAGCTTGACCTGCTTTGCCTTCCTCTTGTGTACCTTTTACTTCAACTGGAGCCTCTGGCAATTCTGGCTGTGTTAGAGCTTGTCCTGCCTTACCTTCTTCTTGAGTTCCTTTTGCTTCTACTGGAGCCTCTGGCAATTCTGGTTGTGTTAAGGATTGACCTTCTTTACCTTCTTCTTGGGTTCCTTTTGCTTCTACTGAAGCCTCTGGCAATTCTGGTTGCGTTAAGGATTGTCCTGTCTTACCTTCTTCTTGTGTACCTTTAGCTACTTGGTGACTTGGTTCAGCTTGTGGTACTGGAGTTGGAGCAGGTTGCACCTCTTTCTTAGTTCCGACTGCAATGACTTGCGACACAGGATTTTGGACTACTTGGTCTTCGATGACTTCTCTAACTTCTTGACCGTTGACCATCGAAACTTTGCTTACAAGGCGACGCTGACCATTTACTCCAGCTGCGACGATACGAGTCTGTCCTTCTGCTAGATTCGCATCTGGATTTGTGACTGTTTCAAACGGAATCTCCACCAAGCTCTCTTCCTGTCTTGTCTGAGGCTTCTCAGAAACTGGTTTTTCTTCAATAGCAGGAGCAACTGGATTCTCTACTACAGGATTCTCAACGATAGTTTCTGGAGCAACAGCAGGTCTTTCTTGAACGACTTCAGTTTTCTCGATTTCTTTTGAACTTTGCTTCTCTACTGGCAACTGAGTCTGTTCAGCTGAAGCTGGTCTTGATGGATGGAGTTCTGCTTCCTTGAAGTAGCCAATGTATTCATAGCCATCAATATGGATAATCCCTTCAGCCAAGCCTTCATGTGTAGAGGCTGAAATAGTTTGGTTATAAGAAAGCAATTCTTTATTTTCAAATGCGAATGTCCCATAAGGTACAAAGGTGCTGGCTCCTAAAGAACCAATCAAGAGAACACCTAGAACTTCTCTACGACCTTTTTTGGACACCAAAAAGACTGCTAGAGAAGCCGTTGCCAAGCCAAGACCTGCCAAAGCTAGTTCCTTACTTCCTGTATAAGGAAGTTGTTGACTGGTAGTTGCCTTCTTGCGATAAACTACATAAAGAATATCATCATCTTGAAATTCTGTAGGAACTTCATGGTGAATCAGGGCTTTTTCAGACTCGGTCAATTCCTGCTCCGCCAAATAACGGTAATGAACGCTATGAGCACCGCCGACTTCATTGGCTTGAACCTTATCTACTGAAAGGGTACTAGCACCAAAAAGGAAGGCCCCGATGGCTACAGGACCTACCCCAACAGTTAGCTTACGAATCGAATATTTGGTGATTTTTTCTAGTTGTTGTTTTGTTTTTTTCATTCTCACGACTTTCTGATAGAATCTTGTGGATAATGCGCACGCGCACCTCCAATTAATTTTGGACGGCTAGCAAGAGCCGTTACATGGGCATGCCCAATTTCTCTCAAAAGAGGGCGAATCGGAACCTGAACATGCTTGACATGCATGCCAATTGCAGTGTCTCCGATATCCAATCCAGCATGAGCCTTGATAAATTCAACCTCAACTGGATCTTGCATAAACTTGAAGGCTGCCAACTGACCTGAACCTCCTGCATGAAGGGTAGGAAGGACACTGACCATTTCCAGACCAAACTGCTCTGCCACCTGACGTTCAACGACGAGGGCCCGATTGACATGTTCACAACCTTGAACGGCTAGATGAATTCCATTTTCTTCTAGGATATCTAGGATGGTCTTCACAATGATTTCCCCAATTTCTTGGCTGGATTCCTTGCCAATCTGACCACCTATCACTTCACTAGAAGAAAGGCCCAAAACAAAGATAGATCCCTGCTTCAAATTGGCCTTTTCTAATACATCTTTTACAATCTGGCTTGTTTCTCTTTGAATGTCTTTTTCCTTCATACTTGATACCTCTTTTGTCATTATCTATCATATCGTTTTTTCTACGTTTTAGCAAGATAGACAACCTAGAAAGCTTGCCCAATTACGCATAAAACTCCCAGAATTGACTGGGAGTTAACTAGTTTCTATTCTATTTATGTATATTTCAACTGTCGTCCCTTTTGAGGGGACAGAATCAATCTTCATTTGGTAATCTTCTCCAAAATGAAGTTTGAGCCGCTGGTCAACGTTTTGAAGACCAACTCCCCCACGTTTGAGTTGACTTTGACTACTATCGCTAGCGTCTTGGAAACCAATCCCATCATCCTCAATGCGGATGACCAATCCCGAATCCTGTTTCTGAACAGAAACTCTAATATGTCCCTGGCCTTCCTTTTCCTTAATGCCATGGTAAAGAGCATTCTCTACAAGAGGTTGTAGCACTAGCTTGGGCAAGACTAGATTATCAAAGGCAGGATTTTCATTAATTTCGTATTCCAGCTTATCGCCATAGCGTTGTTTCTGGATAAATAGATACTGGCGGACATGATTAATTTCATCAGACAGGCAAATCAAATCTTTACCCTGATTGAGCGCCAAGCGGAAATAAGTCGCCAAGGACTTGGTCACTTGCACCACTCTCTGACTATCTTGAAATTCAGCCATCCAGATGATGGTGTCCAAGGTGTTATAGAGGAAATGGGGGTTAATCTGGCTTGATAGAGCTTGAAGTTGGTACTGACGGGTCGTTTCTTCCTGCCTGCGAATATCTACCATCAGCTGATCAACCTGATCCAACATGGCATTGAACTGGCGAGTCACCTCTCTCAATTCATAAGCACCCGCTTCTTTGGCACGAAGATTCTGATTACCAGAAGCAATTTCCAGCATAGTTTCTCTCAAATCCTTCAAAGGGGCAATCCAGCGTTTAAGACTAAACCACACCAAGCAGAGACAAGCAAGAAGAGATGTGAAACTGGCTCCAAGCAAGGTCCACATGAGTTGACTCCGAACCTGGTCTAACTTCTCCAACGAAGACACGCCAAGCACCGTCCAATCAGTTCCAGCAATCTTTTCCTGACTGACGTAGGATTTGTGGTCAAGGGTATATCCCTGACCTGTCTCGATGTAGGGTTTCATGGCCTCCATTTCGCTAGATGAGCTATAAACTGTGTGTTGAGGATGGTAAACAAATTCATGGTTTTCATTGATGATAAAGGCAAAGCCCTGCTGACCCAACTGAAGTTGGTTAAGATAGGCTTCCAGAGTTTCGTAAGAAATATCCAAACGAAGCACGCCCAGATTAGCTCCCTTTGCATCAATAAGTTCTTGAGTGACAGAAATGACCCACTGGCTATCTGATTTACGAGCTGGAGTTAAAACTGGTTTAGCTCCCTGATGAATAGCCTTTTGGTACCAATCCTCAGTCATCATATCTGAGGAAGTTTTCATCTGCACACTATCATCCGTAGAAATGACCTGACCAGATTTGGTTACCAGCACAACAGCTTTCAAGTCCTGGTCTGACTTTAAAATGGTCAAAAACAAATCTCGAATTCCCTTGACCTTTTCTTGACTGGGATTCTCAGCATAGGTTAGGACATCTGCCTGCTGGGTCAAACTGGTCGAGGTGGTTTCTAATTTTTTGATATAAGACTGGATAAAGTGGCTAGTCTGACTGATAGTCGTTTGGCTATTGCCCTCAATAGTAGCCTCAATGGCTGAAGAACTAGATTGATAGTAGAAAGTCCCAACCAGAGCTAGGAGAATGAGAAAGACCAGAAAGATGGAAATAACCATTCTGACTAGGAGAGAAGAACGTTTCATCGATCTTCCCCCTTCTTAAACTGGCGAGGTGTCACACCTGCAATCTGTTTAAAACGTTGGGTAAAATAGTTCATATCTTCAAAGCCAACCTTCTCTGCGATCTCGTAAATCTTCAGATCGGTAGTTAAAAGCAAAAGCTTGGCTTGTTTGACACGTTCTCTCACCAGATAATCCTGAAAAGGCAGGCCTAACTCTTTCTTAATCAAAGAACTCAGATAAGTCGGGCTAAAACCCAAGTCACTGGCCAAACTCTTCAAACTAAATTGGCTATCAGCCAGATGGGACTGGATTTTCTGGGCCATATTTCCCTCAAACTTATCAGTCAATAAATCTTGTAACTGCTCTTCTTTCTCTTCCTTATCCAACTTTTGCTTGATTTTCCCCAGCATTTCCTCGATATCCTGACGAGAAAAGGGCTTGAGTAGGTAATCATCCACACCTAGTTTGACAGCAGACAAGGCATAATCAAAATCATCGTAGCCTGTTAAAAAGACCAAATGCACCTGAGGATAGGTTTCTCGGACCAGACTGGCCAACTGGATCCCATTTAGCTGAGGCATGTTGATATCGGTTAAAATAATATCTGGCACCTGCTTTTGTATCAATTCCCAAGCCTGCCTTCCATTTTCAGCTTGACCGATGATTTCCATATCGTAGACTGCTACATTGACCAGCTTGGTCAATCCTTGTCTTACCAGATATTCATCTTCTACGATTAAGATTGTATAGGTCATGCTTCTCTCCTTTGTCACTTACTAGTATCAGTATAGCAAAATTCTCCTCTAACTGCTTAGGAAAGCCCTCTTAATCAACATAATCTAGTAAATAAGCGTAGCCTTTTTCTTCCATTTGGTCTTTGGGAATAAAGCGGATAGAGAGACTATTGATACAGTAGCGCAAGCCACCCTTGTCCTGTGGGCCGTCCGTAAAGACATGGCCAAGGTGAGAATCTCCAACTCGGCTTCGCACTTCCATGCGTGTCATATTGTAAGACTTATCTTCCTTGTAGGTGGCAACATCTGGACTGATGGGTTGGGTAAAACTAGGCCAGCCACAACCAGACTCAAACTTATCCTTTGATGAAAAGAGAGGTTCACCAGTTGCTACATCCACATAGATACCAGATTCAAATTTATCCCAGTAACGGTTTGAAAAAGCTCGTTCTGTTTGATTTTTCTGGGTGACTGCATACTCCTCAGGTGACAAGGTCTTTTTCAATTCCTCATCACTTGGT
Source organism: Streptococcus mitis NCTC 12261 (assembly GCF_000148585.2). NCBI lineage: Bacteria > Bacillati > Bacillota > Bacilli > Lactobacillales > Streptococcaceae > Streptococcus > Streptococcus mitis. Next base: position 1,285,728 of record NZ_CP028414.1, read on the forward strand.
TTGGGATATTTGCTGGCATCGATGACGGGATAGGCCGCCTGATTGACATTGATATGGCAGTAGCCATTTGGATTTTTCTTGAGATAGTCTTGGTGGTAATCCTCAGCCACTACAAAATTTTTCAAGGTCTCCTTTTCAACTGCTAGAGGTTGATCGTATTTCTTAGCCACCTCATCAAAGACTTGGTTAATCACCTCTAAATCCTTGTCATCTGTGTAATAAACACCAGTACGGTACTGGGTTCCCACATCATTTCCTTGTTTATTTTTGCTAGTTGGATTGATAATGCGGAAATAGTGAAGCAGGATTTCTTTAAGAGAAATTTGATTAGCATCATAGGTAACATGAACAGTCTCCGCATGACCTGTTTGGTTAATCAATTCGTACTTGGTTGTTTCCCCTCTACCATTCGCATAGCCTGATACGGCATCTGTCACTCCAGGAACGCGTGAGAAATATTCCTCAACTCCCCAGAAACAACCTCCAGCCAGATAAATTTCGTGCAAATCTGCATCTTTACTCACTTCTGTTTTTTTCACTGTTTTTCCTCCTTGGCTAACTGATGCTTTCTCAATTTGCGAGCTATCCGTCTGCCCTGCATTTCGCATCAATAGAAAATAGAAACCGCTTATGGCTAGGAAAAAGATTCCTGCCAAGACAAACAATTTTACTTTATCATTCATGATCTTTCTCTACCCCATTTCTTTCAATGTCTTTAAAATCATATCCTTATCCATAAAACCTGGTTGCGTCTTGACCAGTTTTCCTTCCTTGTCTATAAAGGCTTGAGTTGGGTAAGAACGAACACCATAACTTTCTAAAAGTTTACCTGATGGGTCAATTAGAACTGGGAAATTTTTATAATCCAAGCCCTTGTACCAGTTCTTAAAGTCTGCTTCAGCTTGTTCCCCCTTGTGTCCAGGAGACACCACTGTCAAGACCACATAGTCATCACCAGCATCCTTAGCAATTTCATCTGTATCTGGAAGACTGGCTAGACAGATGGAACACCAAGACGCCCAGAATTTAAGATAGACTTTCTTGCCCTTGTAATCAGATAAACGGTAAGTCTTGCCATCTACTCCCGTCAGTTCAAAATCAGCAACCGCCTGACCTTTAGTCGCAGTTTGCGAACTAACTTGTTCTGTTTTTGTTTGCTCCTTCATAGTAGATTCGTCTGACATATTTTTAGCAGAACAGGCTGCCAAGCAACAGATTGAGCCTACTCCAAGGAGACATGTTTGCCATTTTTTCATTTCTTTTTCCTCTCTATTCAAATAATGTAGTCAAAATGGAAGCATTTCCCAAAAGCACCAAGATTCCCATCACGATAATGAGGAAACCACCCACTTTTTTGAGGGTTCCTAGATAGGGATGAAGTTTTCGGAAATGTTTCAAAACATAGCTGGAGGCAAGAGCTAGAACTAAAAATGGTAGCGCCAAACCCAGCGTGTAAACCAACATGAGACCAGCTCCCTGCCAAGCTCCAGCACCACCTGAAGCCGCCAAGGCCAAAACAGAGCCTAGAACCGGCCCCACACATGGCGTCCAAGCAAAACTAAAGGTCAATCCCAGTAAAAATGCCTGACTATAGCCCTTACCCTTTTGCCCCTGTCTCTTTAATTGTAGCCTTCTTTCCTTGTAAAGCCCCTGCAAATGTAAGACTTCCATCTGGTGCAAGCCCAAGAGAATGATAACCGCACCCGTCACATACTGAAACCAAGAAGCATATAGCAAATTGCCTAAAAAACCAGCTCCATAACCCAGTAAAATAAAAATAAAGGAAATACCCACTATAAAGGCCAGAGTTCGCAATAAACTGACAACAGAGATTGAAAATTTGCTACTAGAAGTCTGAGCACCATCTTTGTCATCCAACAAGACCCCTGCATAGACCGGTAACAAGGGTAAAATACAAGGAGAAAAGAAGGAGAGAATTCCAGCAAGAAAAACACTGATAAAAAAGATTATATTATCCATTGCTTTCCTCCATTCTTTGATTTGATAGGACTATTATAGCCCCAAAACTCAAGAAAAAACATGGACAATGATAGGGAAAAATAGGAATTTAATCAGATTATGTAAAAAATGTTGCAAAAAAAGCCAGACACAGTCTGACTTTGATGGAAACAGAAAAGAAAATTCACTAGTCTTCCCTACTTATCTGATAATAAATAAGGTCAGCAAGATAGCCTTTTCTCTCTACACCATTGGTAATAGTCTTGAGATAGGACATTCCAGCCTTCTCCATGACACGACCTGAAGCTGGATTGAGACTAGCATATCGTGCTCTGACATCTTGAAAACCTGCTTGAGTAAAACAAAAGTCCAAGACAGCTTTCAAGGCCTCTGTCATCATACCATGACCCCAGTATTTCTTGCCTAGCACATAGCCAATTTCACAAGAAGAATCGTTCTCATCTATTGCAACGATGCTGATATCTCCTATCACCTGCTCCGGGTTTTCTTTGAGACAAATGGCCCATTTGTAATAGTTGGGATTAGCATAGGAGGCAACCCAATTTCGAATCGAGTTTCGAGTGATTTCGACATTAGAATGGGGATCCCAGGTGACATAGGTTAGATTCTCAGCAGATGAAGCCCAATTCTGAAACATAGCTTCTGCATCACTTTCCACAAATCTTCGCAAGATTAAACGCTCTGTCTGTAATATCTGCGTACCGATAGATTTCATTACGCTACCTCACTTTCTGATAGATGATTCTCTGCCCAACCTCAATTTAGATTTACTTTGCTTTTGAATTTCAAGGTAATAAGCGAAGAAGGTCACACGGACCTTCTTCACTTACTTGTTTTCATGCTCGGGGTAAGAACCTCCACTGGAGGTTTTTCTTTCTTTTTGATTTCAGGGCAAGAATCTAAAAAGGTCCACAGGACCTTCCTCGCTTTCTCATTTCTAGGCTCAGGGTAAAAAGGTCCACAGGACCTTCTCTCACTTTCTTATTTCAAGATGAGAGGCTGAAAACCTCCACTGGAGGTTTTCACTCCCAAAAGTCATCAAATACGGTGATGGGTAAGTGGCGTTTGTGTTGGCCTTTGTACCACCAGTTTTCGATTCTTGCTTGGGCTTCTGGGCTGATTATTTTGCCTTCTAGGTAGTCGTCAATCTCTGCATAGGTGACTCCGAGGGCGACTTCGTCAGCCAGGCCTGGTTTGTCTTCTTCTAGGTCTGCCGTTGGGATTTTTTCATAAAGGGCTGGATTTGCACCAAGTTCCTTCAAAAGTTGTTTTCCTTGACGCTTATTGAGGCGGTAAAGAGGGAGAATATCCGCACCCCCGTCACCAAACTTGGTAAAAAAGCCTGTGATATTTTCCGCAGCATGGTCTGTTCCAATGACTGCTCCGCTATGGGAACCAGCAAGGGCATACTGAGCAATCATACGGCAACGAGCCTTGATATTGCCCTTGTTGAAGTCTGAAACAGGACTACCTGTCGCTTCAACTGCAGCTGTCATAGCATCTGCAGACTCCTTGATATTCACAACCAAGCTGACATCTGGCTGGATGAAGGCTAGGGCTTTTTGAGCATCTGCTTCATCGGCTTGTACTCCATAAGGCAGGCGGACAGCGATAAATTTGTAGCTATCATCCCCTGTCTCTGCTCGCAGTTCTTCCATGGCCAGTTGAGCCAATCGTCCTGCTAATGTTGAGTCTTGTCCCCCAGAAATCCCTAATACAAAGGTCTTTAGGAAGGGGTGTTTTTTCAAGTATCTTTTTAAGAAATCAATGGAACGACGAATTTCTTCCTGGGCATCAATCACTGGTTTGACACCCAGCTCTTGGATAATCGTTTCTTGCAAACTCATTCTTCTTCTCCTTCACTGAGGGCTTCCTTACGCATTTTGTCAATCAAGTCCATCTTGTCTTGCCATACATCACGCGCCAAATCCACTGGATAATGCTGAGGATTGAGCACGCGCTTGTATTCATCCCACAGCTTGTCAAATTCCTTACGAGCATAATCCTGAATCTCAGTCAAGCTAGGTAGATTGTAAATCAATTTTCCGTCTTTGAAGATATCCACTAAGAGAGGAACAGCGTCAAAATTACGAACCGTCTTCTTGATGTAAGTATAGGTCGGATGGAACATCTTGATTTCTGTCATGCTGGCAACATCTACGCCATCAAAAGTGATATAGTCTCCTTCTGACTTGCCTTTTTCACGACTGGTAATGCGCCACACCTGCTTCTTACCTGGTGTAGACACTTTTTCAGCATTATTTGACAGCTTGATGGTATTGCGCATCTGGCCATTTTCATCTTCGATTGCAACAATCTTATAAACTGCCCCAAGAGCTGGCTGGTCATAGGCTGTAATCAGCTTAGTTCCCACGCCCCAGACATCAATCTTGGCCTTTTGCATCTTGAGGTTGAGGATGGTATTTTCGTCCAAATCATTTGAAGCATAAATCTTAGCCTCTGTAAATCCAGCCTCGTCCAATTGCTGACGAACTTTCTTGGAAATGTAGGCAATATCCCCAGAGTCAATCCGCACACCCATAAAGTTAATCTGGTCACCCAGCTCACGCGCCACCTGAATGGCAGCTGGTACCCCAATGCGAAGGGTGTCATAGGTATCCACAAGAAAGACACAATTTTTGTGGGTCGCAGCATAAGCCTTGAAAGCTTCATAGTCATTGCCATAAACCTGTACCAAGGCATGGGCATGGGTTCCCAAGACAGGAATGTCAAAGAGTTTACCAGCACGCACGTTGCTGGTTCCATTGGCACCACCAATCACCGCTGCGCGTGTTCCCCAGATAGCTGCATCCATTTCTTGAGCCCGACGTGTCCCAAACTCCATCAAGGGTTCATCTTCAATGACTGAACGAATACGAGCTGCCTTAGTCGCCACCAAGGTCTGGTAGTTGACGATGTTCAAAAGAGCCGTTTCGACCAATTGACATTGAGCTAGAGGGCCTTCCACCTGCACAATCGGTTCATTAGCAAAAACCAAGTCCCCTTCTTGGGCAGAACGAACGGTCAACTCCAACTTGAAATTGCGGAGATAGTCCAAGAATGACCCATGATAGCCCAGCGACTCCAAATAGGCAATATCGCTATCTGAAAAACGCAAGTCTTCAAGATAATTCACAATTCTTTCCAAACCTGCAAAAACTGCATAGCCATTTTTAAAAGGCTGTTGGCGGAAATAAACCTCAAAGACCGCCTTTTTATTGTGAATCCCTTGGTCAAAGTAAACCTGCATCATGTTAATCTGGTACAAGTCCGTGTGCAATGTCAAACTATCATCTGGATACATACTTTTCCTACTTCCTTAACTAGAAACCAATGAAAATTTCAAGAACTTTCATGTGTTCCAATAAATTAGTACTATTATAACACATTTTGGCTGGATTGAGAAAAGAGTAACAAGCTATTCTCCACTCTCCAGTTCATCCATATCTTGTTCAAATTTTTTCTGAGCCCATTCGCCATAACTTTTAAGGCCGAGATTACCGATAAAAACCCAAGGAAGGTAAATCAGATAAGTAATGACCCAAGCAGATAAGTATTTAAGGTTCAAAGGATTGTGCTGATAAATTTCTATGTTGAATTGATAATTCTGCAACATCAAAAGAGTCGTAATAGCGAGAGTTACCAGCAAACACCCTAAAATTGTAAAATGAAAACGACTATAGTAGTTCACACCAAAATCTCGAGCACGGCCGAAAAAGTAAGAAGTTCCAATAATGATAGTGATGAGAATCATTCTCGGATTAAAAAGACTTGGTGCTAATACTGCAATCATATAAGATAAAATCAAGAAAGCTATAGAGATATAGAAACTTTCAGCCCCCGCTTTATTGATCAGTTGTTCTTCTCTTTCGTCTAGTAATTGATAATAAAAAAATCTATTTTTCATCTTCTTCCTCCCAAAATAATTGATCCAAAGTTTTGCCTAAACATCTGCAAATGGACTGGCAGAGGGAAAGACTAGGATTGTATTTCCCCGCCTCTATCAAACCAATAGTCTGGCGCGTCACCCCAACAGCCTCTGCCAGTTGACCTTGTGTTAAATCAAGCTCAACCCGAGCTAATTTTAATTTTAAATTTTTAACCACCTGCGTCCTCCTTATAGTTTTAAAAAGTTGCGCCTCTTTTTAACAACATTATATCATATATCTAACTTAATGCAATTTATAAATGTCATTTTGTAAAATTTTATTAACAAAAAACTCTCTACCAAAAAAAGATAGAGAGTTTCTGCTTATTCAATTTGTTTCAAAACATCTACAGCATCGTAGGATTTCACATCTAATGTCTCAGCTACGATTGTACTGTCCTCCATATCGTCTAGAAAGACACAATTTGTAGGATTTAACTGGTATTTATCGAGAATCCCCTTCATACCTATGTCAAGAACCCCTCTTTGCCTTATACTTTCATATTCACCTTACAAATCTTTTTGGTAATAATATCTTTGCCCAATGTAGGGATAGTCTTGTAAGGTAAAGACTTCCTTGTAGCCATGCCTTTTATAAAAATCTGGAGCTTGAAACTGGTAAGTATTGACAAAAGCAAAACGACAGTTTCGATTCTTAGCTTCAGTTTCTGCTTGCTGCAATAGTTTTGAACCGATTCCTTGCCCTCTCAGTTCCTCTTTTACAAACAAATACTCGATTTCCAACCAATTTCCGAAAGTCTCAGCTACCAGACCTGCCAGGAGATATCCCTTTTCATCTTCTACATAAAGATTAAGTGGCACACTTTCAGCCTCTTCTCTTTTGGAACGGTTATAAGCACGAATCAAATTCCCAATTTCTTGTGCTTTCTGGGATTCCTCATTTTCCAATCTAAAGTACATCCAAACCTCCTCGAAAACTGATACAGCTTGATTATAGTCTTATTTCAATAGACTGTCAAACTAGCAAAAACCCACCAAGCTAAGTTGATGAGTTTCAAATCTATTTTCTAAATTTCCACTGGCTGTAAATCCCGAAACCGATAATCCAGATAGCTGAACCGATTGCTCCTACAAAGGTAGACTCTTGTAAAAAGAGGGTTACAAAGACAAAGGCAAAGAATAGCATGGTTAAAGGATTTAAGAAACGATAGTGGGGCATGAGGTAGCCATCCGCCATAAAGTCTGGTGACTTGCGGTATTTAAGGTGAGCCACCATAATCAAGATATAAATGGCGATATAGACACCTGATGATGATGCCGTAATCAAGGCAAAAGCATCCGAAACACCTGGCAAGACATTGATAAAGGCTGCTAGGGCAATCAAAATTGCTGAAGCAATGATAGCATTTTGTGGCACGTTATGACGAGAAAGAGTATCTGCCTTAATAGCCTTTAAGAATGGATTTGGTGAATCATGGGCAATCTGGTACAAATGACGACCGGTTGAATAAAGGGTTGAGTTAAGAGCAGATGCTGCTGAGGTCAAAACGACGAAGTTAATCAAGGCTGCCGCCCACTTGATACCGGCCAATTCAAACACCGTAACAAAGGGAGAATCAGCTGAAGCAAGTTCACGCCATGGAATAATAGACATAATGGCTAAAAGAGCTCCACCATAGAAAAAGACGATACGCAAAGGAATTTCCTTAACAGCTTTTGGCAAGACCTGGCGTGGATTTTTTGTTTCTGAAGTAGTTACCCCAATAAACTCAATCATGAGGTAGGCAAAGAACACCATCTGGAAGGCCATGACAAAGTTAACTCCACCATTAGGAAATAGTGAGAAATTGTCGGCGATATTAGCCAAACTTGCTACTCCATGTGGTGTCTTAAAGCCTGTCAAGACCATAAAGACTCCTGTGGCAATCATGGCTAAAATAGCCACAATCTTGACCATCGCAAACCAAAACTCAACTTCCCCAAAGAGTTTCACCGCAATCAAATTGACCAAGGCTAGAATAGTCAAAAATCCAATCTCAATCATCCAACTTGGCCAGCTAGGGAACCAGAACTGAACATAGTGAGAGATAGCAGTGATTTCCGCCATACCGATAAAGACAACGGATAGCCAGTAAGACCAAACTGAGAAATAACCCCAGCCCTTACCTAAATGGCGCGTGATAAAGTTGATAAAGGTATGTTGCTCAGGGTCTTGGTAGAGCATTTCCCCAACCGCACGCATCATGAGGAACATGAAGGCCCCTGTAATCATATAAATCAGTACAATGGAAGGACCTGTTAGGCTGATAGAGCGCCCCGCTCCCAAAAAGAGTCCTGTTCCGATTGTTCCCGCAATGGCCATAACCTGCACGTGACGATTGGTCAGACCACGCTCCATCTTATTTTTTTTCTTCTTTGAACTCATAACGTCTCCAATTCAATTTAAAATGGAAAAAGGAGTGAGTGAAGCGCACTGCCTCCTCACTCCTTTTTTCTGTTTTTAGGCTGTTTTTTCAACCTTCAAGATTTTTACATCATAGCTACCAACAGGTGTTTCAATGGTTGCTGTGTCACCTGTTTTCTTGCCAATCAAGGCTTGTCCAATTGGGCTTTCATTTGAAACTTTACCCGCAAAGGCATCCGCACCGGCTGAACCTACGATAATATAAACTTCTTCCTCGTCCTCACCAATTTCTTGGATAGTGACTGTTTTTCCAATCGCCACTTCATCATCGGCAACTGAGTCGCTATTGACGATTTCAGCATAACGGATTTTTGTTTCCAAGCTAGAGATTTGTCCTTCGACAAAAGCTTGTTCATCCTTAGCTGCTTCGTATTCACTGTTTTCTGAAAGGTCACCATATGAACGGGCAATCTTAATGCGTTCTACCACTTCTGGTCGGCGGACCAATTTCAATTCTTCTAATTCTTTTTCAAGTTTTTCCTTTTCCGCAAGGGTCATAGGATATGTTTTTTCTGCCATTTTTCTCAACTTTCTTTCGATAGTATTGAATCTCTATCTGAGATTCTCATTTTTGTAGTCTTAGTTTGAACTACTATTTTGAGTAAGCTTGCTATTGACGTGCTCAGCTACATTACGATCATGTTCTTCCTGTGTCACTGCGTAATAGACTTTACCATCTGTAACATTGGCTACAAAGTAGAGGTTCTCACTCTTTGTTTGGTTGATACTTGCTTCAATCGCGTCCTGACTTGGACTATCTACTGGACCAGGCATCAAACCAGGTTTTGTATAAACATTGTATGGTGAATTAATCGATGTGTCAATTCCAGCATCATCTGCTAGGCTGATATTTTGGCCAAGTTTCCCTTGGGCATACAAGATTGCAATATTGCTTTGAAGTGGCATACCAAGGTTCAAACGATTGTAGAAGACACCTGCAATCAACTTACGGTCTTCAGTCTTAGCACCTTCTTTTTCAACAAGTGAAGCAATTGTTAGCAATTCATTGACTGTTAAGTTTTTAGACTTAATTGCACTATAGTGCGGAGTCAAGGTCTTATCCATGGCTGCCAGCATCTCATCAATCAAACTTTCAATAGTTGTGCTTTCCTTGATAGAGTAGGTCGCTGGGAAAAGATAACCTTCCAAACGGTAACGAGCTCCACTTTCTTTCGTTGGCAAGCTTTCGAGTAGGTTTGGATATTTAGCAACTTCTTGACTGATAAAGTTATCATCTTGCACTTTAGCCAAGAAAGCATCCGCTGTCAAAGGTTCTTTAAATTCACCTTGTAATTGGCCTACAGCTTGGGCAATTTGATCAATGGTATATCCTTCTGGAATGGTCAAATCTGCAAGTGAAGGTTCTTGAGGTTCAGGAGTACCACCTTTTTGTAGTTCTTTGATGATATCCTCTGTACTCATGCTCTTTTGCAAATTGTAATATCCAGCCTTCAAATCTGAATAATTCTTATATTTAGCATAAAAAGCAAAAATCACTCCGTGTTTAATCACACCAGAATGTTCAAGTGCTGATCCAATCTCTTGGACATTGGATCCTTCTGGGATTTGAACCGTTACATATTCCTTAGAATTTGCATCAACTGGTAATAAAGATGATTGAACATACTGGTAACCGAAGTAACCACCTGCTGAAATCAAGGCAAGGAAAATCAATAGAGAAATGAAGAAAGCTTTCAAATGTGATTTTTTCTTCTTGACAGGTTTAACTGTCTCACGACGACTACGACGTGGAGTTTCAGAAATCACGTCAACAGCTTCCGCTTCGACGACCGGTTCAGGTCTTGGCGCTTCTGCTTGTGTCTCTTTTTGTTCTTCAGTTTTATAAGAAACAGCTACTCTTGTTGGAGTTGTGTTCAAATCTCTTTCGACCTTTTGTGGACGATTGACATCTGGTCCTGGAACCGGTCTTGATGGACTTGCTTCAGCTGGTGAAGCTGGAACATCTTGACTAGGGTGACTAGGAACGATTGGAGCTTCCTCTCTTAGTTCCTCCGCCGGTGATGCAGGCACATCTTCACTAGGATGCTGTGGAACACGTGGTGCATTCTCCATAATTTTTTCAACAGCTGATAGGGATGCATTCATCACTTCTTCATCAGCAATTTTTGTGTCAGGGACAGACAAAGCTGATTTTTTTTCATCAAGTTCAGCGGCCTCTTGACGAATCCCTTCATAACGTTTTACTTTTTCTAAATCACGTAAAATCTGCTCTTTAAAGCTTAATTTTTCGTCTTCTCTTGGCTTTTCACTCAAAAGTTTATCCTCCTCGTTGACAATCCATAATATTATATCTTAAAAACGAAAGAAAAGCAACCTAGCATGCTTTTCTAGCTTATTTTTTAGCTTCCCAGACCATATCATACCAGGTTTCCCCTGCAAAGGTTGACTGGGACTTACCTTCATTGACAAATCCATGCTTTTCGTAGTAGGCGATGAGATAGTCATGACAGGTTAGATTAATGCCTTCTCTTTCGTGTTCAAGAGCCAGTTCTTTCAAGGATGTTAGTAATTTTTTACCAAGTCCAAGTCCCTGTGATTCTTTGGCAATAGAAAGACAGGTCACAGAGATATAACCACCAGGCTTATGACTATAATCTTCTATCTCTTCTGTAAAAGACTGATCTTGCAGATGGCGGTGCGGTCCAACTGGCCCTTCTATATACCCCATGATTCTGCCTTCTTTTTCTGCAACCAGAAAAGAGGTCCGAATCTCTCGCAAATGCGCCTCAAAAATAGAGCGAGGAATAGCTTCTTCAGCAGAGAAATTTTCTAGTTCAATCTCAACGATACGATCCAAATCTTCTAATCTTGCTTTCCTAATTTCCATTGTGCCTCCTAAAAAAAGAGATTAAACCAAATCATACTAAAGCCTTGACTAGCTGCATAAAGCGAATTTGTCTCTTCTTCATCAATAAAACCGTTCATTTCAAAATAGGAAAGCAACTCATCCGGACTCTTCAAACGAATAGCTTTGTAATCCAGCTTAACTGCCACATCTTTCAAAGCCGCAAGAAGAAGCGTTCCCAAGCCCTGTCTCTGATGGTCAGTATCAATGACTAAAGAGTGTATTTCTAGACATTTCGGATTGTGGGGCTGAGGACCACCTAGAACATAGCCCAGAAGCTGATTTTCATCCCTAGCTAGAAGAAAGGTATCCGCAGACTTACGGATACTTTCTTCTAAAATATGGGAAGGTTGCTGCTTTTCAGCTGGAAAATATGAGGCCTGAAGTGTCTCTATCTCAGCCAAATCAGACTTACTTGCCTGAATGATCTTAATTGGAATTTCCATAGAAAAATCCTATTGAACATTGCTTGTCAAGTTAGACAAGAGTCGCTCAAATGAGTATTCATAGGTTTGGATATCTCCTGCTCCCATGAAGACGTAAACAGCATTATCATGGTCTAGGAGTGGAGAAACATTTTCAACGGTGATCACTTGGTGTTTCTTATTGATTTTATTGGCTAGGTCTTCTACCTTAACATCACCATGGTCTACTTCACGAGCAGATCCATAAATTTGCGCTAGGTAAACAGCATCTGCTTGGTTCAAAGCGTGGGCAAATTCGTCCAACAGGGCAATAGTTCTAGTAAAGGTATGCGGTTGGAAGATTGCTACGATCTCTTTACTTGGGTATTTCTGACGAGCCGCATCCAAGGTTGCAATGATTTCTGTTGGATGGTGGGCAAAATCATCGATAATCACCGTGTCATTGACAATTTTCTCAGTGAAACGACGCTTAACACCGGCAAATGTTTTCAAGTGTTCACGTAACAAGTTCAAATCAAATCCTGCTGTGTAAAGAAGACCAATAACGGCTGTCGCATTCATGATATTGTGACGACCAAAGGTTGGAATATGGAATTGCCCCAACTCTTGTCCACGGAAATGAACGGTGAAGGTTGAACCAGTTGTTGAACGAAGAAGTTCACTAGCTACAAAGTCATTACCTTCTGCTTCAAAACCATAATAATAAATCGGAGCATCAGACGTAATCTTACGCAATTCAGCATCTTCTCCGTAGATAAACAAACCTTTGGTAATTTGTTTAGCATAGTCGTTAAAGGCATTGAAAACATCTTCTAGACTTGTGAAATAGTCTGGATGGTCAAAGTCAATGTTGGTGATAATAGAGTATTCTGGGTGGTAAGGCATGAAGTGGCGCTCATATTCGTCAGATTCAAAGACAAAATATTTGGCATTAGCTGATCCACGACCTGTCCCGTCTCCAATCAAGAAGCTAGTATCTGTGATATGAGACAAGACATGAGACAACATACCTGTCGTTGAAGTTTTTCCGTGCGCTCCAGCAACTCCCATGCTAACAAAGTCGCGCATAAAGCTACCTAGGAACTCATGGTAACGTTTGTAGCTAATGCCATTTTGGTCCGCATAGGCAATTTCGACGTTGTTATCTGGACGAAAGGCATTTCCAGCGATAATTTCCATATCACCGTCTAGATTCTTTTCATCAAAAGGAAGAATGGTAATTCCTGCCTGCTCAAGACCACGTTGAGTAAAGTAGTACTTTTCAACATCTGAACCCTGTACCTTATGCCCCATTTGGTGCAACATCAAGGCCAAGGCACTCATACCTGATCCCTTAATTCCGATAAAATGATATGTCTTTGACATGTTTTCTCCCCTATTCCGTAATTCTTGTCAGATTCAACTCTTGGGCAACCTGACGTTCTTGTTCTTTTTGTTGATTCTTTTTATTGTAGATTTGGCTCTTCTTCAGAAAATCATAATTGTTTTTCTTTGGGCCTGAAGTTTCTTTTGGCTCAGCTTGAGTCGACATATTGTTCACTTCTTCCGCCAAGATGTAATGAGACTGAGTCAATTTTTGACTGTATTTGACAAATTCGCCAGGATTTTCCTTTTGGAAAGGCGCGGTAGGTTGATTGCCCTGTCTATCCAAACGTTGCTGAGAAGGGCGCCTTGTAGGAGTAATATCCTTAGTCAGATAACTTGCTGAGCGTTTCTTTTTCAAGTCCGCACGCGCTTCTTCACGCGCCACCTCCGCATAGCTTTTTCCTTCTTTTTTAACTCCTAAACCAGCCTTCTTAGGTTTCTCTACTAGCTTTTCAATCTGTTTTACTGGTTTTTCTTCAGTAATAGGGGCCCACTCCAGATAATTCTTATCACGGTATTCTCCCTTGATATTACTGATAAAGTCAGATTCATCATAGAGGTCCATAACCGGCATCTCAGTCAACATGATCTCATCATCTGACACCAATGGAAATCGTTCTTCTCTCATTTTCTATTTCCTTTCAACACTTCATTATAGCGTATTGTCTTGATTTTTCAAGTGCTGGCTTCAGAAATTCCCAAAATTTCTCTAATTTCTGCTAGGCTGAGACTGCCACGTGACTCTGTTCCATCCAATACTTGTGACACTAGATGTTTCTTTTGTTCTTGGAGTTCCTGAATTTTTTCTTCAATGGTTCCCCTGGTCACTAAGCGATAAACCTCAACCGTTTCTTCCTGACCTATCCGATGGGCACGGCCAATAGCTTGCGCTTCCACCGCAGGATTCCACCAAAGGTCAACCAAAATAACCGTATCAGCACCTGTCAGATTCAGACCGACACCACCAGCCTTGAGGGAAATCAGAAAGGCATCTCTTTCCCCTTGGTTAAAGGCTTTGGTCATATCTTGTCTTTCCTTGGCTGGGGTCGAACCGGTAATTTTAAAGGAAGTCAAGCCCAAGTCTGGCAATTCTTGTTCAATTTTCTCCAACATTCCCTTGAACTGCGAGAAAATCAAGACACGGTGTCCGCCGTCTGCCACCTGTAGTAGCAGGTCTCGAAGACTATCCAGTTTGCCACTGGCTCCCTGATAATCTTCCATAAAGAGGGCAGGAGTGTCACAGATTTGACGCAAGCGCATCAGACCAGACAAGATTTCCACACGACTTCGCTGAAATTCCTGATCTGACACTTGAGCCAGACGGTCTCGCATCTGTTGCAACTGGGCTAGGTAAATAGCCTTTTGCTGGTCTTCCAGTTCATTTTTATAAACCACTTCGATTAAGTCTGGTAATTCAGTCAGAACTTCTTCTTTCTTACGTCGCATCACGAAAGGTTTGATAAACTGAGCAACGCGCTCAGCTGGCAATTTCATAAATTCTTTCTTGCTTGGCAAAAGTCCTGGCATGACGATTTGGAAAATAGACCACAGTTCACCCAGATGGTTTTCAATCGGAGTTCCTGACAAGGCAAAAACTGATGGCACCACAAATTGTCTCAAGGTCTGGGCAATCTTAGTCTGGGCGTTTTTCATGACCTGAGCTTCATCTAAGAAAAGGAAGTCAAAGGCCATCCCCTGATAAAGCTCACTGTCCTGACGGAAGGTAGCATAGCTAGTCACATAGATTTGATGGCTTTCAGCAAGAATCTCTTCACGACTAGCCTTTAAACCATGAACAACAGCCACATCCAACTGTGGAGCAAATTTCTGAAATTCATCTGCCCAGTTGTAAATCAAACCTGATGGAGCTAAAATCAAGACCCGACTTTCTTTTGTCACTTGACTGGTCAAAAAAGCAATGGTCTGCAGGGTTTTACCAAGTCCCATATCATCAGCTAAAATCCCACCAAAACCATAATGATGGAGCATTTGTAGCCAGCCGATCCCCTTTTCCTGATAATCTCGCAAGGCAGCCTTGACTTGAGTTGCTTGTCTAGGGAAGTCCTCTGGATGCGTCAAATCCTGGGCCAAATTCTGGAATTCTTGTGAAAAAGAAACACGGTCACGTCCTTCAAAGAGATGAGCTAAACTATAAGCCAAGGATTTTCGAGCCTTCAAGGTCCCATCTTTTAATTCAAACTGCCCCAGTTCCTGTAGATTTTGGCGAATTTTCTTGGTCTCTTCATCAAAAAAGTAGACTTGATTAGACGAATCAATATAAAAATCTCGATTATCAACCAAGGCCTTCATGGCTTGGTCAATTTCCTCTTGGGCGATATCTTGAAAATCAAACTGGATTTCCAAGAGACCTCCCTTGGAAGCAATCTGCACTTGAGGGCTTGCTAGGCTATAAATTTCTTCTAGCTTGTCTGATAGATCAACATTTCCGAGTTTTTCAAAAACTGGAATGATTTCATGGAAGAAATGATAAACAGACTCTGCTTTTAAAGCCTGACGCCAAGATTGAAAATCCGCTTCAAATCCAGCTGCCAAACAGACTTGAAAAACTCTTTCTTCTAAGTCAGCATCACTCGAAAAAGGTAATTCTTCTAGCTCTTGTCTGCTAGATACCTTCCTGTCTCCATAATCAAACTGAATTTCTAAACGAATCCGATTGTCTTCTTCCCTGTCAAAGTAAAAAGAGGGTGTAAAAGTTTTGATATGTAGACGTTCTGGAGCTGAAACGGTGCCCATCTGACCAAAGAGCGTTAGACAAGAAGCCAACTTATCTCGATCACTGCTATCAAATTGCAGATATTTCTTTCCTTGTTGATCCAAAGGCAGCGCTTTGATTTCCTTGAGAAGGCGCATCTGCTGGTCTGTTAGAAAATAAACCTGTCCTTTATGGAAAAGCACAGCTCCTTGATAAAAGGCATTGACCCTCGGACTCTCACTGATTTCCATTTCAAAATAGTCCGAGTATTCTGTTACTGTAAAGGTAAATAGATTGGCATCCGCATGCAAATCCTGAAAAAGCAGGGTTTGGTAGCTATCCACTTGATGGTCAAATTGAAAATGGGGCAAGGCCATCAGTAAATTCACACCCTGCTCAAAAAAAGTCAGAGGGAAAAAGAGATGCCGACCTTGGTTTTGGAAAAAGAGCTCTGGAGCCTGTCCTTCCTCCACTAGTCCCCGCAAGAAAGTCAAAAGTTCTTGGCTGGCCTCATCAAAGGATTCCCAAGACAAGGATTCCTCATAGGTCTTGCCAATCATATAAGGCTTTCTCTTCTCGACAACTTTTAAAAAGAGTGGAATATCCCGAATAACGTAGTATTTTTGGCTATTGATTTGCCCGATTCTAAGCGTCCACAAGATATGATTGCTTCCTGCTTCCACCTGACCCACAGCCGACAACTCATAGGCTCGGTCTGATTTTGGAGACAAGATTCGGTCCAAAAATTTTCCACCTAAGGTCACCTTGGTTTCAACGGCCTCTTTTTCCTCATGGCCTTCTTCCAAACTCTGCAAGATTTCCTGACCACGCTCATCATTTTTTAGAAAATGCTCCAACGCTGCCAAATGCACACAGTAGCCCCTCTTTTGGAAAAAATCGCAGGCACAAAAAACCAAATCGTCCTCTAAACTATAGCGCAGTTCTTCTTCTGCAATGCGAGCGTAGAGCCGATTGTTCTTTTCCTTGATAATGTCAACCTTACCAGTTTCATAAAGGGCAACGCCTTCGATACGGACTTTCCCCGGAATCAATTTAGCCATATTTTTACCTTTACCTTATCTTTTTATTATACCATATTTTCCCCTATGAAAATAGCCTTCTAAGGATACTTTTCTCCTAGAAGGCTGGATTTTTAAAGTTTAGCAAAAGTCGTCACAATTCGCTGACACACTTCTTGCAACAGAGATTTAGGCATGGCTACATTGAGGCGAGCATGGAGACTTCCTTCCTCTCCAAAATCCAAACCACGGTTAAGGATAACCTTAGCTTCATTTCTCAAAAGCTCTTGTAATGTTTCATCAGTCAGGTCATAGGCTGAAAAATCAAGCCAAATCAAGTAGGTTCCTTGCGGTTTCATAACCTTGATTTTAGTCTCTTTTCCAAATAGATCTACCACATAATTGATGTGGTCTTCAAAGACTTGCTTGAGTTCCTCTAACCAATCCTTACCATAGCGATAGGCAGCTTCTGTCGCCAAATAACCCAAACCTGAAATTTCATGTTGATTATTAGCCAACTGGCGTTTCTGGTAAGCCAGTCTCAACTTAGGATTTTCAATAACTGCATAGGAATTTTTTGTCCCAGCAATGTTAAAGGTTTTAGTGGCACTGCTCAAGACAATCGCAAAATCTTTGAAGGCAGGATTAATGGTATTGAAGGAATGATGCTTGTGACCAAAGAGGGCCAAATCTTGGTGAATCTCATCCGAAACCAAGAAAACACCGTGTTTTTGGCAGAGTTGGCCAATCTTTTCCAACACTTCCTTTTCCCAAACACGTCCACCAGGATTGTGAGGATTGCAAA
Source organism: Streptococcus mitis NCTC 12261 (assembly GCF_000148585.2). NCBI lineage: Bacteria > Bacillati > Bacillota > Bacilli > Lactobacillales > Streptococcaceae > Streptococcus > Streptococcus mitis. Next base: position 1,303,254 of record NZ_CP028414.1, read on the forward strand.
GAATATAGAGTTTGACATCCTCTTCCACCAAATCCTTCTCCAATTGATCAAAGTCAATCTCAAACAGACCATCTTTTTCCACCAAAGAATTGGTAATCAATCTGCGGTTGTTCAACTTGACACTGCGTGCAAAGGGTGGATAGACAGGTGTGTTAATCAAAACCGCCTCGCCTTCTTTTGTAAAGGCTTGAATAGCTGTTGAGATGGCTGGTACCACACCCTCGATAAAGACAAGAGCCTCTTTGTCAAAGTGGTAACCGTGTTGTGTGGCTTCCCACTTTTGAACTTCCTTAATTAACTCTTCACTGGCATAGGTATAGCCATAAACCAGTTGATCAGCGTAAGTCTGCACGGCTTGGCGGATTTCAGGCAAGACTACAAAGTCCATATCCGCTATCCAAGCTGGTAGGACTTCACTATCCGTTTCTGCTTCTTTCCATTTATAGGTATGGTGCCCTAAACGATTGGGCAGGCTTGTAAAATCATATTTTCCCATCTTTTTCTTATCCTTCCAAGGCTTGGTGCAAATCTGCAATCAAATCTCTAGCATCCTCAATCCCAATCGACAAACGCAAGAGGTCATCTGTCAAACCATAAGAGTGGCGCACTTCTGCTGGAATATCAGCATGAGTTTGCGTCGTTGGATAAGTAATGAGACTTTCTACCCCACCCAAACTTTCCGCAAAAGAGAAGACCTTAAGACTGTTCAAAATGTGAGGAATGCGTGTTTCATCTGCTACTTTAAAGGAAATCATACCCCCACGACCAGTGTAGAGAACTTCCTTAACTGCTGGAGAATCCTTCAAAAAGGCAACCACTTCTTGGGCGTTAGCTGTTGAGCGCTCCATACGAAGAGACAAGGACTTGAGACCACGAATCAATTGATAACTGTCAAATGGAGACAAGACTGCCCCTGTCGTATTGAGATTGTAGAAAAGCTTTTCGTATAATTCTACACTATTGGTCACAACAACTCCAGCCAAGACATCATTGTGGCCTGCTAGATACTTGGTTGCTGAATGAAGAACGATATCTGCTCCATCTTCAATCGGACGTTGGTAGATAGGGCTGTAGAAAGTATTGTCCACCACCACTTTGGCACCCTTAGCATGAGCTAATTTTGCTAGTTTTTCGATATCAAACTCCAACATCAAGGGATTGGTTGGGGTTTCGATATAGAGAACATCTACGTCCTTTTCTAACTCGGCAATCAACTCTTCTTCTGTATTGGCATAGGTAAAATGGAAACGACCTTCCTGCTCCACTTGATTGAACCAGCGGAAAGAACCACCATAAAGGTCACGGACAGCCAAGACCTTACTTCCTACTGGAAAAACGCTAAAGGCCAGTACAATAGCTGACATCCCTGAGCTAGTCGCTAGGGCATAGTCTGCTGACTCAATAGCCGCCAAGACTTCTTCAGCCTTACTGCGAGTTGGGTTTTTGGTGCGCGTATAGTCAAATCCAGTAGATTGACCAAACTCTGGATGCTGATAGGTCGTTGAAAAATGAAGCGGTGTCACCAAAGCTCCTGTCGCTTTATCTGACTTAATGCCCGCCTGGGCCAAAATTGTGTTAATGTGTAATTCCTTGCTCATACAATACCTCCAAATCTATAGTAACTATTGTACCACTTATTTTCATCAACTCATTTTCTTCTTTTCAAGAGCTAGTTATAGTTTCAAACTATAGACTTATCGAGTAAAGCTAAAAAGAATCCAGAAAAGCTTCCAGATTCTTTTGTGAAAATGATTGCTAGAGTTTACTTTGACTGAAAGAAATCCTGTTGGGCTAAATAGTCATAATGGTCTTTATTAAATTGATATTGGCCCACATGCTGACCAATCTGACCGACATCCACGGAAAAAATATAGTCTTCATTTTGATAATTCCAATTCAGCCTAACTGTATTCAAGGCTGTCTTATAAGTAAAATCTTGAACTTGATTCCAAGGCATCTCTACGACGTGATTAGAACGTTTCTCAGTCACATCACTGATGTCCATCAAGTAGATTCCCTTAGATGTGAATGCTAGAATCTTAGGCTTCACACTCGACTGAACATAGTAGGAACCACCTATAATGAAAAAATCAATAAAGGATTTCAACCATGTCTTTTTCTTGAAAGCCATCAGAAAATTCTTTTGTCCTTCAATGTGACAAGTTGAGAGAAATGATGCAATCTGTTTTTCTGTTGCAAACTCCATAATAGCGCCCATGATGATACCTCCCTATTAGTAAATAGCCAGTTAAGAATTCTTCATTTAAAGAAGAACTTATCAATTATTGAGTTTTATCTTACTTTTACAGTAGACGGCATCCCCTCCTATAAAATCATCCTAGCATGTGTATACTTCAGTTAACACTGGAAGAGGATTTAAAAAAATAGCTTCTCACAACTTTTATTATATTCATTATATCATAAATTTGATAAACAATTTAAAAAATGTAAGCACTTTTCTTCCAACTTCGCCATCATTCTATAAAAAACGACAGTTTCTTTTGAAACCATCGTTTTTCTTGAAAAATCCTTATTTGACATGTTTTGCCAATTCTTCTTGGGCTTTTTTATTGGATTCTTCTTTTTCTTTCAGCCATTTTTCTTTGGCTTTTTCATATTCATCTTTTGTGACTGTTTTATCTTGTACTTTGAGATATTTATATGATTCGATACCTTTATTACCAGCTAATGAATATGGTGTTGAGAAAGGAACAACTTTTCTCAATGTTGGTGTTCCACCCTTAGAAACATTTGGAATCGCTAAAGCGCTATCTACTAACCACGCTTGGATATCAGCATACTTTTCATAGCGTTTTGCAAGATCTTGTTCCTTATTGGCTTCTTCTAACATTTGAGTGTAGACATCCAATCCAACAGCCTTGGCTTTGTCATTGGCTTCACCTGGCTCTAAACCTAGATTTTGCAACAAACCACCAGAATTAAGATTGAAGACATCAAGATAGGTTGAAGGATCTTGGTAATCAGGACCCCAACCACCGTTGTATAGATCATAATCCTTCTGAGCTGCTGTCTGAGCCAAATAGCTTGTATTATCATAGTCTTCAGTAGTAAGTTGTTGAATATCAATTACAACATTTTCTGCACCTAAAGCTGCTTCAATAGATTGCTTCATAGAATTTGCCTCTTGAACACCCTGTTTAGCAGCTTGGTCAACTGTCATGTCCAAGTGAATAGGGAATTGGACTCCTTTAGCTTGGAGTTCTTTCTTAGCCTCTGCAAATTTAGCCTTGGCTTTTTCAGCATTGTAGTATGAATCTTGGGCATCCGCAAAGTTGATTCCTTGCCATTCCTTACCATAATTCACCATCTTAGAGGCTACTACTTCACCAAAGTCTTTCCCGTTGATACTTACGAAGTTTGGAGGAACAACCAAGTTACGCAAAATCTTAGTTGCACCATCTTCTCCCTGAGATTGAGCCCCGTAAGCTGTACGATCATAGGCAAAGTTAATGGCTTGACGGAAGTTTTTATTGAGAACCGCTTCCTGAGTCGATTTCTTTTCAGCATCACTTGTCTTGGAAGTGAACTTATAAGATTTTCTATCTAGATTAAAGTTTAAGAAATAAGAAGTGGCATCTTGCAAGCTATAGATGATATTGTCCTTATTCTTTTCTTTAATACCTTCAAAGCTTGCACTATTTGGATAAAGGCGAGCATAACTATAAGCTCCCTCAACAAAGTTACGAGCTAGTGCATCTTGGTCACTACCATCATAATAAGCCAATTTCACATCATCTACAAAGACATTTTTAGCATCCCAGTAGTTCGGATTTTTCTTAAATTCAATAACAGATTTTGAAACAAAGGATTTCATCAAGAAAGGTCCATTGTACAAAATACTAGATGGGTCTACCTTCCCAAAATCATCCCCTTTTGATTTCAAGAAATCCGCATTGACTGGGAAGAGAATGGTTGAAGTTGTTTTTGAGTTCCAGTAAGATTCTGGTCGTGTCAAGGTATATTGAACAGTTTGGTCATCAAGTGCCTTGACTCCGACAGTTGAAAAGTCGCTTGTTTTACCGTTAATGTAATCATCCAAACCTGCAACGGATTCTTGAACTAAGTACAAGGCTTCTGATTTTTTATCTGCTGCATATTTCAAACCAGTTACAAAATCTTGGGCAGTTACAGGAGCATATTCTTCTCCATCTGCAGTATACCATTTAGCATCTTTACGCAGTTTGTAGGTATAGGTCAAACCGTCCTTAGAAACACTCCAATCCTCTGCCAAAGATGGAATATAGTTTCCATACTGGTCATTTTCCATGAGACCATCTACTAGATTAGTCACAATATCATTGGTTGTTGCACGGTTTTCTGCTAGATAATTCAAACTAGACGGATCACTGGTATAAACATAGTTATATGTTTTTGACCCTGTGCTAGAACTTCCACACGCGCTTAATAAAATACCTGCACTTAACACGACACCTGCAAGTGCTGCATACTTGGCTTTAGACTTTTTCATCTCCAGAACCTCCTGATTTAAATATTTGTCTTATTATACAACTTGAGTTTTATTTAGTCAATAGCTTTTTAAGTAAAATTTAAGAAAAATTAAATTACTATCCACAAACTATAGAAATTATTCTACAAAATAATAAAAAGAGAATAATTCAAGCATTTCATGATAGAAATGTTCAAATTATCCCTTTTATTTATAAATGTTTTTTTAAGTTAACTTTAATTTGATTCGTAAGCGATCTGCTTGAGCTTTTCCAATCACCTTGTCCAATAGACGGGTACGGAGACTCATAACTCCATAAACACCCCCACCCATGGCACCCAACAAGGGCTACATATAGAAAACTCCACAAACGTCCACTTGGTTGGAAGACAAATCCCAGTACCCACTGGATAGCGCCTACACTGATGAACATAACAAAAGTCAACAAACTGATTAAAATAGTTCGCTTCACAATAATCTTGCGCTTGACACCCGTTACCTTACAAATATCCCGATACATCAAGACGTTAGGAATGATAAGACCGATAGTTGTGGAAATCAAAGGACCATAACTGTGAAAGAGAGCAATGGTAGGTATTTGCAAGACTAGCTTGACAATCGAACCATAGATAAAGTAGAGAACGGCCTTACGGTTGCGGAACATGGCCTGAAGCATTGGAGACAAGACCATGTACAAACCTAAAATGGTAGACTGCAAAACGGCAAAGACAAACAAGCCCATAGCTAAACTATCTGGCTTACCATAGAAGACTGTATAAAGAGATTCTCTTACCATGACCACTCCAACAGTTGCTGGCAGTAGGAATAAGAAAAGCATGGTGATGCTGTCCTGAACTAGACGAGAAGCCGCCTTCAAGTCCCCCTTAACATAGTTTTCAGTCAAAAGTGGCAAACCTACACTCCCAATCGAAACCCCAACAGAAATCAAAATCATAGTGATTTTATTAGGATTGGCAGAGAAATAAGAAAACATGACAACCAAGTCTTCATTACTATAGTTGGTAAACCAACTCATACTATTGATAAAGGTCATCTGGTCCAAAATCTGGAAAAGCTGGATAGCAGACCCTGTCAGGATAAAAGGAATGGCTTCCTTAATGGTGTCGACCAAAAGACGCTTGCTGTTTATCTTATCTCCTGTTTCAAGGACTCTTTTAAGTAATCCTTCTTTGGCAAGGAAATAGATCAAAACTGCAAAACTAGCTACCATGCCGACAAAAGCAGCAAAGGTGGATTGGGTAACCGCTGCTAGATAATCCCCTGAACCCATTTTCATAATCATAAAGGTAGCTAAGAGCATCCAGATAACACGAATGACCTGCTCAGCGATTTGGCTCATGGCATAAGGTTTCAGGTTATTCATCCCTTGGAAGAAGCCTCGAATCACACTCATAGATGGGAAAATCAAGACCGCCCAAGCCAAGCTCTGCATGATTGGGATCAGGTCTTTCCCTACACCTGACAAATCTGCTAGCCAAGGAGCAAAGACATACAAGACTAAAGCAAAAACCAGACCTAATCCTGTCATAAAGCCTAAAAAGCTCCGAATCAGGGCAAAGCTATGCTCTTCTTCTCGCATGGTATTATACTTGGCCACTTGCTTAGCCACTGCAACTGGGATACCCGCTGTTGAAACCAGCAAGAACCAGGCATAGATATTATAGCCCATGGTGAAGAGACCATTTGCTGTAGCCGCATAAGACCCCATCCAGATATACCAAGGGATAATATAAATAGCCCCGAGTAGACGACTGATAAAGTTACTAGCCGTTAGCCAAGCAGTCCCTCGTAACATCTGGGCCTGCTGGTGATTGTTTTCGTTAGACATAGATTCCTCATTTAATTTTAATAACTAGGAAAAATTCCTCATCTTCCATTATAAACTTTTCCTTGTTACTTGTAAATTTACGACTTTCGGTTTACAATAGAAAGTATGATTAAGATTGAAACCGTATTAGATATTTTAAAGAAAGATGATCTCTTCCGTGAGATTATCGACCAAGGACATTATCACTACAACTACAGCCATGTCATATTTGACACCATCTGCTATGATAGCCGCAAGGCCAAAGAGAAGAGCCTCTTTTTCGTCAAGGGTGCTGCCTTTAAGAAGGAATTCCTGATTTCTGCCATCTCTCAAGGCCTCGGTTGGTATGTGGCTGAAAAAGATTATGAGGTTGGTATTCCTGCTATTATCGTCAGTGATATCAAGAAAGCCATGAGTTTGGTAGCTATGGAATTTTATGGCAATCCACAGAAAAAACTCAAACTCCTTGCCTTTACTGGTACTAAGGGTAAAACAACAGCAGCCTACTTCGCCTATAACATTTTATCTCAAGGGCATCGACCTGCTATGCTCTCGACCATGAATACAACTCTAGATGGCAAGACTTTCTTTAAGTCTGCATTGACAACCCCTGAGAGTATTGACCTCTTTGACATGATGAATCAAGCTGTGCAAAATGACCGTACTCACCTCATCATGGAGGTCTCCAGTCAGGCCTATCTGGTCAAACGTGTCTATGGTCTAACCTTTGATGTGGGAGTTTTCCTCAATATCAGCCCCGACCATATCGGCCCGATTGAACACCCTAGCTTTGAAGACTACTTCTACCACAAACGTCTCTTGATGGAAAATAGCCGAGCAGTCATCATTAATAGTGACATGGATCACTTTTCTGTCTTGAAAGAACAAGTAGAAGATCAAGACCATGATTTCTACGGCAGCCAGTCTGATAACCAAATCGAGAATTCCAAAGCCTTTAGCTTTTCAGCTACGGGTAAACTCGCTGGAGATTATGATATTCAACTCATTGGCCACTTTAACCAAGAAAATGCCGTTGCTGCTGGACTTGCTTGCCTCCGTCTCGGAGCTAGTCTTGAGGACATCAAAAAAGGAATCGCTGCAACCCGTGTTCCTGGTCGTATGGAAGTCCTCACTCAGAAAAACGGAGCCAAGGTTTTCATCGACTACGCCCACAATGGTGACAGTCTCAAAAAACTCATCAATGTTGTAGAGACTCATCAAACAGGAAAGATTGCTCTGGTGTTAGGTTCGACAGGAAATAAGGGAGAAAGTCGTCGTAAGGACTTTGGACTTCTCCTCAATCAACACCCTGAGATTCAAGTCTTTTTGACTGCTGATGACCCTAACTATGAAGACCCAATGGCCATTGCAGATGAAATTAGGAGTTACATCAATCATCCTGTTGAAAAAATTGCGGATCGCCAAGAAGCCATCAAGGCAGCTATGGCTATCACAAATCACGAATTAGATGCAGTTATTATCGCCGGTAAGGGAGCCGATTGCTACCAAATCGTTCAAGGCAAGAAAGAAGCCTATCCAGGAGATGCAGCCGTCGCAGAAAATTATTTATAAGATAGTAAAAAATCAAGGGAAATGAAACCCTTGATTTTTTCTATTTTTATTTAAAAGCGTTTTTCAAACCTTCAACGGCACCTTCTACAGCACCTTTAGCATCTTCAACTACCTCTTTTGCCTTAGCAACTGTCTTTTCTACAGCGCCTTCTGCTTCAGTCTTGCTATCCCCAGTAACTTTACCAAATCCTTCTTTGATAGCGCCTGTTGCTTGTTCCAATTTGTTTTCAAGTGACATATGATTGTCTCCTTTAGTTTATTCCGATATGTGTTACCGGTTACATATAGTTTATACTTAATCCTAAGGAAAGTCAAACAATGTGCTCAGAAACAAAATTTCACGCTAAGTAGAAAGTTAATCTCTCCTTGTCAAAATCGACGGTCAACTCATACTTCCCCTCTTCATTTTGGACAATATAGTCTAGGACGACCAAACTATCCACAAAGATATCACGGCGTTTCTGTATAAGCTGGTCTTTTTTGAGAAATTTCAACAAAAAAGTCGTCATATATTTGAGAGCATACTCAGGATTAACATCTCCCAAAATGTCGTAAAGCTCCTGCTGTTTTTCTGTCAAAGGATACTGATGTTTGACCTTGTAGAAATAATTGGACAAGGTCATTTCTGTTCTCGCAAAGTCCGTCTTTTCAACTAAAATAGCTGCATTGGTTTGATTTCGTAATTCTGTCTCAAAACTCTGCTCTAACAAGGCTTGATAGACTGGACTATCTTCGCTGACAAAAATCTCTTGATCCAGTTCGAGACTATCGAGTGATTCAAGCATAGGAAGATTAAGGTAATAACGCTTATTTTCTCGTAGAATCAAACCTGCCTTTATATACTCTTCCATGAGTTTATCAACTGCAACATCTGGAAATTGAGCCTTAATTTCTCGCAAAATCACATCCTCATGCTGGTCCAGATAGCGGATCAATTCTCTAAAAAATGGCTGTCTCGTCAAACGAGATGGATTAAAAATCTGAATCATGAAGATTCCTTTCTTTACATTCTAACAGAGGCGATGCTGCCAACTGACTAGGATTGGTCCCAGCTTGGTTCAAAGGAACAGGCAGACCTAGTTCTCTGTAATACTCTCTCCAAAAATCACTAATCTCCTGCTCCCCATCTCCAAATTTCATGGGAATCGTTTCAAAAATCGGTAGGATTTCTGCCATGTACTGGGAACAGTAGAAACCAGGTCCAGCTGGATAGAAAGAAGCATTGTAGGGTGTTCCTAGATGTTTGCAAGCTTTTTCCTTCACAGACTGGATATCCATTTCTGGGTAGAAATAGAGGTCGTACAAGTGATTGGACTCAAAGAAGTCTACTGGTTCCTGACAGACAACACCATCCTGTCCACTAGCGTGGTAAATCATCCCATCCAAACAAATCGCAACATGGTTATAGTTGCCTGTGGAAGTCTGAATGGCCTGTCCCATATCTGACTCATCTCTCACAAAAATCAAATCGCCATTTTCTAACATGCTTCACTCCTAGAAAAAAAGGAGCCGAAACTCCTTTCGATATAAGTCAAACTAGCCTTTCCTAATTTGAATTAACACTCAAAATCTTAAGCATTAAAGCTTTCAGTCAATTGAGGTACCACTTGTTTCTTACGTGAAACAGCACCAGCAAGGAAGGCATGATTGTTTTCAAGTTTGAAGTTGAAGGCTGCTTCAACCTTGTCCATGTTAGCACCAAGTGCTAGGATTTCTGAGTTTGAGTTGACGATATCTGTAATCATCAAGACAAAGTCAGAATAACCATTTGCTGCGTTAGCGGCTTGCATTGCAGCTTCAATTTCTGCTTGGCGTTCCAATACTTCAGCGATGTCAACTGTGTTTACTTGAGCAACACGGACATTATTTCCGTTCAATTCAAAAGTTTTAGCATCGATGTCAATCAATTCGTCAGCAGATTTGCTAGCCAAGTTTGTACCAGCTTTCAACATAGCCAAACCATACTCTTCCAAGTTGACACCAGCCAATTCAGCCAATTCAGGAGCAATAACCTTATCTGTTGGGTGTGTTGTTGGTGATTTCAAAAGAAGAGTATCTGAAATCAAACCTGAAAGCATCAAACCAGCAATCTCTTTAGGCACGGCTACACCATGTTCTTTGAACATACGGTAAACGATTGAAGACGCTGAACCAACTGGCTCCAAACGCATGTAAAGTGGGCTTGCAGTTTCAAAGTTAGCCACACGGTGGTGGTCTACAACACCGTAAACTTCTACTTCAGCGATATCTGATACAGATTGTTGGAATTCATTGTGGTCAGTCAGGATAACTTGCTCTGCTCCTTCTGCTTTGGCAGAAGTGATAACACGCGGTGCTTCTACACCAAAATAGTTCAAGACAAAGGCTGTTTCTTCATTTGGAGTTCCAAGAGCAACAGCTTCCGTATCCAAACCGTATGCTTCTTTTGCAAGGTAGGCAAAGGCTACAGATGACCCGATGGCATCTGAGTCTGGATTTTGGTGACCAAATACTAGAATCTTAGACATGATAATACCTCATTTTATTTATTCTCTTTATTGTAGCATTTTTTTCGCTTTTTGACAAAAGTAAGAGGAGTCAAAGGGCTCCTCACAATTCTTCAAAATAACTGATACTCTTCGAAAATCTCTTCAAACCACGTCAGCTTCGCCTTGCCGTACTCAAGTACTGACTACGGCTAGCTTCCTAGTTTGATCTTTGATTTTCATTGAGTATGAGTAAATTTCTATCTTGATTTTCAGATAAAAATCTTTCCTTCTGTGGCCTCTTCTTACGCTTGAGAAGGGCTTCTGCTGACATGGCTTCTTCCTTACTGGCAAAACCTTGAACATAGATAAGTTTGACTGGCAAGCGTGCTCGTGTGTATTTGGCTCCCTTCCCACTATTGTGGACAGCAAGGCGTCTTCTCACATCAGTCGTATAGCCTGTATAGTAAGATCCATCACGGCACTCCAGCACGTACATATAAGCCTTATGATCCATAATAAATCTCTTCAAGTTCAGGCGTATAAGAGCCATCATCATTGTGAACAATGAGAGGTGGTAAGACCTTAAAGCCGCTTGTTGAACCATCCTTGATTGCCTCAATCAAAAGCATATTGGCTTCCTTTTCTCTTTTTGGATAAACAAACTGCAGGCGCTTAGGAGCTAGATTATGCCGTTGTAATGTATCCAAAATATCCAGAAGTCGATCAGGACGATGAACCATGGCCAAACGCCCATTAGACTTGAGAATACTCTGGGCACTACGACAGATTTCCTGCAAATTAGTCGTAATTTCATGGCGCGCCAAGAGATAATGTTCACTCTCGTTCAGATTAGAATGAGGATCCACCTTGAAATAGGGCGGATTACACAAAATCATATCCACCTTACTTCCCTGGATGTAAGCAGGCATATTTTTCAAATCATCACAGATGACCTCCATCTGCTCTTCCAAACCATTCAAACGGACAGAGCGTTCAGCCATATCCGCCAAACGCTCCTGAATCTCAACAGCCAAAATCTGTGCCTGAGTCCGAGTGCTAGCAAAAAGCCCCACTGCTCCATTCCCAGCACAGAAATCCACTATCAAGCCCTTTTTAGGAAAACGTGGAAAACGTGACAAGAGAACACTATCCACCGAATAGCTAAAAACCTCTCTATTTTGAATGATTTTAATATCTGTCGAAAAGAGCTGGTTAATGCGCTCTCCTGATTTTAATAATTGTTCTTCTTCCATGGTCCTATTATAGCAAATTTATATTAACATTACAAAGAATATAGATTTCTAACTAGTGCTTCTGATTCTTCAAATGTTGAAGGGCTTCCTTGGTCCAAATTGGCATCATTCGTTTGAGAGGCGCAAAGCCGTAGTTAAAACGGTCGCTTGAAAAGCGTCGCCGTCTCGGAAACTGGTGCTTTTCTTCCTCCAAAGTGCGGATAGAAAGACTAGCTTTCCCTGTAAATTCATCTAAATCCACTACTTGAACTTGAACCTCTTCATCGACTTTCAAGGCTTCTTGGATATTTTCAATAAAGCCTGTCCTAATCTCTGAAATGTGAATCAGCCCCGTATCACCCGTCTCTAGCTCAACAAAGGCTCCGTAGGGCTGAATCCCTGTAATACGGCCCTTTAGCTTATCACCGATTTTCATCTTAGTCCTCGATTTCAATTGTTTCAATCACAACATCTTCAACTGGCTTATCCATAGCTCCTGTCTCAACAGCAGCAATGGCATCCAAGACAGCGTAAGAAGCTTCATCAGCTAGCTGACCAAATACAGTGTGACGGCGGTCTAGGTGAGGGGTTCCACCTTGGTTGGCATAGATTTCCGCAATCGGTTCTGGCCAACCACCACGAGCAATTTCTTTTTTAGAATAAGGCAGGTGTTGATTTTGCACGATAAAGAACTGGCTGCCGTTGGTATTTGGACCAGCATTGGCCATGGAAAGAGCACCACGGATATTGTAAAGTTCTTCTGAGAATTCATCCTCAAATGATTCGCCGTAGATTGACTCGCCACCCATACCAGTTCCAGTTGGATCTCCACCTTGAATCATAAAGTCCTTGATAATACGGTGGAAAATGACACCATCATAGTAGCCATCTTTTGAAAGTGCAACAAAGTTAGCTACTGTTTTAGGAGCATGTTCAGGGAAGAGCTTAATACGCAAGTCTCCGTGATTAGTCTTAATAGTCGCGATAGGACCTTCTACTGTTTCAATATCTACTTGTGGGAAATGCAATTCTTTTTCTACCATACCAAATCCTTCTAAGGCATCAAAAATGCCATCTTCTTCTAATGTTTTTGTAATATAATCTGCTTTTTCTTTGATGTTATCATGAGAAATTCCCATTGCAACGCTGATTCCAGCATAATCAAAGAGTTCCAAGTCATTCAGGCCATCTCCAAAAACCATGACGTTCTCTGGTTTCAAGCCAAGGTGTTCCACAACCTTTTCCACACCCGTCGCTTTGGAGCCTGAAATCGGCACAATATCAGACGAATGCTCATGCCAACGAACCATGCGAAGTTTGTCAGAGAGACTGTCAGGTAAGTGTAAGTCATCTCCTTTGTCTTCAAAAGTCCACATCTGATAGATGTCTTCTTTCTCATGGAAATCAGGATCCACATCCAAATCGGGGTAAATTGGATTGATAGCCTCACTAATCATATCGGTGCGAGTCGATAATTTGGCGTCATGACTCCCAACCAAGCCATACTCAATTCCTTCTTCCTTAGCCCAAGAGATATACTCCTCAACATCTGACTTCTCGATCTGATGCTGGTAAATGACCTGACCTTTTTTATCTTCAATATAGGCACCATTTAAGGTTACAAAAAAGTCAGGCTTTAGCTCACGAATCTCTGGTACGACACCAAAAATCCCTCGTCCAGAAGCAATACCTGTCAAAATTCCTTTCTCACGTAATTGCTTAAAAACAGTTGGGATTGAAGCTGGAATAAAACCTGTCTTTGAATTCCGCAATGTATCATCAATATCAAAAAAGACAATCTTGATTTTCTTTGCCTTGTATCTTAATTTGGCATCCATCTCACTACCTCTTTCAATCTAACTCTTTCCATTATACCATAAAGTAGCTAAATCCCCTATTTTCAAAAAGTTTCCCGTTTTATTGTAAGTCCTTGGATAAGTATAAAACTAAATCATCATCGTTTTGACAACTTGCACCCATTTCTAGCGGTTTATTTCTATACCAGACACCTGTCCCATCTGGAATATAGCCTCGTTTGATATACAATCTCTGGGCAGGACCATACCCCAAGTGCAAACCTACACCTAGACATACTTTACCAGAAAAACGCTTAACTCCTTGTTCCGCTTTTTCTAAGAGCCTATTGCCTATGCCTTTATTTCTAAATGGTTCAAACACATTGAAATCTGAAAGCTCTGGATAGATTGACGCAAAAGGCCCGTGTTTAGCAGAGGGCAAAATGGTAATGTAGCCCGCTACAGCACCATCAATCTCTGCAACTAAAACTTCTCTCTCCCCACTTTCCTGTTCCAGAAAATATCTAGCCAAAATTTCCTCTCTACCAGGCCAACCTTGATTCATAAATCCATGAGATAAGGATTCAATATCAGACTTAATCATATTTCTAATCGTACAATTCATCTTTGACTTACCCACCTTTACTCTTTCTATTACCATTATAGCACGCCAAAGTCAGAAAAAAACTATCTCGTGAAAAAAAGACTCAACCGGGTCTGAAAAAGAGGTCCACCCGAACCCAAACTCGCTCTCTCATTTCAAGGCTCGTGAAAAAAAGACCCAACCGGGTCTTTTCTTTAATCTTCGTTTACGAAAGGCATCAAAGCCATTACGCGAGCGCGTTTGATAGCTGTTGTTACTTTACGTTGGTTTTTAGCTGAAGTTCCTGTTACACGACGAGGAAGGATTTTCCCACGTTCTGAAACGAAACGGCTAAGAAGCTCAGTATCTTTGTAATCAACATATTCAATTTTGTTTGCTGCGATGTAATCAACTTTTTTACGGCGTTTGAATCCGCCACGACGTTGTTGAGCCATGTTTTTTCTCCTTTATAATTTTAGTTGTCCATTAGAATGGTAAATCATCATCTGAAATATCCAATGGATTTGTTGCTCCAAATGGATTTTCATCACGTGAAAAGTCTGGTACTGAATTTGTAGGCGCTGAATAGTTTGAACTTGGTGCAGAATAAGCTCCACCTGTGTGACCTTCACGCACACTACGGCTTTCCAACATTTGGAAATTCTCAGCCACGACCTCTGTCACGTAGACACGTTGTCCTTGCTGGTTATCGTAACTACGAGTCTGGATACGACCTGTCACCCCGATAAGTGAGCCTTTTTTAGCCCAATTAGCAAGGTTTTCAGCCTGTTGGCGCCACATAACGACATTGATAAAATCAGCCTCACGTTCGCCATTTTGACTCTTAAATGTACGGTTTACTGCAAGAGTAAAAGTCGCAACTGCTACATTTGATGGGGTATAACGCAACTCAGCGTCACGTGTCATACGCCCTACAAGTACAACATTGTTAATCATAGTTTACCTTCTTAAGCGTCAGTTTTGACGATCATGTGACGAAGAATGTCAGCGTTGATTTTTGAAAGACGGTCAAACTCTTTAAGAGCTGCATCGTCGTTTGCTTCAACGTTAACGATGTGGTAAAGTCCTTCACGGAAATCTTTGATTTCGTATGCAAGACGACGTTTTTCCCAAGATTTTGATTCAACAACAGTTGCACCGTTGTCAGTCAAAATAGAGTCAAAACGTGCTACCAAAGCGTTTTTAGCTTCTTCTTCAATGTTTGGACGAATAATATAAAGAATTTCGTATTTAGCCATTGATATGTTCCTCCTTTTGGTCTAATGACCCCAAGACTTTGCAAGGGGTAAGTGAGGTTCGCTCACAATAAACTATTATACTAGAAAAAAATTTTTTACGCAAGTAAAAACACCGAAATAAAAAAAGAAGATGACGAATCATCTTCTCAAAAACTATGAGTTTTTAGTCTTCTTTTTTCTTGCGAGCAAGAAGTCCAAATCCACCTAGGGCTCCAAGAAGTCCAAGCGCTGCAAGACTAGCGTTAGCTTCTGTACCTGTGTTAGGCAATTCTTTTTGACCTTCAACATATTTAGGTGTTGCTGGTTGAGTAGCTGAATCAGTTGGTACTGATGTTTCAGCTGGTGTTGGAACAGCAGGTTGGGTTGGAGTTGTTGGTTGTTCCGGTTGCACTGGAGCTACTGGTCGTTCAGGAGTCTCTGGTGTTGTTGGAACTGGTGCTGGTTCCGGCTTAGGCTCTGGTTTAGGAGTTGGAGCTGGAGTTGGTCCTGGGTAAGGAGTTGGGTTTGGCTTAGGACTGTTTGGAATATAATTAATTGGTGTATCCTCACTTGGGTTAGTTGGAACATTTGGTACTTCGTATCCTTTTGTTGGATCGTTTGGATCTACTGGTTTAAGTGGTTGTCCGTTTCCATCAACAGGTGTGTGACCTGGTACGTATGGAAGAACTGGTTTATCACTTCCTGGTTTTGTTGGATCCGTTGGATCATTTGGATACTTGATTGGGTTAGTTGGTTGACCTGGAATGTTTGGAATCCATGAACCAAGTGGTTTGTAAACATAAGTTACTGTTGTACCGTTTTCTCCAATCTTACCTTTAGCTTCACCTTCTACACGTTCCAATACGTATCCAGTAATAACTTTTCCACTTGTAGCGTACTCATCACCTACTTTACCTTCTGTAGTTTCTGAAGGTAGAAGCTCTTTACCGTTTTCATCTACATATTTAACTACTAGGTTAGCTTTGTTCGCTACGTAGTTAATTGGTGTATCCTCACCTGGGTTAGTTGGGACACTTGGTACTTCATATCCTTTAGTTGGATCGTTTGGATCCACTGGTTTCAACGGATTACCATCTTTATCCTTAGGTGTGTAGCCTGGGACGTATGGTACTACTTCTGTTGGTTGGCCTGGTTTTGTTGGATCCGTTGGATCATTTGGATACTTGATTGGATTTGTTGGTTGTCCTGGGATGTTTGGAATCCATGAACCAAGTGGTTTGTAAACATAAGTTACTGTTGTACCGTTTTCTCCAATCTTACCTTTCGCTTCTCCATCTACACGTTCCAATACGTATCCAGTAATAACTTTTCCACTTGTAGCGTACTCATCACCTACTTTACCTTCTGTAGTTTCTGAAGGTAGAAGGTCTTTGCCTTTTTCATCTACATATTTAACTACTAGGTTCGCTTTGTTCGCTACGTAGTTGATTGGTGTATCTTCACCTGGATTAGTTGGAACATTTGGTACTTCGTATCCTTTTGATGGATCTTTTGGATCTACTGGTTTAAGTGGTTGTCCGTTTCCATCAACAGGTGTGTGACCTGGTACGTATGGAAGAACTGGTTTATCACTTCCTGGTTTTGTTGGATCTGCTGGATCATTTGGATACTTGATTGGGTTAGTTGGTTGTCCTGGAATGTTTGGAATCCATGAACCAAGTGGTTTGTAGGTTACTACTTCTTTAGTATCTTTTGAATCCGCAGTTACTTTTGTAGTTGGTACTGTTACTTTATCAGCTAAGTATCCTTTAACTACTGGTGATTTCACTTCAGCCAAGTCTTGAGCTGGTGTCCAATCTCCATAAGTCACTTCACCTGTTACCAAATTAACCTTAGCTTCACGAGTGAACTTAGCCTCTTGAGTAACAACTTTTGGAGTTCCGTCTTCATTTAACACTGGAGTTCCATCCTCGTACACATATGTGATTGTACGTATGACTGTTTTGTTTAGATCTTTTTCTTCCAAGCCAGCTGGGTATTTAGGTCCGTCTGGGTTGTTTGGATCAACAGGTGCTCCTGGTGTTTTTGGTTGATCTGGGGTAACTGGTACAACACGTTCTTTAAGTGTTACTTTGAACTCTTGATCAGTATCTTTATCTTTATCGAACTTACCACCTTCTGGGTATGTATTAGATACTAATTCATATCCTTTGTTTTCAAGTTCTTTGATTTTCGCTTTTACGTCAGCTTCTTTTGTAAGTGGTGTATCTGAGTCACCTTCTTCAGTAATAGCATCAACACCTGGAATTGGATTTCCTTTCTCATCTACGAAAGTTGTTTTCGCTTTTTGCGTATCCTTCACGTAGTTGATTGGTGTATCCTCACCTGGGTTAGTTGGAACATTTGGTACTTCATAACCTTTAGTTGGATCGTTTGGATCTACTGGTTTCAACGGATTACCATCTTTGTCCTTAGGAGTCATACCTGGTACGTATGGAAGAACTGGTTTGTCGTTGCCTGGTGTTGTTGGATCTGTTGGATCATTTGGATACTTGATTGGGTTTGTTGGTTGACCTGGGATATTTGGTACCCATGAACCAAGTGGTTTGTAGGTTACTACCTCTGTAGTATCTTTTGAATCCGCAGTTACATTTACAACTGGTACACTTGCTTTATCAGCTAAGTATCCTGGTACTACTGGCGATTTCACTTCAGCCAAGTCTTGAGCTGGTGTCCAATCTCCATAAGTCACTTCACCTGTTACCAAGTTGACCTTAGCTTCACGAGTGAATTTAGCCTCTTGGGTAACAACTTTTGGAGTGCCGTCTTCATTTAATACTGGAGTTCCATCTTCGTATAAGTATGTGATTGTACGTGTAACAGTTTTATTTAGATCTTTTTCTTCCAAGCCAGCTGGGTATTTAGGTCCGTCTGGGTTGTTTGGATCAACAGGTGTCCCTGGTGTTTTTGGTTGATCTGGTGTAACTGGTACAACACGTTCTTTAAGCGTTACTTTAAACTCTTGATCAGTGTCTTTATCTTTATCGAACTTACCGCCTTCTGGGTATGTATTAGAAACTAATTCATATCCTTTGTTTTCAAGTTCTTTGATTTTAGCTTTTACTTCAGCCTCTTTTGTAAGTGGTGTGTCTGAATCACCTTCTTCAGTAATAGCGTCAACACCTGGAATTGGATTTCCTTTTTCATCTACGAAAGTTGTTTTTGCTTTTTGCGTATCTTTTACGTAGTTGATTGGTGTATCTTGACTTGGATCTGTTGGAAGATTTGGTACTTCATATCCTTCTTTTGGATCGTTTGGATTTACTGGTTTAAGTGGATTTCCATCTTTATCCTTAGGTGTGAATCCTTCAACGTATGGTACTTTTGGTTTATCAGTTCCTGGTGTTGTTGGATCTGTTGGATCGTTTGGATACTTGATTGGGTCTGTTGGTTGACCTGGAATGTTTGGTACCCATGAACCAAGTGGTTTGTAGGTTACTACTTCCTTAATATCTTCGGAATCACCTGTTACATTTACCACTGCAACACTTGCTTTGTCAGCTACAAATCCCTTAACTACTGGTGATTTAACTTCAGATAAGTCTTTTGCTTCTGACCAATCTCCGTAAGTCACTTCACCTGAAACTAAGTTTACTTTTGCTTCACGTGTGAATTTTGCTTCTTGTGCTACTGTTTTTGGAGTGCCATCTTCGCTTAATACTGGAGTGCCATCTTCGTATACGTATGTGATTGTACGTGTTACTGTTTTGTTTAGATCTTTTTCTTCCAAGCCAGCTGGGTATTTAGGTCCGTCTGGATTGTTTGGATCAACAGGTGTCCCTGGTGTTTTTGGTTGATCTGGTGTAACTGGTACAACACGTTCTTTAAGTGTTACTGTGAACTCTTGGTCAGTGTCGACATCTTTATCAAAGACGCCATCTGTTGGATATGTATTAGAAACTACTTCATATCCTTTGTTTTGAGCTTCTTTGATTCTCGCAGCGATTTCATCTGCTTTTGTAAGTTTGTCTCCACCTTTACCTGTTTCAGAGATTGGCGTGTTACCTTCCACTTGCTTAACATTACCATCTTTGTCTTGGTAGACAAATGTTGTTTTAGCTTTTTGGATTGGTGAGTAAGTTACTACATATTCGTAATCTTCATCTGTTGCAGTTGTTGGCTGTACCGGAACTTTTTCTACACTTGCAATGTAACCTTCTTTTTGAGGTACTGTTACTTCTGGAAGGTTTGTATCACCGTTTCCAACCCAATTAATATAGATAGGTTTTCTATTGGCATCTACCTGCGCTTCATTTTTATCATTTACTTGGATAGTACCTGTATAGCTTACAGTTTGTTTTGTTGGTTCAAATACTTCTTGTCCTGCAAGATCCTTAACATCGTCTGCGTAAACATACTTAATCGTACGGTTTACTTCTTCTACTTTTGTTTTCTTAACATAGTAGTAAACAACATTATTTACAAAAGCATTAGGGTTTACTCCATTCGCTTGAAGTTCCTCTGAACTATAGATAGCGCTAGCACGTTTTGGACCAATATTAACAGTTCCTGTTGTTCCTTTTGACGGAACATCAACACGAATATACTCAACACCTTTGATAGTTTTAGTTAAATCAGGAACTTGGTTTGAAACATCATATTTTTTACCTAAAATGTTCTTAGTTTCATAGCTACCATCTTCATTAGGCTTAGCATAACCATCATAATTTGTAGGTTCATATGCAAACTCTTCACCTGTTTCAATATTTACTAAAGTAATAGTAACAGCACCTGTTTCAAACTGGCTATTACCTCCAGCTCCAACTTCAACTTTCCAACCGTTTGCAACTTTGGTAGTTACATTTTCCTCTCCTCCATTAAGCGGTGTCCCGCCTGAAACTGTAAGAGTAGCTGCAGTTTTATCAGTATCTCCAACAACACTTCCATCTTTCAAACGACCAGCTTCATCGTAAATGAATTTAGAATACTCGTCTGAGAATGTACGGTTTGTTATAACTTTCTCAACTCCAAGTTTATCTAAACCTATTGAAACTGTTGAATCTTCTTGGATTGCTCCATCGATTACTTCTATTTCTAATTCTGTCGGTGATTTTACAGTAGCTTTTAATGTAAAGTTTGTATCACGACCGTCATTAAGAATCCAAACGTTGTTTGCATTAGCTTGAACATTATTCCAACGACCTGCAGGACGGTAACTTATACTATCAGCCTTATTAGTATTTGTGACAGTGTTTTTTGAACCATCAATTGCTTTAAAATACGTAAAATCATCATTTGGTAATGTAATCGTAAATTTAGAACCTTTTCCGTAACGTACATCACTATCAGTATTAATAACTACTGCATCACTCTTTCTAACGCGTTCACTTCCTTTATATCCTAAAATGTTATCTCCCATAATAGTAGCAGAAGTATCTTGTTTTTGTGCCGCTGACTTAGATGCTTTATGAGTATACTTATGTTCTAAAATTTGTTGACCATTTACACTAATCGCAGCTGTGTATTCTGTATCTTTAGAAATATTAGGTGCATAGTAATCAATGGCTGTTAAGTTTTCTGCATAGAAAGTTGTTACAGCATAGTTTTTCGCCTTGTCATTCCATCTAATCGTGTAAGTAGTAGTCCCTACTTCATTCGGAATAGCTGGTTGTTCGGTAAGACGCTCTTCATAAGTCTTACCATCTTTCTTACGTTGAGACCAGAATGGACTTTCTCCTCCTCTACTTCCTACAGAGTTAGTAGTTTCTTTAGATGAAACTTCACCAATTACAGTTCCATCTGCTGCAGTAATTTTTGTACCAGGTTTAAAGCTATCTCCAAACCCTGTTAGGTTTTTCATTTCAATCGTAGTAGTATCACCATTTTGCGCTTGAGATGTATCAAATACTACATCAATTCCCCATGCTTTAGGTGCAGTATTATCTGCGTTCATAGTCACATAGGCATTATTAACTGTTACAATTGCATTACCATTTCTAATAACACCTTTACCTGTAATGGTTTGATCTTTAGCAGCTGTAGCTCCAAGCACAGCTTCTACTTTACCTGCATGACCTGCACGTTTCATTTCAGCGTAGACTGCTTCAATAGCAGATGAGATGCGATTTACTTGGGCTGTTAGTTGTTCTTCCGTAGAATCGTTAGAATAGAGCAAACCTTTTGCCGCTACCGCTTCAAGCTTGACTGCAGCAATTGCAGCTGATAATTTTTGTTTAGCTTCAACATCTTTAGCTTCCTTATCTGAGAAGTTTGAAGCAACTGTTGCCATTACTTCTGCTTCTGAAGTCAATTGAGTAAGAACTGATTTAACTTCATCTTTAGGTTTTACTGTTTCAGCCTTTTCTTTATCTACTTCTTTTTTGTCAGCTTGCTCTTTATCAGATTTTTCTTTTTCAGCTTTATCAGTAATTTCTTTTTCTGCTACAGGTGTTGCTTCAGTTTTAGCCTCTTCTTTTACTTCAGGTTTTTCATCTGCTTTTACAGCATCAATCTTTAATTCTGGAAGTTCTTCAACTACAGGTGTTGTTAGAGCAGAGTCTGCATCCTTCTTATTTGTAGCTGCAAAATCAGAAGTAGTCGGATTTACTGGTAGAGTCTCATCAGCTTGTACTCCATTAGCACCTAAAACAAGTGCCGTTCCCAAAAGGACACTCGCTGCCCCAAAACTATATTTACGGATAGAGAAACGCTGGGCTCTTCTACCATGATATTTTTCCATTCTCGAATACATGTTTTCTCCTTTTTCTCTCAACTTAAATTTTTACAGTTCTTAGAAACACATATATATTTATATATTAAATTTTTGGTTCCAAAAACAACCATACCAGTTTATCATAAATAAAATTAACTCGTCAATAAATACATCTTATTTATGCTCGATTTATTTATATTATTTTTGTGCCCTAGGTACAAAAAAATAATATTATCAAACTCTTCCTAAACATACTTGGATATATATTTCATAAAAAATACAACATAGAAGACAACAAACTATCATCTCAAAAATGAATATATACTATTTCTGAGATGTACTATTTGTCGCGGGTACATCCTCTATAGATATTATGGAGCCGCTTTTCTTAAACCTACTACAGTGGACAAAGAGTAAAAAAAGAAGATGACGAATCATCTTCTCAAAAACTATGAGTTTTTAGTCTTCTTTTTTCTTGCGAGCAAGAAGTCCAAATCCACCTAGGGCTCCAAGAAGTCCAAACGCTGCGAGGCTAGCATTAGCTTCTGTACCTGTGTTAGGCAATTCTTTTTGACCATCAACATATTTAGGTGTTGCTGGTTTAGTAGCTGAATCAGTTGGTACTGATGTTTCAGCTGGTGTTGGAACAGCAGGTTGGGTTGGAGTTGTTGGTTGTTCCGGTTGCACTGGAGCTACTGGTTGTTCAGGAGTCTCTGGTGTTGTTGGAACAGGTTGTGGTGTTGCCACTTTCTTGTAATGATGTACAAGATTTCCATTAGGGTCTTTCGTAGTTGTTACGTATTCGTAACCTGAAATTCCTTTTGGAGCTTGTGCTCCTTTTTCACTTGGTGCGATATCTTTACCATTTTCGTCTACATAGTAAGTCACAACTTGTTCAGGTTGCGGTTTTGGTTGTGGAGTATAACCGTCCTGATCACCATTTGGAGTTACATTTGGAATGTAATTAATTGGTGTATCCTCACCTGGATTTGTTGGGATGTTTGGTACTACATATCCTTTTGATGGATCTTTCGGATCAACTGGTTTAAGTGGGTTGCCATCTTTATCTTCTGGTGTGAATCCTGGAACGTATGGTAACACTTCTGTTGGTTGTCCTGGTTTTGTTGGATCTTGTGGGTCATTTGGATACTTGATTGGGGTAGTTGGTTGACCTGGAATGTTTGGAATCCAAGAACCAAGTGGTTTGTAAACATATGTTACTGTTGTTCCATCTGTTCCAATCTTACCTTTAGCTTCACCTTCTACACGGTCCAATACATAGCCAGTAATAACTTTTCCACTTGTAGAGTAGTCATCACCAACTTTACCTTCTTTAGTTTCTGTTGGTAGAAGTTCTTTCCCATTTTCATCTACATATTTAACTACCAAGTTAGCTTTGTTGGCTACATAGTTAATTGGTGTATCCTCACCTGGATTTGTTGGGATACTTGGAACTTCATATCCTTTAGTTGGATCGTTTGGATCTACTGGTTTCAACGGATTACCATCTTTATCTTCTGGTGTGAATCCTGGAACGTATGGTAATGTTTCTGTTGGTTGACCCGGTTTTGTTGGATCTGTTGGATCATTTGGATACTTGATTGGGTTTGTTGGTTGACCTGGAATGTTTGGAATCCAAGAACCAAGTGGTTTGTAAACATATGTTACTGTTGTTCCATCTGTTCCAATCTTACCTTTAGCTTCACCTTCTACACGGTCCAATACATAGCCAGTAATAACTTTTCCACTTGTAGAGTAGTCATCACCAACTTTACCTTCTTTAGTTTCTGTTGGTAGAAGTTCTTTCCCATTTTCATCTACATATTTAACTACCAAGTTAGCTTTGTTAGCTACATAGTTAATTAGTGTATCCTCACCTGGATTTGTTGGGATACTTGGAACTTCATATCCTTTAGTTGGATCGTTTGGATCTACTGGTTTCAACGGATTACCATCTTTATCTTCTGGTGTGAATCCTGGAACGTATGGTAATGTTTCTGTTGGTTGACCCGGTTTTGTTGGATCTGTTGGATCATTTGGATACTTGATTGGGTTTGTTGGTTGACCTGGGATGTTTGGAATCCATGAACCGATTGGTTTGTAGGTTACTACTTCTTTAGTATTTTCTGAATCTGCAGTTACTTTTGTAGCTGGTACTGTTGCTTTATCAGCTAAGTATCCTTTAACTACTGGTGATTTCACTTCAGGTAAGTCTTTAGCTTCTGACCAGTCTCCGTATGTAACCTCACCTGTAACCAAGTTGACTTTAGCTTCACGTGTGAATTTAGCTTCTTGAGTTACTGTTTTTGGTGTTCCGTCTTCATTTAACACTGGAGTTCCATCTGCGTATACGTATGTGATTGTACGTGTTACTGTTTTGTTTAGATCTTTTTCTTCAAGTCCAGCTGGATATTTAGGACCGTCTGGGTTATTTGGATCTACTGGAGTTCCTGGTGTTTTTGGTTGATCTGGTGTTACTGTAACTTCTTTAGCTTTAAGTGTTACTTTGAACTCTTGATCAGTGTCTTTATCTTTATCGAACTTACCACCTTCAGGGTATGTATTAGATACTAATTCATATCCTTTGTTTTCAAGTTCTTTGATTTTAGCTTTTACGTCAGCTTCTTTTGTAAGTGGTGTATCTGAGTCACCTTCTTCAGTAATAGCGTCAACACCTGGGATTGGATTCCCTTTTTCATCTACGAATGTTGTTTTCGCTTTTTGCGTGTCTTTTACGTAGTTGATTGGTGTGTCTTGACTTGGATCTGTTGGAAGATCTGGTACGATATATCCTTTTGTTGGATCTGCTGGATCTACTGGTTTAAGTGGATTTCCATCTTTATCCTTCGGTGTGAATCCTGGTACATATGGTAACACTTCTGTTGGTTTACCTGGTTGTGTTGGATCATCTGGATTATTTGGATATTTGATTGGGTTTGTTGGTTGTCCTGGGATGTTTGGAATCCATGATCCGATTGGTTTGTAGGTTACTACTTCCGTAATATCTTTTGAATCTCCAGTTACATTTACTACTGGAACACTTGCTTTATCAGCTAAGAAACCTGTTACTACTGGTGATTTAACTTCAGCTAAATCTTTAGCTTCTGACCAATCTCCGTATGTAACTTCTCCTGTAACTAAGTTTACTTTTGCTTCACGTGTGAATTTAGCTTCTTGTGTTACTGTTTTTGGTGTTCCATCTTCATTTAATACTGGAGTTCCATCTTCGTACACATAAGTGATTGTACGTGTAACAGTTTTGTTTAGATCTTTTTCTTCCAAGCCAGCTGGGTATTTAGGTCCGTCTGGGTTGTTTAGATCTACTGGAGTTCCTGGTGTTTTTGGTTGATCTGGTGTTACTGTAACTTCTTTTTGTTTAAGTATTACTTTGAACTCTTGATCTGTATCTTTATCCGTATCGAACTTACCACCTTCTGGGTATGTATTAGATACTAATTCATATCCTTTGTTTTCAAGTTCTTTGATCTTAGCTTTAACATCAGCTTCTTTTGTTAATGGAGTTTCTGATCCACCTTGTTCTGTAATTTCAGCTACTCCTGGAATTGCATTTCCTTTTTCGTCTACAAATATTGTTTTCGCTTTTTGGATTGCTGTATATTTAACAACATATTCGTAATCTTCATCTGTAGCTGTTGTTGCTTGTACTGGAACTTTTTCTACACTTGCGATGTAACCTTCTTTTTGAGGTACTGCAAGTTCTGGAAGATCAGTGCTTTGTCCATCAGTTCCTTTCCAGTTAATATAAACTGGTCTGTCATTAGAGTTAATTACCGCTTTACCTTCTGCAGTTAACTTGATTGAACCTGTGTAGCTTACAGTTTGTTTTTGTGATGGGAATACTTCTGTACCCGCTAAGCCTGCAACATTATCCGCATATACAAATTTAATTGTACGGTTTACTTCTTCTACTTTTGTTTTCTTAACATAATCATACTCTGCTGGGGTAACAAATGCAGATCCATTTATACCTTTAGCTTTTAATTCTTCTTCAGAATATAAATCTCTTGCTCTTGTCTTCGTAACACTTAGTGTTCCTTTTGTATTTTCAGCAGGGATATCTGCAAGAATGTATTCTTCTCCATTAACTTCTTTAACTAAGTCTACGGGATCATTACTTACATCATATTTGTTTCCAAGTACATTAGTATAATCTTTTGAACCATCTTCACTTAAAGGAATATTCCCCGTATATCTTGTTGGTTCAAAACCTATAACTTCACCTGTCACTAAATCTTTAAATGTTCTAACAACAGCACCTGTTGGTGGCTCACCTTGAACTTTACCGTCACCTTTAACACTCCAACCATTTGGCACTGTAGTTGCAACGTCTTCTTTTTCACCGTTAACAGATTCTCCACCTGATACAGTAAGAGTTGCTGCAGTTTTATCGTTTCCTACATAACCTTCTTTAATTAATCCATTTTCATAAGTAATTTTAGAATATTCACTTGTTAAGGTTTTGTCTTTTATTACTTTTTCAATACCTAAAGATTGAAGAGGCATAGAAACTACAGAACCTTCTTGAATAGCACCTTCTGTAACTGTAAGTTCTAACTCAGTTGGTGAGATTAATCTAGGTGTTAGTGTGAACCCACTATCACGACCATCGTTTAGAATCCAAACGTTGTTTTCGTTAGCTTTAACATTAGCCCATCGACTAGCTGGACGATATGTAATACTATCTCCTTTATTAGGGTTAATAGTGGACGCTGTATTTAATCCATTTACAAAGTTAGAACTTCCTTCAAGTTCTTTAAACTCAGTAAAATCTGCATTTGGAAGTTTAATAGTGAATTTAGATCCTACCCCATAACGAACATCTGAATCAGTTTTTAATACGATTGAATCACTTCTACCTGTTTGCTCATTGTTAAGGTATGTCAATCCATTGTTTTCACTTAGTGATGCACTAGTACCTTGTTTTTGATAGTTAGGTTGTTGACCTTTTCTTGTATAAGTATGTTCAAGAACTGTACGCCCATCAATTTTGATAGTTGCTGTATACGGAGTATCTTTTGAAATTTCTGGTGCATAGTATCCACTCCCCGATAAATTACTCGCTCCAAACGACACATTAGGATAGTCTTTTACTTTATCGTTCCACTCGATGTTGTAAGTATATGTACCAGTTTCATTCGCTACCGCTGGTTGCTCAGCAACACGCTGATCATAAGTCATTCCACGTTGAGTACGTTGTCCCCAATATGGTGTAGATTTGTTATTGTTGTTTCCTGTAGTTGTTTTATAATCGATAGATTTAACTTTACCAACTACTGTTCCATCTGTCTCTCTGATTTCCGTATTTACTGCCAAACCACCACCTAGCTCAGCTAAGTTAGTCAGTTCAATTTTTGTAATAGAACCTGCTTTAAGAGTTGATGTGCTAATAGTAGTATCAAATCCCCATCCTACAGGTTTTGTATTATCAGCATTCATATCAACATAAGCGTTTGTTACAGCATTAACTGTTTCGCCATCTTTAAGAACGTCTTTACCTGTAATTTTTGACGCAGTAGCAGCTAATACCGATTCTACTTTACCTGCATGACCTGCACGTTTCATTTCCGTATAAACTGCTTCAATGGCAGCAGAAAGACGATTCACTTGGGCTACCATTTGGTCTTTAGAAGCATCGGATGAAAGCAAATCGTTAGACTTCGCTGCTTCCAGTTTAACTGCCTCAATCGTAACCGCAAGTTCTTTTTTGGCAGCTTCATCTTTCACTTCTTTATCTGAGAAGTTTGAAGCTACAGATGCCATAACCTCAGCTTCTGAAGTCAATTGGGTAAGAACTGTCTTCACTTCATCTTGTGCTTTTTCTGTTGCAGCTTTTTTAGGTGATTCTTTGTCAGTTTTTTCTTTAGCTACTTCTTTTTTGTCAGCTTGCTCTTTATCAGATTTTTCTGTTGCAGCTTTATCGGTAACTTCTTTTTCTGCTACAGGTTTAGCTTCTTCTTTAACTTCAGGTTTTTCATCTGCTTTTACAGCATCAATTTTTAATTCTGGAAGTTCCTCCACAACTGGTGTTGTTATGGCTGAATCAGGTTTCTGTTTATCAGAATTTGTAACTTCTGAAGTTTTTGTAGAAGCAGTACTTGTTTCATCAGCTTTAACAGCATTTGCTCCTAAAAGAAGAGCAGTTCCCAATAGAACACTAGCGGCACCAAAGCTATACTTACGAATAGAAAAGCGCTGAGCTCTTCTACCATGGTATTTCTCCATTCTTGAATACATTTTTTCTCCTTTTTTATATATATGTTGATTTAGAATAAGGTTGGAGTTCTTCATATTCCCTGCCTTTCCTGCTAAAGAACACCTTCTTTAACGAAACAACAACACAATATTCATAACCCGATTCTACCATATATTTTTAAAATTAGTCAATCAAAAAGCTCTATATATTCTCGTTTTTTGTACATTATTTTTGTACCCAAAGTTCAAAAAAAGAAGGGATTTACCTTCTTTTTATTATAATAACTTTTTTATTTTATTTTTACGGTTTGATACGGTGCAACATACGTGGGAATGGAATGGCTTCACGGATGTGTTTTGTACCTGCTGCGAATGTTACCATACGCTCAATACCGATACCAAATCCACCGTGTGGAACTGTACCGTATTTACGAAGGTCAAGGTAGAATTCATACTCTGTACGGTCCATACCAAGTTCATCCATCTTAGCAACAAGGGCATCGTAGTCTTCCTCACGCATAGAACCACCGATGATTTCTCCATAACCTTCTGGAGCAAGCAAGTCTGCACAAAGCACGCGCTCTGGATTTCCAGGAACTGGTTTCATGTAGAAGGCCTTGATGGCTGCTGGATAGTTCATGACAAATGTTGGCACACCAAAGTGGTTTGAGATCCAAGTTTCATGCGGTGAACCAAAGTCATCTCCATGCTCAAGATGTTCGTAGTCAGCGTCTTCATCATTCTCATGCTCTTGCAAGAGGTCAATGGCTTGATCGTAAGTGATACGTTTGAAGGGCTCTGCAATGTAGCGTTTCAAGAGCTCTGTATCACGTTCCAATGTTTCCAAGGCTTGAGGCGCACGGTCAAGAACACCTTGTAGAAGAGCTTTTACATAAGCTTCTTGCAAGTCAAGTGACTCATCGTGTGTCAAGTATGAGTACTCTGCGTCCATCATCCAGAACTCAGTCAAGTGACGGCGTGTTTTTGATTTTTCAGCACGGAATACTGGACCAAAGTCGAATACACGACCAAGGGCCATAGCTCCTGCTTCCAAGTAAAGCTGACCTGATTGGCTCAAGTAGGCTGGAGTTCCGAAGTAGTCTGTTTCAAAGAGTTCTGTTGAATCTTCTGCCGCATTTCCTGAAAGAATTGGGCTATCAAATTTCATGAAACCGTTCTTGTCAAAGAACTCATAAGTTGCATAGATAATAGCGTTACGGATTTGCATCACCGCTACTTGCTTACGAGAACGAAGCCACAAGTGACGGTTGTCCATCAAGAAGTCTGTTCCGTGTTCTTTTGGTGTAATTGGGTAGTCTTGAGATTCACCAATCACTTCGATGTCTGTAATGTCCAACTCATAACCAAATTTAGAACGTTCGTCTTCTTTGACAATCCCTGTCACATAAACAGAAGTTTCTTGGCTCAAGCGTTTGATGATATCAAACTTCTCAAGTCCCACTTCTTCACCAAATTTTTCTACAAAGTTTGGTTTAAAGGCTACACCTTGGAAGAAGGCTGTTCCATCACGCAATTGCAAGAAGGCGATTTTTCCTTTTCCTGATTTATTGGCAACCCAAGCACCAATCGTCACTTCTTGACCAACATAGTCTTTTACATCAATAATCGTTACACGTTTTGTCATTATTTTTCCTTTTCTTTTTCTTTTATTTTTCCATAAATTCTTTCAAGCGTTTAACTGCTTCTTTAAGCGTATCTAGGTCTGTCGCATAGCTGAGGCGCACATTTTCTGGCGCTCCAAATCCAGCTCCTGTTACCAAGGCTACTTCAGCTTCTTCTAGGATAGCGGTTGTAAAGTCTGTCACATCCGTATAGCCTTTCATCTCCATGGCCTTTTTGACATTTGGGAAGAGGTAGAAGGCTCCTTGTGGTTTGACCACTTCAAATCCAGGCACCTCAGCAAGTAGGGGATAGATGGTATTGAGTCGTTCCTCAAAAGCCTGACGCATGCTTTCTACAGTATCTTGCTCACCTGATAGAGCCTCAACTGCTGCATACTGGGCTACTGCTGAAGGGTTTGAAGTTGTTTGACCTGCAATCTTGGACATGGCAGCGATAATGTCTGCTTCTCCAACGGCATAGCCAATCCGCCAACCAGTCATAGCATAGGTTTTAGACACACCATTGATGACCACTGTTTGCTTGCGAATCGCTTCAGATAAGCTAGAAATGGCTGTAAACTCATGGCCATTATAAACCAAACGGCCATAAATATCATCTGCTAGGATGAGAATATCCTTTTCTACAGCCCAGTTCCCGATTGCCAAGAGCTCCTCACGGGTGTAAATCATACCTGTCGGATTGGATGGCGAATTCAGCACCAAAACCTTGGTCTTATCTGTGCGAGCTGCTTCTAGCTGCTCTACGGTCACCTTAAAGTGATTGTCCTCTTTAGCAGGGACAAAGACTGGCACACCCTCTGCCATCTTGACCTGGTCTCCATAGCTGACCCAGTATGGGGTTGGGATGATCACTTCATCACCTGGATTGACCACTGCCATAAAGAAGGTATAGAGAGAATATTTGGCTCCAGCAGCGACTGTCACTTGATTTGGCGCTACAGAATAGCCATAAAAGCGCTCAAAGTAGGTATTGACCGCTGCCTTGAGCTCTGGCAGACCTGAGGTCACTGTATAAAAAGAAGCACGCCCATCTTGAATCGATGCAATGGCGGCATCTTGGATATTTTTTGGAGTAGTGAAATCTGGCTCACCCAAGGTTAGAGACAAAATATCTCTTCCCTCAGCCTTGAGTGCTTTAGCACGGGCTCCAGCAGCCAAGGTCACACTTTCTTCCATTTCTAAAACACGGTTGGATAGTTTCATAGGCCCTCCTTATTGACCAATGCTCCTGTTTCAAAATCTACTAGATAAAAATCAGAGCCTGACTTGACTTCCCAAATTGGCTTGTCTTGATAACGGCCAAAGGTAATCTTGTCAATCTCGCCAGCTCCTTTTTCCTTAGAAACGGCTTCCGCTTTTTCTTGTGAAATACCCTGATTTAGTTGATAAACGTAAATCTTATGGTCATCTTTTCCAATCAGGACAGCAAGTGCTTCTTGTTTTTTATTACGACCAAGAATGCTATAATAGGATTCCAAGCCATTGTATAAGTCAACCTGATCAGCCTGCTCTAATCCTGCATACTGCTGAGCTAATTTTTCTCCTTCACTTTTAGCTGTTTGATAAGGTTTCATACTCAGAAACACTAGATACAGAAAGGAAGCACTGATAACCACAAGCAAAATCGTCATCCCTAGACCATACTGCCACAGTAGATTATTTTTTGCTTTGTTTTGTCTTTTTTTCACTCGTCTATTTTACCATCTATTAAACTTTATTACAAGTGAATATAAGAATACTCTTCGAAAATCAAATTCAAACCACGTCAGCTTCGCCTTGCCGTACTCCAGTACAACCTGCGGCTAGCTTCCTAGTTTGCTCTTTGATTTTCATTGAGTATAAGCAACCAATTCTATTTCTTACTTCAAAGCAAACCAGAATCCAAAAAACAGTTCTTACTTTTCCAGTAGCACGTGACTAAGTTTCAGCAATTTTATAATTTTCAAATAAACTCTGAGCAAATTTCTTGCAAGTCCTTTTGTTTTGTTGTAATATATTCCGTAACAACGAGAGACTTCTCGGAAATTTAAGAAAAAGGAGACACATCATGTCTAAAAAAGTATTATTTATCGTCGGATCTCTTCGCCAAGGTTCTTTCAACCACCAAATGGCGCTCGAAGCTGAGAAAGCACTTGCTGGTAAAGCAGAAGTTAGCTATCTTGATTATTCAGCTGTCCCTCTCTTCAGTCAAGATTTAGAAGTTCCAACTCACCCAGCTGTAGCAGCTGCTCGTGAAGCAGTTCTCGCTGCGGATGCTATCTGGATCTTCTCTCCAGTCTACAACTTCTCTATCCCTGGTACAGTGAAAAACTTGCTTGACTGGCTATCTCGTGCCCTTGACTTATCTGATACACGTGGTGCTTCTGCCCTTCAAGACAAGTTTGTCACAGTATCATCTGTAGCTAATGCCGGTCACGATCAACTTTTCGCTATTTACAAGGACCTCTTGCCATTTATCCGTACGCAAATCGTTGGTGATTTCACTGCTGCACGTGTTAATGACTCTGCTTGGGCAGACGGAAAATTGGTTCTTGAAGAAACAGTCCTAAACTCACTTGAAAAACAAGCTCAAGATTTGGTCAATGCGATCTAGTCATCACTAATCGTTATTTTTAAACAGACTTTTAGTCCTATATATCAAAAAACTAGTCAATTTATCAACAATTGAATGACTACTTCTTGAAATACGAAAAAAGAACTAGAGTTCTCACAAATGAGTGATGTTTCTAGTTCTTTTTGATTTACAAAGACTTCATGTAGGGAAAGCTACCAAGGATCAGATGAGATCATCTATTTAAGCTTCCTCTTCATCGTCTTTTTTCTTTTTGGCAAATAGCAAACCAAATGCGCCAAGAAGAGAGAGAACTCCTACTGTACCTGTAGTACGGTCTTCTTGTATACCAGTATTTGGCAATACTGCTTGAGTTTGAGAAACGGATGGATTCGTTTCTGACACTTCATTCTGCAATTGAGCAGGCATTGCAACTATTTGACTTGGTTGTCCAGCCGCTTGAGTAGCTGGCACCTCAGTAGGGGTAGCAATATCCGGTCTAGGATTTGTATCATCAGATGGTGTAGCTGGTCTTTGTTGACCGTCACCTGTTGGTCTGACTGGACTCACTTTCCTGAAGATGTGAGTTACAACATCACCTTTAGTTTCTGTTCTTACAAATACATACCCTTCAATTTCACCATGTTCAAATGCTTCATTGGCTTCACCTAATACCTTTGGTGCTTTGGCATCCGCTGGTTTCAATTCTTTTCCATTTTCATCAACCCACTTGGTGATCATCAGTTGAATTTTAGATACTTCTACTGGATCAGGAAGCTCACCATTTACACCTCCATTGAATTCTGGGACTTCATGTGTTGGTGAATTTGGTGCGTTCACTCCGCCATTAAATTCCGGTAAGGTTTCTTGAATTTCTGGCTCACCATTTACTCCACCTGCAAACTCTGGAACTTCATGAACTGGCGAATCTGGTGCGTTCACTCCGCCATTAAATTCAGGGATTTTCGAAGTTTCTGGTTCACCTTTTGCATATGCAAAAACTAATTTATCTCGAGAAATTTCATGACTTACTTTTGTCTCCGGATCTGTAATTGTTACATTTCCTTTTGAATCAACTGTTACGTCTTTTCCTGGATTTGCTTTTGTCACTTTTTCTTTCACTTTATCTTGTTCTTCTGGACTTAAGTTCTCAGGATTTTTCACTGGTACTTTCTCCATCGGAACTACTGGACTGAAATCTTCTGGATTCACAGTGATTACAACATCAACATCTTCTGTACTTCCATCTGGATACGTTACAGTTACAACACCTTTTTTCTCCCCATGTTTTGAAGTATCTGGAATTTTTCCATCTTTCCATCCAAAAGTCGTTCCTTCTGGTAACGTTTTTACATTTTCAATACTATCTTTTGCAGATGGTACTTGAGCATGTTCTACCGTTTGTGTTTTTGGCTGTGGATCGTAATCGTCTTTTTGTGGCGTTACTTCGACTGTTACCGTCACTTCTTCCGTACTCTTATCTGGGTAAGTGATTAATACTTTTCCTGTCTTACTTCCTGGTTTACTTGTGTCTGGTTGTTCTGACCAGCTATAGTTTGTTCCTTTTGGTAAGTCATTTGTATTAATACTTTTCTCTGGATCTGGTACTTCGTTGTGACGAACAGTTTGGTTCGGTTCTTTTGCCGTTGGGTTGAAGGTATCTTTTTGTTCTTTTACCCTTACTGGTACTTCGACTTCATCTTCCGTTCCATCTGGATAATGAACTAACGCTACTCCTGGATGACTGCCCGGTGTGCTGACATCTGGCCTTGTCTTCCATGTAACAGTTGTGCCTTCTGGTAAGCCGGTTTTGGTTACACTTGTTTCTGGATCTGGTACGTGTCCATTGTCCACTTCTTGAGGGATTCCAGTTGGTGTGTATTCATCATTTTGAGGCGTTACGTTTACCGTTACCGTCACTTCTTCCGTACTCTTATCTGGGTAAGTGATTAATACTTTTCCTGTCTTACTTCCTGGTTTACTTGTGTCTGGTTGTTCTGACCAGCTATAGTTTGTTCCTTTTGGTAAGTCGTTTGTATTAATACTTTTCTCTGGATCTGGTACTTCGTTGTGACGAACAGTTTGGTTCGGTTCTTTTGCCGTTGGGTTGAAGGTGTCACTTTGTTTCTTAACTGTGACTGGTACTTCTACTTCATCTTCCGTTCCATCTGGATAATGAACTAAGGCTACTCCTGGATGACTTCCTGGTGTATTCACAACTGGAGTTTCTTTCCATGTGACGGTTGTGCCTTCTGGTAAGCCTGTTTTGTTTACACTTGTTTCTGGATCTGGCACATGTCCATTGTCTACGGTTTGCGCAATACCAGTTGGGCTGTATTCATCATTTTGTGGAGTTACGTTTACCGTTACCGTCACTTCTTCCGTACTATGGTCTGGATAGGTGATTAATACTTTTCCTGTCTTACTTCCTGGTTTACTTGTGTCTGGTTGTTCTGACCAGCTATAGTTTGTTCCTTTTGGTAAGTCATTTGTATTAATACTTTTCTCTGGATCTGGTACTTCGTTGTGACGAACAGTTTGGTTCGGTTCTTTTGCCGTTGGGTTGAAGGTGTCACTTTGTTTCTTAACTGTGACAGGAATTTCTACTTCATCTTCCGTTCCATCTGGATAATGAACTAAGGCTACTCCTGGATGACTGCCTGGTGTGCTGACATCTGGCCTTGTCTTCCATGTAACAGTTGTGCCTTCTGGTAAGCCGGTTTTGGTTACACTTGTTTCTGGATCTGGTACGTGTCCATTGTCCACTTCTTGAGGGATTCCAGTTGGTGTGTATTCATCATTTTGAGGCGTTACGTTTACCGTTACCGTCACTTCTTCCGTACTCTTATCTGGGTAAGTGATTAATACTTTTCCTGTCTTACTTCCTGGTTTACTTGTGTCTGGTTGTTCGGACCAGCTATAGTTTGTTCCTTTTGGTAAGTCGTTTGTATTAATACTTTTCTCTGGATCTGGTACTTCGTTGTGACGCACAGTTTGGTTCGGTTCTTTTGCCGTTGGGTTGAAGGTATCTTTTTGTTCTTTTACCCTTACTGGTACTTCGACTTCATCTTCCGTTCCATCTGGATAATGAACTAACGCTACTCCTGGATGACTGCCCGGTGTGCTGACATCTGGCCTTGTCTTCCATGTAACAGTTGTGCCTTCTGGTAAGCCGGTTTTGGTTACACTTGTTTCTGGATCTGGTACGTGTCCATTGTCCACTTCTTGAGGGATTCCAGTTGGTGTGTATTCATCATTTTGAGGCGTTACGTTTACCGTTACCGTCACTTCTTCCGTACTCTTATCTGGGTAAGTGATTAATACTTTTCCTGTCTTACTTCCTGGTTTACTTGTGTCTGGTTGTTCTGACCAGCTATAGTTTGTTCCTTTTGGTAAGTCGTTTGTATTAATACTTTTCTCTGGATCTGGTACTTCGTTGTGACGCACAGTTTGGTTCGGTTCTTTTGCCGTTGGGTTGAAGGTGTCACTTTGTTTCTTAACTGTGACTGGTACTTCTACTTCATCTTCCGTTCCATCTGGATAATGAACTAAGGCTACTCCTGGATGACTTCCTGGTGTATTCACAACTGGAGTTTCTTTCCATGTGACGGTTGTGCCTTCTGGTAAGCCTGCTTTATCTACACTTTTATTAGGATCTGGCACTTGTCCATAACTTGTATTTTGTGAAATTGGCGTTGGAGTATTCTTGGTACTCATTGAAGATACAGTGATTTTCGCAGTTCTTTCGCTGACATTTCCTGCTTTGTCTTCTGCTCGAATGTTTAAAGTAAATTCTTGACTTGGTGTATTCTCAGCTAGTTTTTCTACTGTTTGTTTTCCTGATTTGAATTTAATAGCGTTAGTTGTACTATCATATTCTAAGTAATCAGGCAAGCCTGTCACAGTAACGTTTTTAATTCCACTTCCGTTTTCATTATCTTCCGCTCTTACTTCCATATTTGGTAAAGCTTTGTCTAATGCTGTCATTTCCCAGTTTGTATTTTCTGCTGGTGATTGGATTGTTGGTGGTGTCACGTCTTTAACTTTCAGAGGAATGGTCACTTCTTTAGTTGTTCCATCTTTGAAAGTTACTGTAGCGTTAATAGTTTGTTCACCATAGTTAGCTGTGCTGATTGTAGGTGCTGTAACTGTTGAAATCTTATCTGTTCCATTCACATTTCCTGCTTTTGAAGTTGCAGTTACTTTCGCTTTTAAGTCGTCATTTGAAACTGAATCATTTTGATTTACTTCAATTAGCGTTCCAGTTACTTCGTATTCTGAGCTAAGTCCTTTTACAGTAACTTTTACATTTACGATATCTTTCGAACCGTCTTTATACTTTACTTCTACTACACCATCTTTTTCTCCAGGCCCATCGGTCGTTACTGGTGGTGTTTTCCAAGCATAACTTGTCCCTTCCGGTAAGCCTGTTTGATTCACGCTTGTTCCTGCATCTGGAGTTGCCCCATAACTCACTGTTTGTTTGTTCGGATTTGCTGTTGCATCATATTTGGTAGTCATTGATTTCACAGTAAACGTTAATTGTGAAGTACTACTATTATTCGCATTATCTGTCACTCGAATTGTAGCTGTATGTGTTTGAGAATCTGTACCAACTGGTAATTTTGGAACTTCTTGAGTACCATCTTTAAACTTAATGGTTTTATTCGCATCATCATAAGTTAAGAAATCTGGTAAGTCTGTTACCGTTGTTGACCGAACACCACTTCCTCCTGCATTGTCTTCAGATGTTACTTTAATTGGAGAAAATGCTTTATCTAATGCTATTAAATCGATATTCTGACCATTCGCTGGTGTTTGAATCGTTGGAGCCGTTACATCTTTTACTTCTAAAGGAATTGTTACCGTATCCCTTGTATCATCGAGATAGGTTACCGTTGCTGAAATTTCTTTGTTCCCTGTCTCAGCAGTACTAATTTTCCCAACAGGAGTAACAGTTTTCACCTTACTATTACCGTTTTTATTAATTGTCACAGCAGATTTTAAGTCTTGTTCTGAGACAGTATCGTTTTGATTTTTGACAATTTTTGTAGCTGTAGGTTCATACTCATCACTTAGCTTACGAACTTTTACAGTAACCGTTACTTCATCTACTGAATCGTCTGGATAAGTAACTTTCACGACTCCTGTTTTATTTCCAGGTCTATTCGTATCTGGTGCAGATTTCCATGTATATTGAGCATCAGTCGGTAATCCTGCTGTATTCACACTTGTTTTCGGATTAGGAGTTTCACCATGGCTCACTTCTTGAATCGTTGCATTCGCTTGTGGATTATACTTTTCAGCCATAGGCATGTGAGTAATACTAAATGTTCGTTCACTACTATTTCCTGCATTATCTTCCACACGTAATGTTATATTTCTTGTAGTTCGAGTTCTTCCAGACAATTTTGGAACTTCACGTTCTCCATCTTGGAAAACGATGCTACTTGTCGCTTTATCATACTTCAAGAAACTTGGTAAGTTCATTGGAACAATACTCTTTATTCCACTTCCTCCAGGATTATCAGCAACTGCTACTTTAATAGGTGGCAATGTCTTATCTAATGCTGTGATTTCCCATGTTTGACCTTCTGTTGGTGTTTGAATTGTTGGAGCAATTACGTCTTTTACTTCTAGAGGAATATCAACTGGATCAGTGGTATTATCCAGATAAGTTACTGTCGCTTTTATGGTTTGTGAGCCTGCATGCACAGTGCTTATAGGCGCTGCAGTAACTGACTTGACTTTTCTAGTTCCACCATTATCCACTGTTACTGCTGCTTTTAATCTATCATTCGTTACTGGATCATTTTGATTCACAGTAATTGTCTTTCCAGTTGGTATATGTTCATCACTTAGTTTACGGACTTTCACGGTTACAGGTACTGTATCTGTTGAGCCATCTGGATAGGTTACAGTTACGACTTCGGTTTGATCCCCAGGGCCTGTTGCCGTATTAGGTTGTGTTGCCCATCCGTATCTTGTACCTGTTGGCAGCCCATTTTTTTGAATACTTGTTCCTGCATCAGGCGCTTCCCCATAACTCACTTCTTGAATTTGAGAATTAGCAACTGCTGTATATTTTTGTGTTTGAGATTGAATATGGAAAGTAATATTTTTAGTCGCAGTATTTTCTTTTTTATCAACCGCTTTAACAGTCACTTGAATACTTGATTTACCAAGTTGGAAATTATTTGGAATAACGCCATTAATTTCAATTTTTGATTTTTTTGCATTGTAAGATAATGGATTCGGTAGATTGTCAACCGTTACAGAGTTACTTTCTTTGAGACCTACTCCTTTATCATTATCTTGAGCGTGAATATTGATTTCACTAGGTAGTCCTTCTAATCTCGTTAATGTAATATTATCAGGGGCAGTAATTGTCGGTTTAATATTATCTACAATCTCAACTGGGACATTCACAGTTTTCATTAAATGACTACCACGAAGAATTTCGATTTCTTTATGTTGTACACCTGCTGCAGAGGTATCCACATTAGAAGAGCCACCTTTCCAACGAACTGTTAATTCTCCTGGAACTGCTGAATTATCTGAAACTGTCACGTAATTTCTAGCATCCCCTAGTTGACCAGACTGATTCTGATTAATTTTTTTATCTTGTTTTCCTAGAAAATCTAAAACTGTATAAGGAGTTGTTACATCTTTTGTTACTCCATTTTCATAAGTTGTTGTGACAACAACATTTCTTGTCCCTGCTTCTTGCAAGTTAAATGGTGTTTTATACGTTACCTGAGCCGTTGTTGGTACTTCATGTCCTGTTTTTGATCGTACTAATTCTCTTGGATTCGTATATAATTCTTTTGAATCCCCAAAATAAGCAGTCAAACTGGAATGTTTCGCTTCTACATCATTTGTCGCATTTGTTTGAATGGTTTTAGGGTTGAATCCATCTTTAAAATGAATCGTCATTGTTGCACCATCAGCTGATACCTCAGCATGGTCAAAGTCGATATGATTCGCACGATTAACCACATTTGGATGCTCTGCTTTAAATTTTTCAATCAAAGCATTTTTTTCTGTTTCCGTTAAATGACGGACATCATCCACATAAGTTGGCGTTAAATCTCTAACAGTATTACGTTCACTTTGAGGTTTGATAGTCAAAGTATAGGTAATTGTATTTTGTTTATGTGTCCCATTTGCTCCAATTGTAATATGATAAGTACCTGGTGTTACATTTCCACCATCACCTATAGTTCCAACAAGAGCCATTTGCACTTCAGGATTATTTACATTCCAATAGTTAGCAGCAATATCTACTTCTTCTTTCTTTCCTGTTTGGAAATTTTTATAAGCTACACGTAGTTTTAAACCTTTAACTTGATTAAGACCACTTATAACTCCTACTCTTTTTACATAATACGGAGTAGGATCTTCCTCTCCACGTTTAGGGCCATTCGGATATCTTACTAATGGCTCTCCATTTCCTCTTTTACCATATGCTGTCATTACCGAGAATAGAGTATCTGAATTATAAAAAGTTAATTCTTTTTTATTTTCGTTTACTAACGCATTACTACCCTCGTATTTGTTAGCAATTGACGATATCCAAATAGCTCTAAACCCACTCTCTCCCTTACCATCAATTGGTTTTCCATTCCGTGGATCACGTTTCCCAGATTGTGCTCGAGTTACTCTATTAGCTACTTTGTTGCGGAGGCTCTTCGCTTCATTTAGAGCACCATCAACTTCACTCTCAGTGGCTTTTCCCTCAGATAAATCTGCAAATACTTGAAGAGATTTGCTTTCAGATTCACTGAATTCATAACTGATTTCTCCTGCCAGTTGGTTAATTTCTGAAACAAGAGCCTGAACCTTAGCGATCTTTTCTGTTGAAGGATTTTTCTTTTCATCACTATCGTTTGCTTTGTCTGCTTGCTTTTCTTTTTTGTCTATGTCGTTGCTTTTCTCTTCCAGTTGAGCAAATGATTCAGACAAAGCTTGAACTTCTTTATCTATCTCATCCTGACTAGCACCTTCTTTATCCAAGACTGCTTGCGCACGCGACAAAGAGAGATTAAGATTTTCAACTGATTTAGCTGTTTTAGTCTGTAAATCAGTGTTCCTAATCTTTTCAATTAATTCATTTAAAGCAGTTTTATCCACAGCTTTGACTGGATGCTCTAAAGACTTTTCAAGAATTTTTTCTTCTGGAACATGTTCAGAAATCTTATCTGATTCTTTAACAGGATTTTCTACCTGTGGATGATTTTCCACATCGTTTGGAATCTTGTCACTATTCGGATCTTCATCTTTAACTTTAGTTGAATCATTCAGAGACGCAACCATTTCATCAGCATGAACAAGATGTGGATTCTGTATCGTCACTGCTCCGGTAGCCAAAAAAAGAGTGCACCCAAAAAGAAAATGCTTCCCTTTCTTTATCATCCGCCAATTCTTTTGATTGATTCCTTTTCGATTAAAAAACATTAAGAACTCCTTGCTTCAAATTATAAAATTACTTCTTGTATATATTATATTCTTTTATTTCCTTATATGCAAACCCTTTCGATACATAATATATTGTTTATAAGATTTGTTATATTTTTGTAAAAATAATTTACTAATCCAGAAAATTACTAAATTCATTTTATTATCAAAAAATGAGCAACTTTTATATTAAGTTACTCATTTTTATAAACTCTATTTTATTTAGATTATACTATCCTACTAGTTAAATCAGTATTAACACTTTATATTTAGCGATGTCTTCTAGCATGACCACGAGTTCCTGGTCCAGTTCTAATTGGTTTAACTTGTTTACCTGGACGTGAAGGAACATGGTGTACTGGTCCATGATGAGGTCTCGTTAAATGCGGTTTAGGCTGAACACTTGGTTTTGGATGAGTAACAACTACATTTGGTTTTGTAACAACTCCGACTACATGCGTGTGGCTGGTAGTACCAGTATGAATGACACTTGTCACCTCTGAATGAGTTTCGGTCTCATTTGTCGTGATAGTGACAATCGGTGTTGTTGGACCTGCTGTTGCCGCATTTGAGGTAACAGTGGTTGTCGTTGTAGTTGTAGTCGTAGCCGTTCCACCAGGAACAGGTGTTGTCTCTGTTTTCTTATTAACAGATGTTTGTGAAGAAAAATCTGTTGGTTTAATTGCAGCCAAGGCTTCAGCTGGAGTTAAGCTAGGTTTTGAATCAGTAGTCGCTACCGGCTTTGGTTGCACAGCTGGTGTTGGTGTAGCTGGAGTAGATACTACTGGTTTAACAGGTGTTACCGGTGCAGGTGCTACTGGTTTCACTGGAGCAACTGGTTGTGGTGTGGCAACAGGCGCTGGAGTTACTGGTGTCGAAACTACTGGTTTGACAGGTGTTACTGGTGCTACCGGTTTTGGTTTAACGACAGGCGCTGGCTTGGCCGGAGTTGACACTGCTGGTTTAACCGGTGTTACTGGCTTGACCGGTACAACGGGTTTTGCAACAATTGGTGATGATGCAACAACTGGATTCGGAACAGTCAAAACTGGTTTGATAGAAATTCCATTCCCTAGACTAGAAGGAGTTGCTGCAATAGTTGTTACTCCTTGTGGAGTGACATTTGGTTTATGAACAGTCGTATCCACTGACGCTACTGGTTTATCATCAATTCTTGTGATTTTCCAATTATCATAAATAACTGCACCAGTAACGAGGTTAACTCTCGCCACTCTTTCAAAAACTACAGATCGAACTACATCTTTGAAAGCTTTTTTACCATCTTTTAGATATTTGTAGTGAATGGTCTGCTTGGTCATTTTTCTCAGTGTATCTAAGTTTTCAACCGATTTAGGCCAAACAGGTGACAATGCATCTCCTGCTACCAATGGATTTCCAGCAATTGGTTTAGGATCATCTGCTGTGACAGTCATAACTTTTTCGATTAATTGAACTGAGAATACTTGATCAGTTTGTTTTTCACTGTCAAAGCGTTTATCATTAGCATTTGCAAAACCGTCATGTACTAATTCATATCCTTGTTTTAGGTATTGATTAATACGAGTTTTTGAATTATAAGCAATTGTTTCACCTGGAAGACCAACTACACTATCCACATTTCCTAAAACTTTAGGACTTGTTTCTGTTTGATTGAGGTATTTAACCTGTGCTTTTTGTTGAGCAAGATAATCATAAACAACATGGATATCAGCCTGTGTCAAATGTCCCTTACTATTAGCAGGTGTTTGTGACAAGACATATACTACACCATCTTTTTCGAAACGTTCAGGAACTTTAGCAGTCACATCATAGTTATTTCCCAACAAGTTAATGAGATTTGAACTCTTATCATGTGGTGTATTGAATGTTTCTAAAATAGCTTGACTTGTTTTATCACGATACTGAATATCAACTTTACCAAATTTAGCTTCTTCGTACACAGCTACCACGTTGGCTTGAGCTCGTGTAATCGTACCAGATGTCTTCGTATTGCTATAGAAACGATCATTCTGTGCATACTCTTTGAAGACATAATATTTACCATTTGGTGAATGCAATAAATAAGGTGCTGTGATAGATGTTGTTTGAATTCCTTTGTTTTCTTGAACTTCTGTCTCAGTTGTAT
The DNA here is from genome assembly GCF_000148585.2 of Streptococcus mitis NCTC 12261. NCBI lineage: Bacteria > Bacillati > Bacillota > Bacilli > Lactobacillales > Streptococcaceae > Streptococcus > Streptococcus mitis. Next base: position 1,346,101 of record NZ_CP028414.1, read on the forward strand.
TTCTCTCCAAAGTAGCTACATAGCTAGTATCAATTTTGGTAGATGGTCTTACAGTAGTGAATTTGTCTTGAAGGATACCTCCATTTTCCACCGCTGCAATGGCAGGAAGAAGCATTTTCCCTTGAGTATCAACGAAGCGAACAGCTACATCTCCATATACAAGGCGTCCATCTGTTCTAACCATATCTGGGTTAGCAATTTTCCAGTCAGAATCAGCAGCTTGTTCGTATTGGTCTGTAAGATTTTTACCTTTGGCATCAACCACTGTCAATGTCCCTGGAACATTCGATTTAAAACCATTTCTAGCTTCATTCAGATAATTAACTGTGTGACTTGTCGGAACACGATCAACTCCAAAATCTTTTGTACGTAATACATAAGTTCTTCCAGCCAACATCTTTCCAGATACCAATTCAAAGGTTAATTCATTATCTGCTGCCTTAAGAATCTTGAATTTGGCATGTTGACCAGGCTCTTCACGAGGTGCTTCCAAGATAACATTATGGCGATTTACCCTTGTTCTTGATGTATCAGGGCTAGTATTTATCATTTCGACATTGTGGGCACCACGCTCAATAAATTCACCAACAGTAGCAAACTTATTGAATTCTGTATCTTTAATACGAACAGTGAAACGAGTCCCTGCACTAAAGTTTGATTTCCATGTTCCGATACGAAGGGTACTGTTGTATGTCTTGATACTTCCATCATCATCCAACATCACATCACCTGTGAAGTTAGCTGTAGTAGGTGTATCATAAACTTTAGGTGCTCCGATATCTGTTTTAATCACAGTGTAATTCTTAGTGACTACATTTTGACCATTAACTGAGATAACACCAGTTACAGACTTATCCACATTCACTCTAGGATAACGAATTCCACCTCTGTATTGAAGTTCAAAAGTAACATCGTCTAAGCGTTCAATTTCGTCAGTGAAACGGTATGTTGCTTCAATATGACTTCCTTTGTCAACTAAATCCCATGATTCTTTAGTGTCCAAAGCAACGTCACGATCTCCACGTGAAGCCCAGTATGAAAGGCTTCCAGCTTTGGCATTATCATTTTTCTGAATCAGACTCACTCGTTCTGCAAATACTTTACCTTCAGCAACCAATTTTTGAGGAAGATTATTGTCTTGTGGTAATTCCTTCAAGCCAATTGTGAAGATATCCCCCTTATGATAGGCACCATTTTTAAATTTTAATTGGAAACGATAATCAGCAATACCTGTTGAAGTCACACGGTCCGCCATATCGATTGTACCATTGGCAATAATATTTCCATTATCGATAGCTACATCTTGTGTTTGAATTGGCGATAGACTAGCGCTAATTTTCTTGCCATGTCCTGCACGTTGCAACTCAGTATACACTGTTTCGATAGCTGAATACAGTTGATTTAATTGAGTCTTAAGATTTTCTGCACTAACAGATGAATCTTTTAATAAGGCTTTTGATTGTGAAATCTGAATGGTGGCTGTCTTAACAGCGGCTTGAACTAAGGCTTTTTCTTCAGCTTTACGTTCTGCTTCTTGAGAATAACGTAAAGCGACTTGATTTAAAACTTCTGCTTCTGATACAACCTGATCCAGAGTAGTTTTTTCGACTGATTTTTCTTCATTTACCTTTTCACTTGAAGCAGGTGAAGTAGTTTTTTCTTCGCTAGGTTTTACTTCTTTAGAAGTTAATTCTTTTGAGTCAGCATTTTTTGTCTCAGCTGCCACTTTAGATTCTGCTTCTTTCTTTAGAAGGGCATTGACATCTAATTCTTCTTTTTCCAAAACTGGAGTTTGAAGAGCGGAAGGCAATTCTGCTATTTTTTCCTCTGAATTTTTTTGCTTAGTCTCGTCAGGTTTTTCAGAGACTTTTTGTTCCTCTTTTTCAGTTCGATGTGAATCTACTTTCTGTTCATCTGCACTCACACCTGAATAAGCACCAAAAACCATCAAGGCAGCTACAGCAACAGATACTGCACCAAAACTTGATTTTCTAATGGAATACTTGTTTACCTTATTCATTTGATTCCGTTTTACTCTTGAATACATATTTTTTCTCTCTAACTATTTTATGATAAAAAAGGGAGTGGAATTGATGCTGTATTGACATACATTCTCACTCCCTAAAACACTACACTTACAATATTTTGTTGCCTAGAGTTTTGTTTTGATTTTATTCATCTCTTTTTGCTTTTCCAACTAAACTAAATCCAGCAATTAAGCCAAATACTCCCAGAACATGAGCCATACCAGAAGAGTGACCTGCAGTTTTAGGAAGTTCTTTTTCATTCTCTCTAGCAACTGGAGTTTGGTTTGGAACTTCTGACGGCACATGTGGAGCCGGGGTTGGAGTTGGAACTGGAGTTGGATTTGGGGTTGGTGACGGCATAACCTGTGGAGTTGGAGTCGGTACCGGGGTTGGAACCGGAGTTGGAGTTGGAGTCGGTACTGGATCCGGCGTAACTTGTGGGGTTGGGGTTGGAGTCGGAATTGGAGTTGGTGTAACTTGTGGAATTGGTTGAACATTTCTATAAGTTACAGTTACAACTTGATTTTCAGTTTCTGCTGTAATTCCTTGAACCGAATCTACCTTAGCAAGATCAGGATTGTATCCTGCAATGCTTGGAGATATCACTTCGTCAAAACTTGTTACCCCATCTTCAGAAACCCAAGATGTACTTGTAGTTTTACCTGTTACATTATCGATACTTAACATACGTGAAAAGCTTACTTGATCATGGTGATCTTCACTTGCTTTTGTACCATCTGCAAATACATAATGAATCGTTCTTTCCACAAGTTTTGGAGTATCTTTTTTAACAGTAATCTTATGTTTCAATAGAACTGTATATTCTTGAACTTTTGTTTCATCTGTATCAAAAGTTGCATCTGTAGGGAAACCATCTTCCTTCAATAAGTACCCTTTTTCAATCAACGATTTCAAAACAGTTTCTGTCGTATAGGCAATCTTTTCTCCAGATTTACCAGTAATATTGTCTGTATGAACGACCTCATCCTTATTATCCATATCTATATAACGAACTACTGCAACTTGATCTGTCTTGACGTAAGTTACCTTTGTATCTTCACCTGGATTTTCAGGTGTAACACTTGTACGCTCTGGTTTGTAGCCTACAATTTCAGGTACTGCTGTTTCTCCAGCTTTACGAGGATCATTTGCATCATTCAGGTATTGTGGTTGAGGAGCATTTGCAATCACATTTCCAGAAGCATCTACTGGAATGATTTTACCCAAAGCTTTATATGTAACTGTATCTGTTGCTTTTGGTGAATCTGGCGTAACTGTCTTAGCACCAGCTTCTGCTTTATCAGCAAAATATCCTGTCACAACTGGTACTTTAACTGTTCCATAGGTATGGTTCTTGTTTTCCCAAGTTGTTTCTTTAGTTGCTTCATTATATGACCCCTTGAAGACAAAGTCATTTTGAACATTATCTTTAGGAGTTTCAGAACCTGCACCAGTAAAGCTTACCGTTTGGTTTGTTTCCTTAGACACTGGATCAATAATTGCATCATAAGAAATTAATGTATTCTTACCGATACGGTCAGGATCTGAATCATCATTTGGATCAACTGTTCTATCCGTTATGCTATATCCCCAGACATTTGGTTGTTCTTTATGGAAAGCATAAAAATGTGGTGCATCTGGTATCTTTGTAATGCCTGCTCTAGTAGCGTCATTAGGATCGTTATCATAATACTTATATAGTGCATCGTCAATATTTTTAACGACCTCACCTTCGGCATTTATATATTGACCTTTTTCATTAACTGCAACAATGCGTCCCATTTCTTTCAAGTCAACATTAACTTCTGTATCTTGAGGAGAATTTGGATTAACCTCCATCGTCCCTACTTTATTCACAGTAGCATAGTATTTTGGTGTAATAGGAGTTCGTACAGCTTTGAAGACAGCATTAACAGATGAATCCGCTTCTGAATTATTTGAAGTAGTTGATTCCGCTACAGCAGCACGTTTACCTCTTGATGAACGGCGTACAGAACGCTCACCATTTTCTGTCACAGTTAAACCTAATGGAGACACTTGAGAATTATGAACTTGTGTAGCTAAAGTATTTTCTAAAACAGGAGCTACTTCTGACAATGCTCGTCTGCTTCTAGATGATCTAGCAACTCTTGATTCACTATTGTTGACAACCGTTGGAGTTGAAACAGCTGGTTGAGATGCTACTGGAGCTACAATGTCTTGGTTCTTAATAGCCTTAATCTTCCATTGTTCATAATTAATATCACCAGAAACCAAATTCACAAGTGCATTTCGTTCATAACTGATATGTTGATCAATTGATCCATACGCAGCTTTCCCATTTGTGTAGTAACGGAAATTAATACGACGACTTATTGTTTGGGTCAATTTCTCCATTCTCTCAACAGTACCTGGCCAATTTGGTGTATTTGGTTGTCCTGGATTGACTGGTGTGTTGGGTTGTGGTTTAGGATCTTTCGGTGTTACACGTTCGACACGTTCTGAAAGGGTTACAGTGTAGACTTGGTCACGTGCTGTATCGTAGTCATAAACCTTCGCACCACCCGCTGTGAATTCATCACTAACAAGGTTATAGCCTTGTTTCTTGAATTCTGTGATTTGACTTGTTGTACTGTAAGCAATGGCTTCGCCTGACTTACCTGTCACTTCATCTGTTTTGAGAACATGATTGCCGTTAGTGCTTACGTAACGGATAACAGCTTTTTGGGCATCCTTACGATAAGTGACTGTTTCAACGCGGTCTTGATCTTTCGCTTGAACTCCACTTACAGCTGGGATTTCTGATTTATCTGCTGTGTAACCTGCGATAGTTGGAGAGACTACTTTATCAAACGTATCATCATTAGTGGTCCAGTCTTGGAAGAAAATTTGACCAGTCACTAGGTTAATACGACTCCAACGTTTGAAGTTCAGTGTTTCAACCACATCATCCTTAGCCTTACTTCCATCTTCATAAACGTAATGGATGGTACGGCTAACGCTTTCTTTGTTATCCAAATCATGGACACTAGCTGGCCAACGTGGGCTATCTGGTTGTCCTGGATTAACTGGTGTATTTGGTTGTGGATTTGGGTTATCTGGGTTAACCGGTTCAACACGTTCTGAAAGGGTTACAGTGTAGACTTGGTCACGTGCTGTATCATAGTCATAAACCTTAGCACCACCCGCTGTGAATTCATCGCTGACAAGCGTATAGCCTTGTTTCTTGAATTCATTGATTTGACTTGTAGTGCTGTAGGCAATGGCTTCACCTGACTTACCTGTCACTTCATCTATTTTGAGAACTTGATTACCATTAGTGCTTACATAGCGAATAACAGCTTTTTGGGCATCCTTATGATAAGTGACTGTTTCAACACGGTCTTGGTCTTTCGCTTGAACTCCACTTACAGCTGGGATTTCTGATTTATCTGCTGTGTAACCTGCGATAGTTGGAGAGACTACTTTATCAAACGTATCATCATTAGTTGTCCAGTCTTGGAAGAAAATTTGACCAGTCACTAGGTTAATACGACTCCAACGTTTGAAGTTCAGTGTTTCAACCACATCATCCTTAGCCTTACTTCCATCTTCATAAACGTAATGGATAGTACGGCTAACGCTTTCTTTGTTATCTAAATCATGGACACTAGCTGGCCAACGTGGACTATCTGGTTGTCCTGGATTGACTGGTGTATTTGGTTGTGGGCTTGGGTTATCTGGGTTAACCGGTTCAACACGTTCTGAAAGGGTTACAGTGTAGACTTGGTCACGTGCTGTATCATAGTCATAAACCTTAGCACCACCCGCTGTGAATTCATCGCTGACAAGGTTATATCCTTGTTTCTTGAATTCTGTGATTTGACTTGTAGTGCTGTAGGCAATGGCTTCACCTGACTTACCTGTTACTTCATCTGTTTTGAGAACTTGATTACCATTAGTGCTTACATAACGGATAACAGCTTTTTGGGCATCCTTATGATAAGTGACTGTTTCAACACGGTCTTGGTCTTTCGCTTGAACTCCACTTACAGCTGGGATTTCTGATTTATCCGCTGTGTAACCTGCGATAGTTGGAGAGACTACTTTATCAAACGTATCATCATTAGTTGTCCAGTCTTGGAAGTCGATATGACCTGTTACCAAGTTGACATTACTCCAACGTTTGAAGTTCAGTGTTTCAACCACATCATCCTTAGCCTTACTTCCATCTTCATAAACATAATGGATAGTACGGCTAACACTTTCCTTGTTATCCAAGTTTTCAACGGTTCCTGGCCAACGTGGGCTATCTGGTTGTCCTGGATTAACTGGTGTATTTGGTTGTGGGCTTGGGTTATCTGGGTTAACCGGTTCAACACGTTCTGAAAGGGTTACAGTGTAGACTTGGTCACGTGCTGTATCGTAGTCATAAACCTTAGCACCACCTGCTGTGAATTCATCGCTAACAAGCTTGTAGCCTTGTTTCTTGAACTCTGTGATTTGACTTGTTGTGCTGTAGGCAATGGCTTCTCCTGACTTACCTGTTACTTCATCTGTTTTGAGAACTTGATTACCATTAGTGCTTACATAACGGATAACAGCTTTTTGGGCATCCTTATGATAAGTGACTGTTTCAACACGGTCTTGGTCTTTCGCTTGAACTCCACTTACAGCTGGGATTTCTGATTTATCCGCTGTGTAACCTGCGATAGTTGGAGAGACTACTTTATCAAACGTATCATCATTAGTTGTCCAGTCTTGGAAGTCAATATGACCTGTTACCAAGTTGACATTGCTCCAACGTTTGAAGTTCAGTGTTTCAACCACATCATCCTTAGCCTGACTTCCGTCTTCATAAACGTAATGGATAGTACGGCTAACACTTTCCTTGTTATCCAAGTTTTCAACGGTTCCTGGCCAACGTGGGCTATCTGGTTGTCCTGGATTAACTGGTGTATTTGGTTGTGGATTTGGGTTATCTGGGTTAACCGGTTCAACACGTTCTGAAAGGGTTACAGTGTAGACTTGGTCACGTGCTGTATCATAGTCATAAACCTTAGCACCACCCGCTGTGAATTCATCGCTAACAAGGTTATATCCTTGTTTCTTGAATTCTGTGATTTGACTTGTAGTGCTGTAGGCAATGGCTTCACCTGACTTACCTGTCACTTCATCTGTTTTGAGAACTTGATTACCATTAGTGCTTACATAACGGATAACAGCTTTTTGGGCATCCTTATGATAAGTGACTGTTTCAACACGGTCTTGGTCTTTCGCTTGAACTCCACTTACAGCTGGGATTTCTGATTTATCCGCTGTGTAACCTGCGATAGTTGGAGAGACTACTTTATCAAACGTATCATCATTAGTTGTCCAGTCTTGGAAGTCAATATGACCTGTTACCAAGTTGACATTACTCCAACGTTTGAAGTTCAGTGTTTCAACCACATCATCCTTAGCCTGACTTCCGTCTTCATAAACGTAATGGATAGTACGGCTAACACTTTCCTTGTTATCCAAGTTTTCAACGGTTCCTGGCCAACGTGGGCTATCTGGTTGTCCTGGATTGACTGGTGTATTTGGTTGTGGGCTTGGGTTATCTGGGTTAACCGGTTCAACACGTTCTGAAAGGGTTACAGTGTAGACTTGGTCACGTGCTGTATCGTAGTCATAAACCTTAGCACCACCTGCTGTGAATTCATCGCTAACAAGCTTGTAGCCTTGTTTCTTGAACTCTGTGATTTGACTTGTAGTGCTGTAGGCAATGGCTTCTCCTGACTTACCTGTTACTTCATCTGTTTTGAGAACTTGATTACCATTAGTGCTTACATAACGGATAACAGCTTTTTGGGCATCCTTATGATAAGTGACTGTTTCAACACGGTCTTGGTCTTTCGCTTGAACTCCACTTACAGCTGGGATTTCTGATTTATCCGCTGTGTAACCTGCGATAGTTGGAGAGACTACTTTATCAAACGTATCATCATTAGTTGTCCAGTCTTGGAAGTCGATATGACCTGTTACCAAGTTGACATTACTCCAACGTTTGAAGTTCAGTGTTTCAACCACATCATCCTTAGCCTTACTTCCATCTTCATAAACATAATGGATAGTACGGCTAACACTTTCCTTGTTATCCAAGTTTTCAACGGTTCCTGGCCAACGTGGGCTATCTGGTTGTCCTGGATTAACTGGTGTATTTGGTTGTGGATTTGGGTTATCTGGGTTAACCGGTTCAACACGTTCTGAAAGGGTTACAGTGTAGACTTGGTCACGTGCTGTATCATAGTCATAAACCTTAGCACCACCTGCTGTGAATTCATCGCTAACAAGCTTGTAGCCTTGTTTCTTGAATTCATTGATTTGACTTGTTGTGCTGTAGGCAATGGCTTCACCTGACTTACCTGTCACTTCATCTGTTTTGAGAACTTGATTACCATTAGTGCTTACATAACGGATAACAGCTTTTTGATTTTCTTTTTCAATGACTACATTAGAATCTTTACCAACAGCATCTAAATCATTATCGTCGTTTGGATCAATAGTTTTTGTTTCTGCATCATATCCACGAATAGATTGGTTGTCACTAATTTTCCAACCAACTGGTGCATTAGGAATTTCAGTTACATCTGCTCTTGTTGTATCATTAAAGTCGTTTTTATATTGTCGACGAATAGCTGCTTCTTTATTTTCTACTACTTCACCATTTGAATTGATGTAATGTCCATTTTTATCGACTAGATTGATATAACCTAAATCCTTATACCAAACGTTGATTTCTGTCTCAGGGGTAAAATCTGGATTAACTGTTAACTCATCCACACTCTTAGCATCTGCATAATGACCTGGATTGACTGGAGTCATAACTTTCTTGAAAGTATAGTCCAAATCTCCAATATCACGTTTCCGGCGACGTGAACGTGATTGTGCTGCATGGGCTTCAATAGCACTCTTTAATTGCAAGCGGGCTTCTTGGTCTAAGGGAATATTCCATCCGCCTTCTTTATTGGCCTTTGCATCTTCTACTCGGAGTCCTTTAACAGGTTTTAAGGCGCTTTTATCTTTTTCTACCTTAGAAGTTTGTTCAGTTACTTTTGATTCAGCATTTTTCGTTTCAACTGATTCAATTTTACTCACTACTTCAGCTTTATCAGCAACTTTAGTTGTCCCTCTAAGTTCCAAAGCGATAACTGCTGCTTGAAGATCAGACTCTGCTTGAGATAATTCTGACTCTGTCACATCTGCTTTATTTAATAATCCTTTAGCAGATTGGATACTATTTTGAAGGCGTTTTACACTATCTTCAGTATATAACTTAAGCTCCAATTTTTCTGCACGCGAAAGAGCCGTTAACAATTTTGACTTGTCAACAGCATCTTGATGACTTACTTCTTCTTTTTTATCTTTTGCTTCTTCAACTTTTTCTGCTGGTGCTTTAGCATCTTCAGATTTAGCTGGAGTTACTTCTACTGGATTAGCAACCGTTGGAGCTGCATAGGTTGTTTCTTTCTTAGCTGTAGAAACTTCTGCTGGTTTGGTAGCTTCTTCTACCTTATCAACAGAAACACTGTTAGTAGCTTCTGGATTTTTTTCCTCTGCTTGTACTGCTTGGGCATTGGCAGCAGTTCCCAAGACTAAGGCCGTCCCGAGCAAGACACTCGCTGCACCAAAGTGATACTTACGAATAGAGTATCTTTGTTGCAAGCTATACCAGTCAAATGATTTTTTATGTGAATGTTTCATTGTGAACTCCTAGATAGTATTTTATAGTTCTCACTCTACAACTATTTGATATATAAATCAATATTTTCTATGTAATTAATATATTCTCTTTTTGTACCTAAAAGCCACTTATATTATTCTAATTTTTCTGACTAATTCAGACACTTTTTCTACTCCAACATTTTTGTACACTTTAGACAATAATATGATATAATGAAATTTGGAGGAAATTACCTACATGCGCAACCTTTTATCCACAAAAGCTCAAAGACAACTACGCTTAATGGAGATCTTAATCCAGAATCGTAATTGGATGAGATTACATGAACTCGCTGACAATTTAGGATGTACAGAACGAATTCTAAAAAGTGATTTAAATGAATTACGTACCGCCTTTCCAACTATCGATATCCAATCTTCTATTAACGGAATTATGATAGATTTAGATATGCAGACTAGCGTGGAAGATGTATATCAACATTTTCTTGCCCATTCTCAATCTTTTCAATTACTAGAGTATATGTTCTTCAATGAGGGGTTACCTATTTATCGAACGATAGAAAATCTTCACTCTAGTAATGCCAACCTCTATCGATTGGGCAGAAATATTACAAAAACTCTGTCAACTCAATTCCAAATTGAACTATCATTTACTCCATCCGAAATACGTGGCAATGAAATCGATATTCGCTATTTTTTTGCCCAATATTTTTCTGAGCGCTATTATTTCCTAGACTGGCCTTTTCCTGACCTTCCTGAAGAGGATTTAACAGAGTTCACTGACTTCTTCTATAAGATCACGAATTATCCAATGCGATTTTCAATCTATAGAATGTACAAATTGATGATAGCCATCAGTATTTACCGCATTAAAAACGGTCATTTCATCGACTTACCAAATCATTTCTACGATGAATACTACCCTCTTTTGATGAGTATTCCAAACTTTGAGGAGATACTTGTCCATTTTTCTGAAAAACTGGGACTGGAAATCACCCCAGATATCATTGCCCAAATTTTTATATCCTTTATTCAAAACAATCTTTTCTTAGATCCTCAAGAATTCTTCAACTCTTTAGAAGATAACAGTGAAGCAAGATACTCTTACCAATTACTTAGTCAAATATTAGAACGCCTAGCAAAACAATATAAGATTACTTTTACTAACCACGATGAGCTGATTTGGCATTTACACAACACTGCTTTCTTTGAAAGACAGGAAATCTTTTCTACCCCAATCTTATTTGAACAAAAAGCATTGACGATTAAAAAATTTGAAGTTTACTTCCCAGACTTTATGGGAAGTGCACGTCAAGAACTGGCCCAATATCGTCAGGCAATTGGACAGCATGACCATCCTGAACAGTTGGAACACTTGATGTACACCATCTTAACCCATGCTGAAAACCTCTCTACTCAGTTGTTAGAAAATCGACCACCTATCAAGGTTTTGATTATCAGTAATTTTGACCATGCTATATCCCTTACCTTTGTTGATATGCTTTCCTACTACTGTAATAACCGCTTTACCTTCGATACTTGGGATGAATTGGAAACGAGTCCTGAGATTTTAAATCAGACAGGTTATGATATCATCGTGTCTAATTTCTATATTCCAGGAATTACCAAGAAGTTTATTTGTCAAAATCATCTGTCAATCATGGATTTGGTTAATCATCTTAATACTTTATCAAATGAGATTCATTTGTCCAATACTTTATAAGCTAGAAAAAAGTCAGCATAATCCTGCTGACTTTTTCTCTTATCTGATTTCTAAACTTCCTTAACAAAAACCAATTCCTGTGGTTGTGACAAATCTTCTCGGTAGGCAAATCCGGCAAAGTTCAAGCGACGTGCTTCCTCCACAGTTTGTACTTGATTTTCTATTAGAGATGTTAGGAAGGCACCACGCGCTTTCTTGGAAATGGTTGAGTGAATCTTCAGCTGACCACCTCTATCCTCCATGAATTTGAAGGTCACCATTTTTTCTCTGATTTCCTTAGAAAACACAGTTTCAAACTCTGACGACAAGAGGGAGAAAATTAGGTCTTCACCATTCATAGCCTCATCATAGGCTGCCTTCCAATGGCTCTTCAAAGTCTTACCAGCGACTTTTAACTTCATCAAAAAGTCCAAACGGTGAGGGGCCATAGGTGACAAGGCTGGAACAACACCGTACAAGGCCGAGGTAATGAAGACATGATTTTCAAGATAGGCTTGTTCTGCCTCGTCCAGTTTGTCTCGCTTGATATGACGGTACATAAGCCCATCAAAAAGTTTCAAGGCTGGATAGTGTTGAGCAGTTTGTTTTTTTAAAGTTTGGATATTTTGAAATTCTGCCACAGCTTTCTCGGCTGAAACTTTGTAAAAACTCTCCAATTGACTAACAGAATAGAGAGCCAAGGCATCCAGCACGGCCTGACTTTCTGGTTTTAAAGGAGTGGCTTCAATACTTGGCAAGTCTGTGTTCATTTCTTTTGCTGTTGGGATTAAAATTTTCATATTGATAGTGTAGCATATTTTTTTGCCACTACCAAGAAATTCATCTGAAAAACCTCGGTTTGACCGAGGCTTCTCTATTTATTTTGGCCATCCTAACCAGACAGCCACGAGAACAAGGGCTAGGCCAGCTAAACTTGTTAAGATAGATAAGAATTTATCTTTTTTCTCCTTGAACTGAGAAAAACCTATCTTCAAAGCGAGCAGTCCGAGTAGCATTGAAGCAAGCATCACATAAAAACCCATTTCTTTGTCCTCCATTAGGCTTAATTTACCTTATTATAACATATACTTCTTAAATAAAGCTTTTTTATACTCAATGAAAATCAAAGAGCAAACTAGGAAACTAGCCGCAGGCTGTACTTGAGTACGGCAAGGCGACGTTGACGTGGTTTGAAGAGATTTTCGAAGAGTATTACTGTACTTTAAAGGTCTTGAGATAGTTGTCTTTTCCTACTTGACCTTCGAAGGTTTTACCATTTTCAAGGTAAGGAAGGTCATCTGAGACTGAGGCCTTGACTTTGTATATCTTGCCATCAACTTTAAAGAAATATACGGTGTCGCCCTTGATAACAGCTGATTTGAGGTCTGCCACCACACCCTTAATGCTTTCTGTTGTTTCATTATCAATTTCAAGGTCGTTTTTATTGGCGTACTTGCTGAGCAGTTCTTCCACTGTCGTAGCTACGATAACATTTTGGTACTCGACTGCATCAACCAAGGCGTACTCTTTGACCAAACCAGCATTGTCCTTCAAGCCCATGATGTAGAGAGGCTTGTCATTGAGGTTGATGAGGATTGGGAAGGTTGCCTTGTAGGATTTCTCCTGAACAGCACCTTCGGCTGATTCACGGGCTGATTCTTCGGTCGCAGAAGCCAAGCTGTACTTAGTGATTTCTCCTGTTCGCATATTTTCTAGGATAAAACCAAGATTACTTTCATCTGCATTGGCCGACGTCACACCTGTGTAGAGATAGATGTCATTGCCGATAGACAAGTAATTATAGCCCTTGGTAGTCTGGGTCACGTTTTTCTTGGAAATCATAGCATTCCAGAAACCGTCCTTGTACTTGCCGTTGTAGTTGATTTGCTCAATGGTTTCCTCAGCTGGATAGACCCTGTCTACCCATTCTGGGACTTCTGATAAGCTGTATTCCTTGGTTTCTCCATTTGTAGCATCCAAGATAATGACTGAAACAGGACGGGGAACCGCAAGTCCAAATTGCTTTTGGTAAACCGTAGCCACATAGAAAGGATTACCTTCATCGTCCACCTCAAAAGATGGAGTCTTGAAGATTTTAGTTGGGTACTTCAAGCGCAGGTGACGCTTGACATCACGGTTAAAATACTCCGAATCCGAATACTTGATTGGTGTCTTCAAGTCCACCAAGTCCGCATTTCCAGTCACCATGTCTACCTTGATATACTCGCCGATTCCCTTGGCCTGATTATTAAACCACTTGATAGGATCTGCGTATTCTAGTGGTGTAACCCGATAAGGCTTCCCATCAATTGTCAATTGGGTATAGGTATCTGCCGCTACGTACTGCGACACCTTATCTGTTAGGGAACCCAAGTAGCGGTCCCCAATTTTTTCAGCGGTACTTCTATCTAAGATAGGAACCTTACTGGTATCAGTCTTAGGAAAATCAGTAAAGTCTTTTTCCGTAACCGTGACTACATTGGCATAATTTTTAGCCTGAAAAATGCTAGAAGTTACCAAGGAAACCAAGGCTGCTAAGAGAAGAATTCCTCCAATAGAAGCTAAAAGGATTTTCCCTAACCGATTGATTTTGAAACCCTCAAGATTTAAGGCAGCTTCCGCCTTTCCGTGGCGCACATGAACCGTTTTGACCAGATTGATTCCCTTGCCAAAGCCAAATAAGATTGCTACAACCAGCAAATGCCCACAGAGGAAAAAGAGAAATTCCCAGCTGGTCAGGTTAAGAGGCGGTAAAAAGATATACCAGGTCGTTGCGATAAAAATAAGTTCAAAGACTATTCGTTTCATTTGCTTTCCTCCTAAATGATTCGTCCTTCCAAGTGATCCAGTTCATGCTGGCAAATCTGAGCCGGGAAGCCTGTCAAAGTAATGGTCTGTTCCTGCCACTTGCTGTCACAATAGGCAACCCTTATGATTTCATAACGCTTAGTAGGTCTCACACCTGTCAAGGACAAACAACCTTCCTCTGTCTCATAAACTCCTTCAGAGGACAGGAGCACTGGGTTAAACATGACCACAGGAACCAAGCCAAGATTAAAGATAATCACGCGCTTCTGCACCCCAATCATATTGGCAGCCAGACCGACACAAGTCTCACGATTTGCTAAAAGCGTATCCTGCAAATCTCTAGCAAGATAAAGGTCTTCCTGACTTGCCGGCTGAGACACCTGAGATAAAAACAAAATATCCTTTACAATTTTCTTCTCCACTTCCTCACACTCCACTTACTTTTTACTATATTATAGCAATTATAGCACAAAAGCCGATAACTGCAAGCCCTTTCCCTAAACTGTAGCAAAAAGCCATCCGAAGATGACTTTTTTTCTATTTGTAAATTCTTAATCTTTTTTAACTTTAAACAATAGGACGCCAGATAGGGCTGATAAGAATCCGACTACTAGCAAAATAGAATCATGACTAGCTGTCTCTGGTAGTTTACCAGCTTCCTTTGTTTCACTTATTATTGGAGTTTCTGGGTGCTTTGGCTCCTCAGGCGCTGGACTTGCTGGAGTCTTTGGTTGCTCAGCAGTCGGAACTTCAGGTTGCTTGGGTTCCTTAGGGGATGGTTTTTCGGGAACCTTAGGTTGAGCAACAGCTGGAACTTCGGGGCGCTTTGGCTCCGCAGGTACTGGACTTGCTGGAGTTTTTGGTTGCTCAACAGTCGGCACTCCCGGCTGTTTAGGGTCCTCAGGTGTTGGTTTTTCAGGATTCTTAGGTTGATCTACCGTCGGTACTTCTGGGTGCTTTGGCTCCTCAGGGGTTGGAGCTTCTGGCGTCTTGGGTTGATCACCTCTTGGTGGTTCTGGCTCAGTAGCTTTCACAGGTAGATAATTGATTATTGTGTCTTTTGTAAAATCTTCTGGTACTTCAGGTAATAAGTAACCCAATTCTGGATGCGAAGAATCCTTCAACACCAAATCAGTAGCTGATGTCACAGCCTTATAACCTTTAAGATAAGGGATTGTTCCTAAACCTGGATTGCTAGCAAGACCTGCTTTAGCAGGATTACCATCTTGGTCATTGGGATATTGAATCAAAGCCACATTCTCATTTGCAGTTGGAGAAATGGCTATCCATTTTCCTAATTGTTTGTAGTAAACAGTTTCCCTAATTACAGGATCTGTTACTGCCACTGTTTTCTCTGCAACTGCTTCTTTATCTGCCACCAAGCCTTTTAGCAGTGGTGTCGCTACTTTAGATAGATTTGGTTGATCACTCGTCCAATCACGATAATAAAGGTCTCCTCTTACAAAATCAACCTTGGCAACGCGTTTGAAATCAACTTGATCATTTCGATCTTCAGCAACCTTATCATGTGTCACAAAATCTCGATAAGCAATGTTTCGGTCAATAGATTTTTTATTGACGATTTTAGAAACACTGGCAGGCCATAAAGGTGAATCTTGAACATCCTCATCAACTTTTTTATGAGCAGTTGGAATTCTATCTTCAGGATAAATAAATTCTAGGCGAGGGGTTAAAGCAACCTTAAATATTTGACCAGTCTTACTATCTTGGTCAAAATATTGTAAACCTCGATCATAATCACTTGATACAAGATCGTATCCTTGTCGCTTGTAGTCACTAATCGTTTTTAGCGTACTGTATTCAATAGGATAACCAGATTCCCCAGTAACTGTATCTTCCTTCAGTAGCTTGTTTTCACTGATATCCACATAGCTAATCTTGGCTGTTTGATTTTTAATATGCTCCTGTTTTATTTTCCAGTTAGAATAGGAAATTTCCTTAGTAACAAGATTAACAGTCGCATAGCGTTCAAAGGAAATACTTTGTTTTTTCTCAGCAAAGGCTTCTTTACCATTATTCTTATATTTATATTTAATGATTCTTTGAATCGTTCTCTCTAAAGGCCTTTCTTGATTGGTTCTGATCTTTTCAGCATCTGCAGGCCACTTAGGACTATCGACAACACCAGCTTCCACCTCTTCATTTGACTTAGGATTAGTCTGGTTTTGTAAGCTAATCACTTCATGTTTTGGAGTTAATTTAATAGTATACGTTTGCGGAGTCTGATCATCTTGAAACAGCTTCTTCGATTCATCCGTTTTCAAATAACCATCTTCAACCAATACATAGCCATTCCATTTGAACTCACTAATTTTCTTTCTCGTATCGTAGTGAAGATCCTCTCCCACCTTACCAGTACGCTCATCTGAAAAAAGTTTTTTCCCTGTTGATTCATCAATATAATTAAATTCAACACGAGATTCCTTTTCAGTCACTTTAGGAGTATCTAAATGTTTTTCTTCAAAATGTTGCTCTTCTGAAGCAGTAGCTTCTTTTTCTGAACCCTCGACAGACTTATCCTTGTCAATGCTTTCGCTAGAAGGTTTGTCTGTTTCTAAGATATGACTAGCTGCGAGCGTTTCATCTGCAGATACACTCCCAACAGAGCCAGCTAAAAAACCTAAACCACAAGCCACAACAACTGAAGCAACACCCAAACTCAATTTACGGATAGAGTAAATACATTTTTTACTTCCCATGATTTCCCCCTAAGTTATTATTTACTATTCTTATACCTAATATTTTAGTAAGCGGCATTACATTTAACATCTCTTTTTTAAAGTTTTTTCTATTCTTTTTAAAGTTATTTAAAAAAGCCATCCGAAGATGACTTTTTTTTAAATCGCATTCTTGTCAAAACCGAGTTTACGTTGGATAAATTTAACGATTTCGACGATGATAATCATTGAGAAGCTTCCACCCATAACGATTCCCCATTGTGACAAGTCTAGTTTGGTTACGTGGAAGATTCCTTCAAGCGGTTCTACGACGATTGTTGCCATGAGAAGGATGAAGGATACCAAGATAGACCAGTTAAATGTCTTAGACTTGAATGGACCAACTGTCAAGATGGATTGGTAAACAGATTTGACATTGTAGGCATGGAAGAGTTGAATCAAGCCAAGGGTTGCAAAGGCCATAGTTAGGGCATCTGCATGAATGGCATGATTGTCACCCACATGAACTGGGTAAGCAATCGCAAGTCCATAAACACTCATAACAATAGCTGCTTGGAGTACACCTTGATAGATGATAGAACTCACAACACCACCTGAGAAGAAGCTTGCCTTGCGTCCACGTGGTTTATGATTCATGACACCAGGCTCAGCAGGTTCAACACCAAGAGCGATAGCTGGGAAGGTATCTGTTACCAAGTTGATCCACAAAAGATGAACTGGCTGCAAGACGTCCCAACCAAACAAGGTTGATAGGAAGATGGTCAATACTTCAGCAGTATTAGCAGAAAGCAAATACTGAATAGTCTTTTGAATGTTTGAGAAGACCTTACGTCCTTCTTCAACTGCGACGATGATGGTCGCAAAGTTATCATCTGCAAGAATCATGTCAGATGCCCCCTTAGAAACCTCTGTACCAGTGATTCCCATACCGATACCGATGTCTGCTGTTTTCAAAGCTGGCGCATCATTGACACCATCACCTGTCATAGCAACGACTTTACCTTGTTTTTGCCAAGCCTTGACGATACGAACCTTGTGTTCTGGAGACACACGGGCATAAACAGAGTATTGACCAACTACTTTTTCAAAGTCTTCATCTGACAGTTCGTTGAGCTCAGCACCAGTTAAAACGTGACCTTCTGTATCGTTTGCATCAATGATTCCCAAACGTTTGGCAATAGCTTCTGCAGTGTCTTGGTGATCACCCGTAATCATGATTGGACGAATTCCCGCTTCCTTAGCCACACGAACAGCCTCAGCTGCCTCAGGACGTTCAGGGTCAATCATCCCAATCAAACCAGTAAAGATTAAATCATT
This sequence comes from Streptococcus mitis NCTC 12261, assembly GCF_000148585.2. Lineage (NCBI taxonomy): Bacteria > Bacillati > Bacillota > Bacilli > Lactobacillales > Streptococcaceae > Streptococcus > Streptococcus mitis. The sequence goes on from NZ_CP028414.1 coordinate 1,364,337, forward strand.
TTCAAGCTCTTCAGAAGTGAGGTTTTCTGGAATGCTGTCAATAATCTTATAAGCACCAGCAAGGACACGCAAGGCTTGGTGAGCCATTTCAGAATTGTTTGTATGAATGAGGTTTGTAACTTTCTCATCAATCGGAGCAATATCCCCAGCCTTATCACGAAGAACACAACGTTTTAAGAGTTGGTCTGGCGCACCCTTGACTGCTACAAGGAATTTACCATCTGGCAATGGGTGAACCGTTGACATGAGCTTACGGTCAGAGTCAAATGGCAATTCAGCTACACGAGGATATTTGTCTAAAAATCCTTTGACATCGTAACCCTTATCCAAGGCATACTGGATAAAGGCTGTTTCGGTTGGATCACCAATCAGGTTGCCTTCCACATCTATTTTAGTATCATTGGCCAAGACAACTGAACGAAGAAGGGGCATTTCAAGCCCTAGTTCAATATCATCAGCTGAGTCATGTAGGATTGCATCGTAGAAGACTTTTTCGACGGTCATCTTGTTCATGGTCAGCGTACCAGTCTTATCAGAAGCGATGATTTCAGTTGAACCAAGGGTTTCTACTGCTGGCAACTTACGAACAATAGAGTTTCGTTTGGCTAAAACTTGCGTACCAAGGGCAAGAACGATGGTCACGATAGCAGGAAGTCCTTCTGGGATGGCTGCAACAGCAAGCGCAACAGAGGTCATCAACTCACCAAGTGGATTTTTCCCTTGAATGAAGACACCCACTACAAAAGTAACAAGAGCAATAACCAAGATAGCATAGGTCAAGACCTTAGAAAGATTGTTCAAGTTTTGTTTGAGGGGTGTATCCGTCTCATCAGCGTCTTGAAGCATGCCTGCGATATGACCGACTTCTGTGTACATACCTGTATTAACAACAACACCCATTCCACGACCATAGGTCACGTTTGAGTTTTGGAAGGCCATATTGACACGGTCACCAATACCAGCATCTGCAGCAAGCTCGACTGTCAAGTCTTTTTCGACTGGCACAGACTCGCCTGTCAAGGCAGCTTCTTCGATTTTAAGAGAATTGGCTTCTAGCAAACGTAGGTCTGCTGGCACCACGTCACCTGCTTCAAGAGAAACGATATCTCCAGGGACCAATTCTTTAGAGTCAATCTCCGCCATATGCCCATCACGAAGGACACGTGCAGCTGGACTTGACATGGATTTGAGGGCTTCGATAGCTTCTTCTGCTTTTCCTTCTTGATAAACACCGAAGGCAGCATTGATGATAACCACGGCTAGGATAATGATGGCATCTGCAATATCTTCTCCACCAGAAGTCACGACTGACAAGATAGCTGCCGCAACTAGGATGATAATCATCAAATCCTTAAACTGTTCGATGAATTTGACCAGGATTGATCGTTTCTCACCCTCTTCGAGTTCATTGTGGCCAAATTCGGCAAGGCGTTTTTCTGCCTCGCTTGATGACAAACCTTGCTCGGTCGCATCCACAGCCTTCAAGACCTCTTCAGGACTTTGAGTGTAAAACGCTTGGCGTTTTTGTTCTTTTGACATGTGTCTCCTCCTTGACATTGTGTGCTAAACAGACTCTCTTTTCCTCATCGTATCTTTTCACGACAAACAAAAAGAGACCTGTTAATCATAACAAGTCTCGCTGTTTAAGATAGGGCCGGAAAACATACTTTTCAGTATAAAATTCGGAATGACGACACTATCACAGGTTTCTGCCAGCTACTCCCTTGAGTAGTACTATTATACCAAATTTTGAAAAATTTTCAAAGAGTAAAAAATGCCTTATTTGAATTTTCCCTTGAAAACCAGTATAATGGTAGAATGCTATGTGACTAGAAAGGAAGTTGAATGAAGCAATCTATTTCAAATCTCAAGTTGGCGGAACGTGGTGCCATTATCAGCATTTCGACCTACCTGCTCTTGTCTGCAGCCAAATTAGCAACTGGCCACCTTCTTCATTCATCCAGTTTGGTGGCAGATGGTTTCAATAACGTATCCGATATCATTGGAAATGTGGCCCTCTTGATTGGGATTCGAATGGCACGCCAGCCTGCAGACCGTGACCACCGTTTTGGTCACTGGAAGATTGAAGATTTGGCTAGCTTAATCACTTCCATCATTATGTTTTATGTTGGCTTTGATGTGCTGCAGGATACCATTCAAAAGATTCTCAGCCGGGAAGAAACGGTCATTGATCCTCTGGGCGCAACTCTGGGAATCATTTCTGCAGCGATTATGTTCATAGTCTATCTCTACAATACTCGCCTCAGTAAGAAATCCAACTCCAAGGCACTGAAAGCAGCTGCCAAGGATAATCTTTCTGATGCTGTTACATCACTTGGTACGACCATTGCCATTCTTGCTAGCAGTTTCAATTATCCTATTGTGGACAAACTGGTCGCCATCATCATCACTTTCTTTATCTTGAAAACTGCCTATGATATCTTCATCGAGTCTTCCTTTAGCCTTTCAGATGGTTTCGACGACCGTCTGCTTGAGGACTACCAAAAAGCTATCATGGAAATTCCCAAAATCAGCAAGGTCAAGTCCCAAAGAGGTCGTACCTACGGTAGCAATATCTATCTTGATATCACCCTGGAAATGAATCCTGACTTATCAGTTTATGAAAGTCATGAGATTGCGGATCAGGTCGAATCCATGCTGGAAGAGCGTTTTGGAGTTTTTGATACCGATGTCCATATCGAGCCAGCACCTATCCCTGAGGACGAAATTTTAGACAATGTCTATAAAAAATTACTTATGCGTGAACAATTGATTGACCAAGGAAATCAACTGGAAGAACTCTTAGCTGACGATTTTGTCTATATTCGTCAGGATGGAGAGCAGATGGATAAAGAGGCCTATAAAGCCGAAAAAGATTTGAATTCAGCTATCAAGGATATTCAGATCACTTCCATCAGTCAAAAGACCAAACTCATCTGCTATGAGTTAGATGGTATCGTCCATACCAGTATCTGGCGCCGTCACGAAACTTGGCAAAATATCTTTCACCAAGAAACAAAAAAGAATAGAGAAATCCTGTCATGAGACGGGATTTTTCTATTCTCCTAGCTATCAAATTCACTTAGGTATTCATAGCGTTCGTATTTTTCAAGGAGTGCCTCGTTTTTCTCATCCAGTTCTTTTTGGAGAGTCGCTAGTTTGCCAAAGTCAGAGCCGTTAGCCTGCATTTCCTCTTCAATCGCAGCGATACGATTTTCCAAGGCTTCAATATCGCCTTCAATGTTTGCCCACTCCTGCTTTTCTTGGTAGGTCATGCGTTTCTTCTCTTCTCGCACCTTGACCACTTTTTCTTTTTCAGCCTTTTGCACTTGATTGGCCATCTCTGTTTCAAAGGCCTTTTCATCAAGGTAGTCAGTATAATGACCAAAGAATGGACGAATCTTGCCATCCTCAAAAGCTAGAATCTTGGTCGCTACCTTATCCAAGAAATAGCGGTCATGGCTAACTGTCAAGACAGGACCTGCAAAGCCTTGCAAAAAATTCTCCAAAACTGTCAAGGTCGCAATGTCTAGGTCATTGGTTGGCTCGTCCAAGAGAAGAACATTTGGTTTTTCAAGGAGCAGTTTGAGAAGATAAAGGCGTTTTTTCTCTCCACCAGACAATTTCTCAATCAAGGTTCCATGCGTCGAACGTGGGAAGAGGAACTGCTCCAGCAATTCCGCAATGGAAGTCGTAGAACCACCGCTGGTCTTGACCTCTTCTGCCACTTCCTGCAAGTAATTGATAACTCGCTTGCTCTCATCCAATCCCTCAATTTGCTGAGAGAAATAGGCGATGCGAACTGTTTCCCCAATCACAACTTGTCCTGCTGTCGGCTCAAGACTGCCTGCAATCAGATTAAGCAGGGTTGATTTTCCAACACCGTTGTCCCCAACGATTCCAATACGATCTTTGGCCTGCACCAAGAGATTAAAATCTTGCAAAATAGGCTTGTTTTCATAGGCAAAGGAAACATCCTGAAACTCGATGACTTTTTTACCGATCCGACTGGTTTCAAAGTTTATGGTTAAGTCTGTCTCAGCAGCACCACCTGAAACTTCTTTCTTCAAGTCATGGAAACGATTGATACGAGCCTGCTGCTTGGTCGCACGCGCCTGCGGTTGTCTGCGCATCCAGGCCAATTCTTGCTTATAAAGTTGTTCCTTTTTATGAAGTAGAGCCGCGTCGCGCTCATCCTGTTCCGCCTTTAGGCGAACATAGTCCTGGTAATTTCCCTGGTACTCGGTCAAACCTGCGCGATCCAACTCGAAAATACGTGTTGACAAAGCGTCTAGGAAATAACGATCGTGGGTGATAAAAAGGACGGTCTTCTTGGAATTTTTTAAAAAGAGGGTCAGCCACTCAATAGTCGCAATGTCCAGATGGTTGGTCGGCTCATCCAAAAGCAAAAGGTCGTGATTACCAAGTAAGACTTGTGCCAACTGAACCCGTCTTCTCAGACCACCTGACAATTCCCCAACAGGAGTAGATAAGTCCTGAATCCCCAGCTTGCAGAGAACCGTCTTAACCTGACTCTCAATTTCCCAAGCTTGAAGAGAATCCATCTCAGCCATGACCCGTTCCAAACGAGCCTGCTTGTCCTCACTGTAGTTGAGCATAATCAACTCATATTCACGAATGAGCTGGATTTCCTTTAGTTCACTAGATAGAACCGTATCCAAAACTGTCTTTCTATTATCAAAATCAGGATCTTGAGTCAAGTAACCAATTTGGTAATCATTCTTAGCTGAAAAAGGACTAACATCCCCATCAAAGCCAGAAACACCAGAAAGAACATCTAAAAGGGTGGTCTTGCCAGTCCCATTGACACCGATTAGACCAATTCTGTCTAGGTCATGGATGATAAAGGAAATATCCTTAAAAACGGTCTTGTCACCAACGGATTTGCTTAGTTTTTCAACGATAAAATCACTCATTTTTTCTCCCTTAGATAAGCATGGATGGCTTGACGGTCATTTTCCAATTCTCCATCGACAATGGCAAACTCTATCTCTGTTAAAATCTCTCCCAAATCTGGACCTGGTTGATAGCCATATTCCTTGATCAAAATACCACCGTTGATTTGGATTTCTTTCTTGTCATGAATGGTCAGACTCTGGTAGGTTTCTGTGATGACTTGTGGGTTGACTGGTTTTCCCTGAGCCTGACGAAGATTTTCAGCCTGTAAAAGAAAATCCAAGTCAAAGCGATAACAATCGCGCTTGCTCAATTCTCCCTTTTCACGCAAGGCCAAAATAGTCAGTAAATCCTGAACTTGCTTAGCAAACTGACGTGAGGTCTTCCAAGCCTTCAAAAATGGCTGCGCATTTTCAATCTCCAAAGCCCACAGTAGAGCAGCCCAGGCTTGCTCTGAAGATTCAAAGGTGAAATCAGTCTCCAAATCAAACAGTCTGTTAAGTTTGTCTTTGCTAGATGCCATATCAGGGAGATAGTCATAAGCTTGACTCTCAATCATGGAAGCCAAACCCCTTCTCCAAAATGGAGCCAGCAAGAGTTTATCAAACTCAACGAAGGTACGCTCCACAGAAATTTTCTCCAAAAGTGGCGTCAAGGTCTTCATTGCTTTAAACGTTTCTGTCTCAAGTTCAAAACCAAGACTGGCTTGAAAACGGAAACCACGCATAATCCGCAAAGCATCTTCGTTGAAACGCTCACTTGCCACTCCAACTGCTCGTAAGACTTGCTTTTCCAAATCTTCTAAACCATGAAACAAGTCAATGATTTCTCCTGTATCGTCCAAGGCAAAGGCGTTGACTGTGAAATCACGGCGTTTGAGGTCTTCTTCTAGCGAGCGCACAAAAGAGACCGCACTGGGTCTGCGATAGTCCACATAGACATCCTCTGTCCGAAAAGTAGTCACCTCATACTCCTCGTCCCCATCTAAGACCAAGACAGTTCCATGCTCGATTCCGATATCGGCTGTTCGCGGAAAAATCTGCTTGGTTTCTTCTGGATAAGAAGACGTCGCAATATCCACATCATGGATAGGACGATTGAGGAGGGCATCTCGAACAGAACCTCCAACAAAATAGGCCTCAAAACCTGCTTCTTTAATTTTTTCTAATACTGGTAAAGCCTTCTGAAATTCAGAAGGCATTTGCGTTAATCTCATAATAAGTGTTCTAATCCATAGACAAGCTCATGACGCTTGACAACTTCTTTAATTCCCAAATTCACCCCTGTCATGAAGGAGCTGCGATCATAGGAGTCATGACGGAGTGTCAATCCTTCTCCCTGATTGCCAAAGATGACTTCCTGATGGGCTACCAAACCTGGCAAACGAACTGAGTGGATGCGCATGCCATCAAAGTCAGCACCACGAGCACCTGCAATCAATTCTTCCTCATCTGCTGCACCCTGCTGGATAGACTCTCGAACTTCTGCCATTAACTCAGCTGTTTTAATAGCAGTTCCACTCGGAGCATCCTTTTTCTTGTCATGATGGAGCTCGATAATCTCCACATTTGGGAAATATTTAGCAGCCTGCCTTGCAAATTGCATGAGTAAAACAGCACCCAAGGCAAAGTTAGGAGCGATCAAGCCACCCAAATCTTGAGCACGAGAAAATGCTTTTAGCTCTGCAATCTCTTCACTCGTGAAACCTGTTGTCCCAACTACTGGAGCAAAGCCATTTTCAAGAGCAAAGCGTGTATTTTCATAGGCAACAGCTGGTGTAGTAAAGTCTACCCAGACATCTGCTTCAAAACCGACCAAATCAGCCTTATCCTTGAAAACAGGAATACCCTGCCATTCTGATTCAGACTCAAAGGGATCCAAAACTGCTACCAAGTCCAAGTCTGGATCAGCCAAGACCATCTGACAAGCAGCCTGGCCCATCTTTCCCTTAAAACCAGCAATAATTACTCGAATACTCATCTCTACTCCTGACTAAGATACAAAGGACGATAGCTGCCCTTGAAAAATAGGGAATGACGCTGACTTTCCATGAAAGGCAAGACAGGCATCTTTTTTCAAGAGGCAGGTAGTCCGTGTTCAATTTCTAAGATACAAAGCCTGTAAGAGCACAACGTGAAAATAGGAGTTCTGATCAAGGAGTAAATACTCCTTGGAAGACCTATCTTTTTCACAGAGGGTTCCAGGCGTGTTCAATTATCAAGATACAAAGGGCCTTAGCTGCCCGTGAAAAATAGGGGATGGCGCTGACTTTCCACAAAAGGCAAGACAGACATCTTTTTTCAAGAGGCAGGTAGTCCGTGTTCAATTTCTAAGATACAAGCCTTCTTAACTAGTCTAGAAGTGCTAACTAAATCACTGGAATATAACCCAGAGCAATACTTCCTGCTCCTAGGTGTGTTCCAATGACACTACCAAATGTAGCAAGTGAAATATCCGTACCCACTTCAGAATCTAGCAAGTGCTGACGCAATTCTTCAGCCTTTTCAGGAGCATTCCCGTGAATGACAATGATACGGTATTGGCCTGAAGCTGTTGCTTCCTTGATAATCTCAATTAAACGCTTGGTTGCTTTCTTTTCAGTACGAACTTTTTCGTACACTTCAATCACACCTTGGTCATTAAAATAAAGAATCGGCTTAATGCTTAGCAGATTGCCCAAAATCGCAGCTCCATTTGAAAGGCGTCCCCCTTTAACCAAGTGGTCCAAGTCATCCACCATGATGAAAGCAGATGTGTGACTAATCTGAATAGCTAGCTTATCCTGAATAATGGCAAAGTCATCGCCCTGGTCTCGCCAGTTAAAGACACTTTCAACCATGATACCCAGAGGAGCACTTGTGATTAAAGTGTCTGGAAAAGCAATGGTTAAGCCCTCATAGTCATCCACCATATACTGGATATTTTGGTAAAAACCTGAAATTCCAGAAGATAGGAAAAGCCCTAAAGCATGGGTGTAACCTTGTTCTTTGAGCGAAGTTAGAATCTCATCTAACTTGGCAATACTTGGTTGACTGGTCTTAGGCAATTCAGAGGCCTGAGCCATTTTTTGGTAAAATTCCTCAGCAGTCAGATTGATGCCTTCGACATACTCCTCACCATCAATATTGACAGGAATATCCAAAACAAATAAATCTTCTCTTTGCAAGGTATCTGCACTGAGATAGGCAGAGGAATCTGTGATAACAGCTAATTTCATATTAGAACTCCAAATTGATTCCTGGTAAGTCTAATGCAATTTCAGTTACTTCGTAAGTTAAACGGTTGAGCATATTCAAACATGGACGAGCCAAGGTTTCCACTTCTTCTTGGTTCAATTCACTTGGTTCGTTAACAATACGACCATCGATATGGTTCACCTGTGAAATGGTTCCACTGATGACAAATTTATCAAATACAATCATAAAACTCAAGACAACAATCAAGGAAGTCACTTGATTTTCTTGGTCATGTTGAATTAATTGGAAGTTCACATCCACCTTAGTTTCAGGAGCTCCATTTTCATTTTCCCATTCAAAATTACGCGCATCAAAATGATACTGACTAACAAATTCTTGTTCACGTTTAAGATTCATGTCTTTCTCCCTCGGCTACAATATTATAAGCTATTGTACCATAATTTTTTATTTTCATCTAGTTTTCTAGGATTTAGTCAATCCCGATTTCAGCTCGAACTACGTCTGCGATAGTATCAACATAGTAGTCCACTTCTTCTGTTGTAGGAGCTTCTGCCATAACACGCAAGAGGGGCTCTGTTCCACTTGGACGAACAAGGATACGCCCATTCCCTGCCATTTCTTCTTCCATCTTCTCGATAATGTCCTTGATAGCTGGCACTTCCATAGCCTTTTCCTTCATAGCATTTTCCACTCGGATATTGACTAATTTTTGTGGATAGATGGTTACTTTTGCTGCCAACTCTGACAGGCTCTTACCAGTTTCCTTCATGATTTTTGTCAATTGAACAGCAGATAATTGGCCATCACCTGTTGTATTGTAGTCCATCAAGATGACGTGACCAGACTGTTCACCACCAAGGTTGTAGCCTGATTTTCGCATTTCTTCAACAACGTAACGATCGCCAACTGCAGTGACTGCCTTGTTAATGCCTTCACGATCCAAGGCCTTGTGGAAACCAAGGTTAGACATAACGGTTGTCACGATTGTATTTTGCGCCAATTGTCCTTTTTCAGAAAGGTATTTTCCGATGATGTACATGATTTTATCACCATCAACGATCTCACCATTCTCATCGACAGCAATCAAACGGTCACTGTCTCCGTCAAAAGCCAAACCGATAGCTGAGTCACTTTCTTTGACCACTTCTTGAAGGGTTTCTGGGTGGGTTGAACCAACATTAAGGTTGATGTTAAGACCATCTGGTGTTTCCCCAATAACAGTTAATTGAGCACCAAGATCTGCAAAGATTTGACGGGCACTTGTAGAAGCTGCACCATTAGCCGTATCCAAGGCAACCTTCATTCCTTCAAGAGGAGTTCCAGTTGAAACAAGATATCCTTCATACTTACGCAAACCTTCTGGATAATCTACCAAGGTTCCCAAGCCTTCAGCACTTGGACGAGGAAGAGTGTCTTCCGCAGCATCTAGCAAGGCTTCAATTTCTGCTTCTTTTTCATCATCTAGTTTGAAACCATCACCACCAAAGAACTTAATCCCATTATCAAGGGCTGGGTTGTGGCTAGCAGAAATCATGACACCTGCACTGGCTCCCTCAGTTTTTACCAAGTAAGCTACTGCTGGTGTTGCAAGGACACCAAGTTTGTAGACGTGAATCCCTACAGAGAGGAGACCTGCCACCAAGGCAGATTCTAGCATTTCCCCAGAAATACGTGTGTCACGTCCTACAAAAACTTTCGGCGCTTCCGTTTCATGTTGGCTAAGAACATAGCCTCCAAAACGTCCTAGTTTAAAGGCCAATTCTGGCGTTAATTCTACATTAGCTTCTCCACGGACTCCATCAGTCCCAAAATATTTACCCATTTTTATAAAATCCTTTTTCTATTTTTAATTCGTTTTTGAACTAGTTGCTTTCGTTGACGAAGACGTCTCCGACGAACTACTTGTAGTTGAATTTGATGTGCTTGAACTTGGTGCTACTGGTTTTGTAGTCACCTTCATTGTTGTGTCGAACGGAGTAATAACTGCCGGTAAGACAACACCATTGCGATCGATTGCCTGCAAAGGTACTGAACCACTGTAATTACCGGTTATGCGTTCGCTGGTTGGTAAAAGCGCAATAATACGATCGATTTTAGCTAATGTTTCTTGGTCAGTTGTGACAGAAACTCGTTCGTTTGACACGGTTACACTATCAATTTGTAGCTTGGAATCAATCTGGCTTTGGTCAACTTGTGGCACAACAATCATCCCATCTCGCTTAACCTTCTTCCCAACTTTCACTGTAATCTTTTGAGGCGTTGCCACAGCGGTCAATCCGCTTGGAAGATTTTCAATATTCAAGGGAACTTCAATCGTTCCAACACTGGCATCCGTCAAATCCGCTGTGACCTTAAACTTACGAGTGCTCTCCTGCATTTCGCTGGCCAAGGTCACACGATTAGCTCCGGTTAATATCACTGAAACTTCTGATGCAAATCCACTAATGAAATACTGGTCATTATCATAGTGAATATCGATAGGAACGTTCGTTATCGTATTGGTGTAGGTTTCTGATTTGACCTGCCTTGCGGTATTGCTATTTTGAAAGTTGGTTGACGTTGCATAAATGAATAAGACACAAGCAAAAAAGAGAGATGAAATGATATATAGACTATTTTTTCTCATATTTCCAACCTCCTAGCAAACGGTCCTTGAAACTGACTTTTTCCTCAACAGCTGGCAAAAGAATTGCTCGTAGCTCTGCTTCAAATTCTTCAATCGTCAAGTCGTGCTTGAAAACACCGTTATAGGTAATAGAAATGCCTCCTGTTTCCTCTGAGACGATGAAGGTCAAGGCATCGGATACTTCTGACAAACCGATAGCCGCCCGGTGTCTGGTCCCAAATTCCTTGGAAATCCCTGTGCTTTCTGTCAAGGGAAGATAGGCAGAGGTTACTGCTATTCGATTTTCTCTGATAATCACAGCACCATCGTGTAGGGGAGTGTTGGGGATAAAGATATTAATAAGGAGTTCAGCTGAAATATTGGCATCCAAAGGAATCCCTGTCGCAATGTATTCTTGTAAGGTCCGAACTCGTTGGATGGCAACCAGAGCACCAATCTTACGAGGACTCATATATTCAACCGACTTGACAAAGGCACGAATCATTTGCTCCTCTGCACTAATTTGAGCAGTAGAAAAGAAATCTGTCGCCCTTCCCAAGCGTTCCAAACCAGTCCGAATCTCTGGAGAGAAGATAACAACCGCAGCAATAACCCCATAGGTGATAATCTGATTAATCAACCAAGAAATCGTTGTTAAATCAAGGATATTGGCCACAACCTGGGCTAATACAAAGATCACGACCCCACGCACCAAAATCATAATCTTGGTGCCAGCTATCGCTTTTGTAAAACGATATAAAATATAGGCCACAATCAAAATATCAAACAGATTGATGGCAATACTCCAAGGACTAGAAAACAAGCTAGTCCAATATTGCAGATTGGATAATTGTTGAAAGTTCATCTGCTGTCTCCTCTCTGTCCAAACACGTTCCTTTCTATTATACCATTTTTCTGGCATTTTTTTCCCTATCCTACTTCATTTTAAATTAAGGAAAAATATGATAAAATAAACTGACTAGAAAAAACAAAGGAGAAACCATGTCTCAACTCTATGATATTACCATTGTAGGTGGTGGTCCTGTCGGGCTTTTTGCAGCCTTCTATGCCCACCTACGCCAAGCCAAGGTCCAAATCATCGACTCTCTTCCCCAACTAGGTGGACAACCTGCTATTCTCTACCCTGAAAAGGAAATTTTAGACGTCCCGGGTTTCCCAAACCTGACTGGAGAAGAGTTGACTAACCGTCTAATCGAGCAATTAAATGGCTTTGATACCCCTATTCATCTCAACGAAACGGTTCTTGAGATTGAAAAACAAGAAGAAGGATTTGTCATCACAACTTCTAAAGGAAGTCATCTGTCTAAAACTGTTATCATTGCTATGGGGGGTGGTGCCTTCAAACCACGTCCGCTGGAACTAGAAGGCGTTGAGGGCTATGAAAATATCCACTACCACGTTTCTAACATTCAGCAATATGCTGGTAAGAAAGTGACGATTCTGGGTGGTGGGGACTCAGCTGTTGATTGGGCTTTAGCTTTTGAAAAAATTGCGCCAACTACCCTTGTCCACCGTAGAGATAATTTCCGCGCCTTGGAACACAGTGTCCAAGCTTTGCAGGAATCTTCTGTGATCATCAAGACACCATTCGTCCCTAGCCAACTCCTTGGAGATGGAAAAACACTCGATAAACTTGAAATCACAAAAGTCAAATCTGATGAAACAGAAACTATTGACCTAGACCACCTCTTTGTCAACTATGGTTTCAAATCTTCTGTTGGTAACCTTAAAAACTGGGGTCTGGACCTCAACCGTCACAAGATTATCGTCAATAGCAAGCAAGAATCTAGCCAAGCAGGTATCTATGCTATCGGTGACTGTTGCTACTATGACGGAAAAATTGATCTGATTGCGACAGGGCTTGGAGAAGCACCAACCGCTGTTAACAATGCCATTAACTACATCGACCCAGAACAAAAAGTACAACCAAAACACTCTACTAGTTTATAGAAAAAGAACCACGAGTCACATAGGATTCGTGGTTTTATAGTTCATCGGCTAATTTGTTAGCTCATATTTCCCCCTTCTTTAACAAAAATAAAAATGCCTATCAAACTGATAAAACATGTGATATAATAGGGACGGCACTAACAATACGCCTTGGAAAAGGAGGTATTACAGATGCTAGAACTTCTCAAAATAGTACTTATCGCAGTCATCGAGAGTATCATCTCATGGCTGGTGACTCGTTGGTTAGACGATCACTTCGACAAGTAACCTTCCTGGTTAGTGCTATCTAACCTAGAAAAAAATCCCCTCAGTATTGCAGTACCGAGGGGATTTCTGTTAGCACTAAAATGCTAGAACTTCTCAATTCCCCTTTATTATCTCACATACTCTATTTAATTGTCAAGAAAGAGGTGTTTTATATCTTTATAACTCATCGGCTATCTTATTGATTTTTCTGAGTCTGTGGTTGACACCACTTTTGGTCAGAGGGGTGCTGAGGCTATCTGCTAACTGCTGGATAGAGTAGTCTGGGTGCTGAATCCGCAACTGCGCTACTTCCTGCAAATCCACTGGCAGATTTTCTAAGCCCATGATATCTTTGATTTTGCTGATATTGTTGATAGTCTTCATGCTGGCAGAGACTGTCCGAGCGATATTAGCTGTCTCGGCATTATTGGCTCGATTGAGGTCATTACGGGTTTCTCGCAAAATCTTAACCCTCTCAAAATCATCACGCGCCTGCATGGCTCCGATGACAATCAAGAAGTCCATAATATCTTCGGCTCGCTGGAGATAGGTCACAGCTCCCTTCTTGCGCTCAAGCACCTTAGCATCTAGTAAAAATTGCTGGAGAAGGGAGGCAATCCCTTGCGCGTGGTCCAGATAAACAGAACTGATTTCCAACTGATACTTGCCTGACTCAGGGTCACGAATGCTTCCATTTGCCAAGAAGGCACCACAAAGATAGGCACGACCTGCTTCCTCATCCGATAAAATCGCCTCATCAATACCTGTTTCTAGGCCAAAGAAAGAGTCGGCCAAGTGCAAATCACTCAGAAGGTCCTGCACCTTTTCATCTGTAAAAACGGTATAGACCCGATTCTTACGAAGATTACTTCTTTGGTGGTGTCGGATTTCCGATTTGATTTCATAGAAATGGAGAAAGGACTCATAGAGGTGGCGAGCCAGTTTGGCATTTTCTGTCACGACAGACAAGGTCAGGCCCGAAGTCGAGAGACCGATACTGCCAGACATCTTGATAATGGCAGATAATTCATGCCGGCTCAGATGGTGCTGACCTAGGATTTCTTCTTTTACTGCTACTGTGAAACTCATTTTCTCACCTGTATAATCCGCATCAATTCATCCACAATCAAATCCCCATCGTGGAAGGCGCCTCCATTTTCCAGACGAAGGAAGTTGGATGAAATCACGCGCGGAACTTGCTTACAAAGACCAGTAAAATCATGTTCCACCTGCACCAAGTATTCATCAAAACGGTTGGAATTCATGTATTCCTGAGGCACTTTTTCAATATTCACCAAGACAGTATCGATAAAAGGTCGACCAAGGTGACGATGCAAGACCTCCACGTGGTCACTATCTGTAAAGTGTTCCGTCTCCCCACGTTGGGTCATGATATTGCAGACATAGGCGATTTCTGCCTTGGTTTCCAAAAGCGCCTGCCCGATTTCCTTAATTACAATATTGGGCAAAATAGAGGTAAAGAGAGAACCAGGTCCGAGGACAATCATGTCACTTTCAAGAATGGTCTGCACCACTCGACGGCTAGCCAGAGGCGTATCATCGTTAAGGGTATTGGTCACATAGACATGGTCAATCATGCCTGGATGGTCTGCAATATGGCTCTCTCCAGCCACTTCTGTCCCATCCTGAAAGACTGCGTGCAGGGTCAAAGGATGGTCACTGGAAGGATAAATCTTCCCAGTTGTATGGAAAAATTTGCTCAATAACTGCATGGCATTATAGGTCGAACCCTGCATTTCTGACAGGCCAGCAATGATGAGATTACCCAATGGATGGCCAGCAAAGGCTCCCGCATCCTCAGAAAAGCGATACTGAAAGACTTTCTCATAGAACTTAGGCATATCCGACATGGCCACAAGGACATTACGAAGATCACCTGGCGGTGTCAATTGTTGCATATTTTTTCGGAGTTCACCTGATGAACCACCATCATCCGCCACCGTTACGATAGCAGCGATTTCCACATCTTTTTCACGCAGACTTTTTAGAATGACAGGAATCCCAGTTCCTCCACCAATCACCGTTATCTTTGGTTTTCTCATGAACGGTTTACCGTTTCCTTTCTTCGGTCTTTGTCACGATGCCCTTCATTGACAGGCCAATTCTTGGATAAGTCCTGTGCCAAGCGTTTGGCAAAGGCCACACTACGGTGTTGTCCCCCTGTACAACCCATGGCAATGGTCAAAACAGACTTCCCTTCCTTTTGGTAGCTTGGCAAAATCGGCTCAATCAAGGCCAACAAATGTTGATAGAAATCTTCTGACTCAGGATGGTTCATGACATAGTCATAAACTGGTTCATCCACTCCCGTTTGATTACGCAGTTCTGGTAGATAATAGGGATTTGGCAAGAAACGGACATCAAAGACTAGGTCCGCATCAATCGGGATTCCATATTTAAAACCAAAAGACATGACTTCGATACGGAAAGACTGGGCTTGTTCCTGATCTGAAAACTGCTCTGCAAGGGTTTTGCGCAGCTCACGAGGAGTTAGTTCTGTCGTATCCACCACATTTTGACTCATATTTTTCAAAGGTGCCAAGAGTTCACGTTCCAGCTTAATTCCATCCAAAATTCGTCCATCTGCAGCTAGTGGGTGACTCCGTCTGGTTTCCTTGTAACGAGCGACCAATTCCTTATCAGCTGCATCCAAAAAGAGAATTTTAAAGTCCAGTTCTTCCTTGTTTTCCAGCTCATCCAAAACAGCTTGAATCTCTGAGAAGAAAGAACGGCTACGCATATCTACTACCAAGGCCAACTTATGGTCGTCTTCCTTTGTTTCCACCAACTGCAAAAACTTAGGCAAGAGAGCTGGAGGCATATTATCAATAGTAAAATAACCCAAATCTTCGAAGGACTGAATGGCAACTGTTTTCCCTGCACCACTCATTCCTGTCACAATCACCAAGTGAAGTTGTTTCTTTGTCATCTATCTCTCCTTATATCAAAAGAAGTTTGGCAACACCAAACTTCAACTAGCTTATCCAATCTCTGCGATGACTTCGATTTCGACTTTTACATCACGAGGAAGACGAGCTACCTCTACTGCTGAACGAGCTGGAAATTCCTCTTTAAAGGCCGTTTGGTAAACCTCGTTAAAAGGAACAAAGTCGTTCATATCGCTCAAGAAGCAAGTTGTTTTGACAACATGGTCAAAGTCAGTTCCTGCTTCTGCCAAAATAGCACCAATATTTTTCAAGACTTGTTCTGTCTGTTCTTGGATCGTTTCTCCAACGATTTCCCCAGTTTCAGGAGAGAGAGGAACTTGACCACTAGCAAACAAAAGGTTGCCAACGATTTTTCCTTGAACATAGGGTCCGATAGCCTTTGGAGCTTTATCTGTATGAATTGTTTTTGCCATTTTCTTTTCCTCACAATTTTTCTAAGATTGCATCCCAAGCCTCATCCATCCCTGCCTTGCTGACAGATGAAAAGAGGATAAAGTCGTCACTTGGGTCAAAGTTTAATTTCTTTTTGATTGCTGATTCGTGCTTGTTCCATTTACCACGAGGAATCTTGTCCGCCTTGGTCGCCACAATGATGACTGGAATCTCATAATACTTAAGAAATTCGTACATCTGCACATCATCTGCTGACGGGTCATGACGAAGGTCAACTAGACTGACCACTGCACGGAGATTTTCCCGAGTCGTTAGGTACTCCTCAATCATGCGCCCCCACTTTTCACGTTCCTTTTTAGAAACACGGGCATAGCCATAACCAGGCACATCCACAAAGCGCATCTTGTCATCAATGTTAAAGAAGTTCAGGAGCTGGGTTTTACCAGGTTTCCCTGACGTACGAGCCAGATTCTTACGGTTCAGCATGGTATTGATAAAGCTAGACTTGCCAACATTTGAACGCCCTGCAAGAGCGATCTCTGGCAATTCATCCTGCGGATAGTGGGACTTATTAGCCGCACTGAGCAAGATTTCAGCATTGTGTGTATTAAGTTCCATAGTCACCTCTAGGCTGTTTCTAGGATTGGTTTATCCGTTCCATCGACAGCTTCTTTAGTGATGCGGACCAATTTCACATTTTCCTGACTCGGTACTTCAAACATGACATCTAGCATGGTTTCCTCGATAATAGAGCGAAGACCACGCGCACCCGTTTTACGTTCGATGGCCTTGTTGGCAATCTCTTGAAGGGCTTCGTCGTCAAATTCCAACTCGACATCATCATAAGAAAGCAAGGTTTGATATTGTTTAACCAAGGCATTTCTTGGCTCTTTCAAGATACGAACCAAGTCATCAACCGTCAATTGCTCAAGAGCAGCAAAGACAGGCAAACGTCCAATCAACTCAGGGATAATACCAAATTTTTGAATATCTTCTGCGATGATTTCTTGCATGTAAGAGCTGTTTTCATCAATCGCTTTATTGTTTTGACCAAATCCGATAACCTTTTCACCCAGACGTTGTTTGACGATTTCTTCAATACCATCAAAGGCACCACCCACGATGAAGAGGATATTTTTAGTATCCACTTGAATCATCTCTTGTTGTGGATGTTTACGTCCACCTTGAGGCGGTACGCTGGCAACTGTTCCCTCGATAATCTTAAGAAGGGCTTGTTGCACCCCTTCACCAGAAACGTCACGTGTGATCGATACGTTCTCGCTCTTCTTAGCAATCTTGTCAATTTCATCCACATAGATAATGCCACGCTCTGCACGTTCAATGTTAAAGTCAGCAGCCTGCAATAGTTTGAGGAGGATATTTTCCACGTCCTCACCCACATAACCAGCCTCAGTAAGAGCTGTTGCATCCGCAATCGCAAAAGGCACATTCAAGCTCTTAGCCAAGGTCTGGGCAAGAAAAGTTTTCCCTGAACCAGTTGGGCCAATCATCAAGATATTTGACTTCTGCAAATCCACATCTTCTGACTCTTCACGCGTATCGTGGAAATTGATGCGTTTGTAGTGGTTGTAAACTGCCACTGCCAAGGCACGTTTGGCACGATCTTGACCAATTACATAGTGGTTCAAGATATGGAGGAGTTCGATTGGTTTTGGAACTTCAGACAAGTCTGCCAAGACTTCTTCCGCCAACTCCTCTCGAATGATTTCCTGGGCTAACTCCACACATTCATTACAGATAAAGGCGTTGTTACCTGCGATTATTTTTTGTACTTCTTCTTGGCTTTTGCCACAAAATGAGCAATAAACCATCATATCATTATTCCTATTTGTAGGCATGATTTCCTTCCGTTCTATTCTATACTGTCATTCTATCTAAAATAAGGTCATGTAAAAAGCATGGATACTATTGACCAAATTGGTAAAGGCATTTAACCAGAGCAGGACAGAAAGCCCATAACGCTTTTTACGAAAAGCCTGTGCTCCTGCAAGTAAGCAGACCAAACACAGCATGGCTGTGAAAAAACCAAATATACTACGTTCCATTAGACTTCCTTTCTCTTGCGGTATTGGATGGTAAAATCATAAGGATTTTTCTCATCTTTGGTATAGGATTTGCTTGAAACTGTCTCAAAAAGAGACAAATCAAACTCCTCAGGGAAATAGGTATCTCCCTCCACCCGAGCATGAATTTGAGTCACAATTACTTCGTCAAGGTAGGGTTCAAAAGCCTGAAAAATTTGCTTCCCACCGATAATATAAAGATTCTTTTCTTGAGCCTGATACCAGTCCAAGACAGACTGGACATCCTGAAAAGTAGTAACCCCGTCTATCTTTTCTTCAGAATTACGCGTCAAAATCAGAGTTTCCCGTTGTGGAAGCAAGCGACGCCCCATCCCATCAAAGGTCACACGCCCCATCAAGATAGCATGATTCAGAGTTGTTTCTTTGAAGTGTTGCAGTTCTGCTGGCAAATGCCAAGGCAGGCGATTTCCCTTACCAATCACACCCTCTTCATCCTGGGCCCAAATAGCTACGATTTTCTTAGTCATGCTTCCATCCTTTTCACTGATAGTACTATTTTATCAAAAAACTCAAAAAAAGACTGGTTTGGAATAGCTTACAGAATAGAAAAAAATCTGTAAGAGGCATCCTACAGATTTTTATATGATTATTCTATTTCTTACAAACCAGGTGCTTGTCCAAGTTCTGCGGCAAGCATCCAGATTGTTTTATCAGTTTCAGTTTTAGCATCTGTAAAGATACCGTTTGTCACATCGTCACCTTCTTCATCAGTAACATCCAAACCTTTTTGGAAGAGTTCTGACAAGTAACGGTAGATAGCAAGGACACGTTCCAAGCTTTCTTCAACATTACGGTATTCACCAGCTTCTTCTTCGATTTCACTGTTTTGAAGGAATTCTGTCAATGTAGAGAATGGGCTACCACCAAGTGTGATCAAACGCTCACTGATTTCATCCAATTGACCATCAAGAGCTTCCATATACTCATCCATTTTTGGATGCCATACAAGGAAACCACGACCACGCATGTACCAGTGCACTTGGTGCAAAGCAACGTGAGCTACATACAAATCAGCAACAGCTTGGTTCAATACTTCCTTTGTTTTTGCCAATGCTACTGGCGCTGCTTTTGTTAATGATGTTACGTCTTTTACTGCTTCTTTTTTCAATTCTACCATTTTATTTTACCTCATTCATTATTATTTGTAACCACTTCTTAATGATTACTACCTTAGTATACTACTAAGGAAAACCAATAGCAAGCCAAATGACTCACATGAGAAAAGTTGCAATAGACTGATAATTTAAGATTTTTTTAGAATAAAACCTAGTCACTTTCAAACTCTCTTAACAGCTATAAAATAAAGAAAAAGAGTATACAATTTGTAGGCTCTTTTCTCATTTTACATCTTAATACCAGACACTGACATCAACCTGTCCTCGTATCCCTTTAAGAGAGTCAGATGAAGTATATTGCCATCCTTTTTCTCCTGAATAATGAGGATTGTTCCAATCAAGCGCATCCGTATAAGCTGCAACCCAGTTTACATGTTGTAAAATATTTGGATGATTCAAACGAGTTTGCAAAAGTTGACGATAGCTATAAACTTTCACGTTTTGGTAACCAGCATGCTTCATGGTTTCCATATACTTATTGATAATTTTAACCCAAGTGTCTGTATCTGCTGGAGCTTTCTTAGATTTATTTTCATACTCCCAGTTTTCAACATCATAGTAGATTGGATAAGATAAGTTCATCTTGTATTTCTTCAAGAGTTCAATAGTCTGCTTAGCATCATTCTCAGCATCTGTTTCATTTTCTGCATAGGTATAAAGATAAACACCATAAGGAATACCTAGTCGATTAAATTCTTGAATATTATGTGCCAATTCCTTATCTTCTACACCGCTGTATCCTAAGCGCACAATAACACCATCAACTCCATTTTCCTGGATAACCTTTTTCCAATCACTAATGCGGCCATTATGATCACTGACATCAATAACCTTCTTAGCACGGTCAGTTCCGACCTGTTCTTCACGATGGTTAAAGAAATAACGGTGTCCATTTCGATAAACCCAACCAACATTCAAGGCTTTCTTTTCTTTCAGTTCCCCTGAATCAGCAAAAGTATAACGAGTATCGTCCATGATTAACTCACCTGTTGCCATGACACCACTTTCAGTAAGATAGTAGTTTCCATGCCACTCATCTTGAGCCATATAGCCCCACTTCTTGAAATAATACCACTTGCCATCAATCTTTTGCCACTGTTCATTAGCATAAGAACCATCTGCCTTAAGATAGAACCAACTCTTATAATGATTATCGTAAAGCCATTCGTTTTGCATCATGGCACCTTGACCATTCAAGAAATAATTTCCTTGCCACTGACTTTTAGCCATATAGCCCCACTTCTTAAAATAGTACCATTTGCCATTGATTTTCTGCCATTCTTGTTCTGCATAAGAACCATCTGCCTTGAGGTAGAACCAGCTCTTATAATTGTTATCGTAAACCCATTCATTTTTAGCCATGTATCCACCTGCTTTGAGGTAGTAGTTTCCATGCCATTCTTTTTGGGCATAACGACCATCTGCTTTTATATAGAACCAACTATTGTAGCTAGTATCGAAAATCCATTCACTCTTAGCTTTTGAACCATCTGCTTTTACATAGAAGTCACCTTCCCAATGTGCTGATGTTGAATTTGGCTTACTTTCTTCTTTCTGACTACTAGCTCGCGTCTCTTTTACTTCTTCCTTTTTCTCTGGACGCTGACTAGAAGAAGTCTCAACCTTTTTCTCTTCTTCTTTTTGACTTGTAGTCGTTTCTGATTTCTTTTCTTCTACCTTACTAGAAGAAGCTTGAACACTGCTTTCTTCCGAAGATGCTTTCACTTCAGCTTCATTTGCAGCCACCTGATTAACGATCAATCCAAGCAAAAAGGCACTTGCTAATCCAATTTTTCCAATCTTTGTTTTCAATCTTTCCTCTCCTATAAAAAATGGAACAGACATCTGAATGCTGTTCCACCTAGCTTTTGCTACTGATTATTTTACAAAGTCAAGCAAAGCCAAGAAGCTTTCTGCTTCAAGTGACGCACCACCAACAAGGGCACCGTCAACGTCTGGGCAAGCCATGTATGAAGCAACGTTTTCAGGTTTAACAGAACCACCGTATTGAACACGAACTTTGTCTGCAACTTCTTGACCAAAGTCAGCAGCTACAACGTCACGAACAACTTTACACATTTTTTGTGCATCGTCTTGTGAAGCTGATTTACCAGTACCGATAGCCCAGATTGGCTCGTAAGCGATAACTGATGCAGCAACTTGTTCAGCAGTCAATCCAGCCAATGCAGCAGATACTTGAGCACCTACGAATTCAGCAGCTTTACCAGCTTCGTAAGTTTCAAGTGACTCACCACAACAGATGATTGGAAGCATACCGTTTGCAAAGATTGCTTTTGCTTTTTTGTTGATATCTTCGTCAGTTTCATGGAAGTAGTCACGGCGTTCTGAGTGACCGATAACAACGTAGTCAGTACCGATTTCTTTCAAAACTTGTGGGCTTGTTTCACCAGTGAAAGCACCTGCATTTTCAAAGTAGCAGTTTTGAGCAGCAACTTTAAGGTTTGAACCTTTAGCAGCAGCAAGAACAGCTGTCAAATCAAGAGCTGGAGCTGCGATACCTGCTTCAACAAGATCTGATGAAGGAAGTTTTGATGCAACTGCTTCAACAAATGCTTTAGCTTCTTCTGGATTTTTGTTCATTTTCCAGTTACCAGCGATAAATGGTTTACGTGACATTTCACATACCTCTTTTTTCAATTTATTTTCTATTTATTTTATCACAATTAGACACAGCTTGCAAATCTTACTCGGATTTCAAGCCTGCTTCCAACTATTAATCCTTCCAAAGATCCATGGCATTTCTAAAATCTGCCGATACCTGTGTCAACTGAGGATTGCTTGCTTCTCTTTCTGCCCGCTTGGCCTCTATTTGGACCACACTTTTGATGCCTTCATGGCGCCAATTTCTCAAAATCGCCTGAATGTACTTCCAGTTTGGTTTGCCATTCAAAACCGCTTCACGAAGAGCTTCCTTAATCAAGTCAGCACTGGTCCCATCTTCCTTAAGAGTCTTGGTCAAATCCTCAATCTCAAAAGGCGTCAACAAGCGACCCAACTCCTGTTGGAAGGTTTCCACCAAATCCTTAAGCTGATTTTGAGGTGCCAATTGGTCTGAACTTGATTGAACAGCTCCAAGCAAGTCGTCCAAACGTTCCAAGGCTAGACTGGCATCAAAAAGTAATTCAATTTCACCATTCAATTCAATCGTTCGATACTGAAGCAGTCCCCTCTCCGTCAGATTGGAAATAGCCTGGTTTACATCTGAAATTTCCTTGCCAATCCTTTCAGCAATCTGGCTTGGGGACATTTCTTCTAAGCCTGTCGTATTTTGCAAATAGAAAAATTGCCAGACCAGAAAATCGTCACTGGAAGGAAAGAGTTCCTTAAAATGCAAGAGCAGGGCACTCGGTAAAACCAAGTTCCCTGATTTAAAAGCGTCTAAATATGTCATAATTCCTCTTATAAATACCCATATGCAGATGCATCATCTTCTATCTTTCTCCAGTCAAAAGGCGTCTCCTGATAGACGGCATAGTTCACCCAGTTGCTGAAAAAGAGGGCTGCTGATGAAGACCAACAAAGACAAGGTGTCTGGTTGACATCATCATCCTTAAAGTAATTTTCTGGAATATGAGGATCCAAACCTGCGTCACGATCTCGGAAATATTCATTTGCCAAGGTATCACGGTCATATTCCAAATGCCCAAAACTATAAATTTCTCGTAAATCACGACTGGCCAAAATCGAAACCCCAACCTGAGGTCCTTCCGATAAAATCTCTAGATTGGTTTTATTTAAAATTTCTTCCTTGGAAATCTCCGTGTGCCGTGAATGAGGGGATACATAGCTATCATCAAAGCCTCTAAAGAGAAGGTGCCCTTCTTTTAAGGTATCCTGAGGATAAATACCTGATAACTTACTATCCATCTGGTATTTTTCTACCCCATAGCGGAGATAAAGCCCAGCCTGAGCCCCCCAACAGATATGAAGGGTCGAATAGACATGGGTCTTGGACCACTCGATAACCTGACTGAATTCCTCCCAATAGTCCACTTCCTCAAATGGTAAATGCTCAACTGGAGCACCCGTGATAATCATCCCATCAAAATACTCATCCTTAACTTCTGGAAAAGTTTTGTAGAAGGTCTCCATGTGTTCTGATCGAGTTGTTTTAGAACGATGGCTCTCCATATAGAGGAAATCAATATCCAGTTGTAGGGGTGTATTGGCCAAATGGCGCAACAACTGAGTCTCTGTCACCATTTTCTTGGGCATAAGATTTAAAATCAAAATCTTCAAGGGACGGATATCTTGGTGGGCAGCGCGTTGATCATCCATGACAAAGATATTCTCTGTCCGTAAAATCTCAACAGCTGGTAATTTTTTATCAATTCGAATCGGCATAACTCTCTCCTAACTGTACTTTTCAGGAATCATTGCATGTGTTTGAAGTCAAATCTCAAACACTTGTTCCTTTTATTATACTGTAAGAAGATATAGTTTTCAATTATAGTTTTTCTCTAACTAGCTATAGTCTGTTTTTATATCCTAATGTAGAGAAAACAGCCCTAGGGACTGTTTTTCATTAATAATGCATGAGAACTTTGTAGTCGTAGTCACCGATTTTTTCACGGCCGTTCAATTCATCCAATTCAACAAGGAAGGCACAACCTGCCACAACACCACCAAGTTTTTCAATCATCTCAATGGTTGCCTTAACAGTTCCACCTGTAGCCAAGAGGTCATCTACGATAAGAACACGTTGACCTGGCTTGATGGCATCCGCGTGCATAGTCAAGGTATCAACACCGTACTCTTTTTCATAGTCAGCAGAAATAACTTCACGTGGTAATTTCCCTGGCTTACGAACAGGTGCAAAACCAATTCCCAACTCGAAGGCAACTGGACAACCCACGATAAATCCACGAGCCTCAGGTCCTACAACCATGTCAATTTTCTTGTCAGTAGCATACTGAACGATTTCACGAACAGCGTAGCTATAAGCATTTCCATCAGCCATCAAAGGACTGATATCACGGAAGGTAATGCCTTCCTTTGGATAATTTTCAATTGTTGCAATATAATCTTTTAAATTCATCTTTTTCTTTCTTTCAAAGTTTTTACTCTCTATTATACCATATTTTCTCCGAAATATGAAAGTATAATCATTATTTACTCCCAAAGAGCCCGATTTCGCTACTCACTCTGTAGCCATAATAGCCAAAAAACTGATGAATCTTTCGATTCATCAGTTTTAAGGATAATCTGTTCATTGCAAACAAATCATGTCAATTAGAAGGCTTAGTCTTCTTTCTTCTTGCGAGCGACAAGACCAAATCCACTCAATACTCCGAGAAGTCCAAGTGCTGCTAGGCTAGCATTGTCTTCTGTACCAGTATTTGGCAATTCACGTTTACCTTCAGCTTCTTTCATTGCTGTTGGTTGTACTGGTTGTGCTGGAGTAGCCGGTACTTGAGGTTTAGCTGGCTGTTCAGGCATTGCTGGAGTAGCTGGCTCAACTGGTTGTACTGGTTTTTGAGATTGAATCTTACGGTAAACATTGCGAACATTTCCATTAGCATCTGTTTCTGTACGAACCAACTCATAACCTTCTAATGATTTACGTGGATGTGAACCATCTTCATTCGGAATAATCAATTCACCATTTTCGTCTACATAAGTTGTTAATACTTTTTCGTAAACTGGTGTTGATGGAGTTGGCGTTGGCGTTGGTGCTGGAGTTGAAACTTTCTCATAAACGTGTTCTACATCGCCATTTGGAAGTTTCTTAGTCTCTACGAAGCGGTAACCTGGGATATCTTTCTTAGGTTGTTCACCATCTTCACTTGGATTTCCTGGAATCTCGTTTCCTTCTTTATCCTTGAATGATGTCTTAACTTTTTCGTAGACGTGCTCTGTATCTCCATTTGGAAGTTTCTTAGTCTCTACGAAGCGGTAGCCTGGGATATCTTTCTTAGGTTGGTCGCCATCTTCACTTGGATTACCTGGAATCTCGTTTCCTTCTTTATCCTTGAATGATGTCTTAACTTTTTCGTAGACGTGCTCTGTATCTCCATTTGGAAGTTTCTTAGTTTCTACGAAGCGGTAGCCTGGGATATCTTTCTTAGGTTGGTCGCCGTCTTCACTTGGATTTCCTGGAATCTCATTTCCTTCTTTATCCTTGAATGATGTCTTAACTTTTTCGTAGACGTGTTCGATATCGCCATTTGGAAGTTTCTTAGTCTCTACGAAGCGGTAGCCTGGGATATCTTTCTTAGGTTGGTCGCCATCTTCACTTGGATTTCCTGGAATCTCGTTTCCTTCTTTATCCTTGAATGATGTCTTAACTTTTTCGTAGACGTGTTCGATATCGCCATTTGGAAGTTTCTTAGTCTCTACGAAGCGGTAACCTGGAATATCTTTCTTAGGTTGGTCGCCATCTTCTGTTGGATAGTTTGGAATTTCATTTCCGTCTTTATCCTTGTGACTTGTCTTAACTTTCTCATAAACGTGTTCTACATCGCCATTTGGAAGTTTCTTAGTCTCTACGAAGCGGTAGCCTGGGATATCTTTCTTAGGTTGGTCGCCATCTTCGCTTGGATTACCTGGAATCTCGTTTCCTTCTTTATCCTTGAATGATGTCTTAACTTTTTCGTAGACGTGCTCTGTATCTCCATTTGGAAGTTTCTTAGTTTCTACGAAGCGGTAGCCTGGGATATCTTTCTTAGGTTGTTCGCCGTCTTCTGTTGGATAGTTTGGAATTACATTGCCATCTTTATCTTTATAAGTTGTTGTCACTTTCTCGTAGATGTGTTTTGTATTTCCTTTTTCGTCAATCTCAGTTTTAACAATCTTGTATCCTGGGATGTCTTTAGTTGGTTTAGTTCCATCTTCTGTTGGTGAAAGTGGGTTACCATCTTTATCAACGAATGAAGTATCAGGACGAACTGTTGGAGTGTAAGTAGCTGTTACTGGTGTACCGTTCTTATCTACACGTTTAACTGTTACACCTTTAGCTTTTCCTACGAAGTCAGGCTCTGGTGTGAAGGTTACTTTACCGTTTTCATCGATAGTGTATGTTCCTTCACCTGGTACTTTCTTCTCAGTTGTGCCATCGTCAAATGTTGGTTTAACTGTTTCATCGATTTCAACTGGAACTTCCTTACCGTTGATTGTAACTTTTCCACCTTCAAATGTTGGTGTTCCTGATTGAGGTTGTCCTTTAGGACCTTCTGATTCAGTATCTTTTGAAGTTGGTGTTACTGGAACGACTACTGGAGTGTACTTAGCTGTGATTGGTGTACCGTTCTTATCTACACGTTTAACTGTTACACCTGTTGCTTGACCAGTGAAGTTCTTCTCTGGTGTAAAGGTTACTGTACCGTTCTCATCGATTGTGTATGTTCCTTCACCTGGTACTTTCTTCTCAGTTGTACCATCATCAAATGTTGGTTTAACAGTTTCATCGATTTCTACAGTTTTTTCTTCACCGTTGACTGTTACTTTTCCACCTTCAAATGTTGGTGTTCCTGATTGAGTAGCACCTTGAACATTTGTAGTAATAACATCTGAACTTGTTGGTGTTGCTGGTTTTACAACTGGTGTGTAAGTAGCTTTAACTGGTGTGCCGTTCTTATCTTCGCGTTGAACTGTTACACCTGTTCCCTTACCTGTGAAGTTCTTCTCTGGTGTAAATGTAACTGTTCCGTCAGGAGACACTGTATATGTTCCTTCGCCTTCGATAGTTACTGAATCAACTGGATCACCTGTTTTTGGATCTACCAATTTAGCTGGTTTATCTTCATCGATTTCAACAGTTTTTTCTTCACCATTTACTGTTACTTTTCCACCTTCAAATGTTGGTTTACCTGTTTGAGTTGAACCTTGAACATCTTCTGTTACAGCGTCTGTTCCTGTTGGTGTTACTGGTGTTACTGTTGGAGTGTATTTAGCTGTCACTGGTGTGCCATTCTTATCTACACGTTTAACAGTTACGCCTGTTCCTTTACCTGTAAATCCTTTTTCTGGTGTGAATTTCACTGTTCCATCTGGTTCAACTGTGTATGTTCCTTCGCCTGGAATAACTTTTTCTTTTGAACCATCTTCGAAGGTTGCTGGAGTATCATCATCCATTGGAACATTTGGATTACCTGGAGTGAATGTTGGTTTACCAGTTTGTTCTTTACCTTGGATGTCTATTGTTTCAGCTGGTTCCGCAGTTGGTGTTACTGGTGTTACTGTTGGAGTGTATTTAGCTGTCACTGGTGTGCCATTCTTATCTACACGTTTAACGGTTACGCCTGTTCCTTTACCTGTAAATCCTTTTTCTGGTGTGAATTTCACTGTTCCATCTGGTTCAACTGTGTATGTTCCTTCGCCTGGTACAACTTTTTCTTTTGATCCATCTTCGAAGGTCGCTGGAGTATCATCATCCATTGGAACATTTGGATTACCTGGAGTAAATGTTGGTTTACCAGTTTGTTCTTTACCTTGGATATCTGTTGTTTCAGCTGGTTCCGCGGTTGGTGTTACTGGTGTAATTAATGGTGTGTAAGTTGTTTCAACAGCTGTTCCGTTTTTATCCTTAGCTTGGATTTTTACTGGTTGAACTTCTCCAGAGTATGTTTTGTCTGTTGGTTCAAATACTGCAACAGCTTTTCCATCTACAGTTTTAAGAGTGTATTTACCAATTACTTTTCCATTCGGATCTTTAGCTGGTACTTCTGTAGCTGGTTGTCCATCTTCACCAAGAAGAGTGTAAGTAGATGGATCGATCTCTACCGTTTTTTCTTCTCCAGCAATTGTAGTCTTACCAGGTTCAAATGAAACTGTATTTTCTTGAGTTGCACCTTGAATATCGACAGATTTAGCTGGGTCTGCTGTTGGTGTTACCCCTACGATTGTTGGCGTGTAAGTTGTAGAAACTTTAGTTCCGTTTTTATCTTCTGCTTGAACTTTAGCTGGTGTTACTTTACCAGTGTAAGTTTTATCAGTTGGTGTGAATGTTACTTCACCTGTAGCTGGGTTAACAGTGTATTCACCAACCTTATTACCTTTTTCATCTAAAGCATCAACTGGTCCAGTTGCTTCTGTTCCATCTGGATTCAATAGTTTGACAGAGCCTTCTTTAATTGGAACTTCAGAATTTCCTTCTGTAAATGTAGGAGTTCCTTTTTGTGTTTCACCTTGTACTCCAGTTGAAGTAGCTGGGGCAGCTGTCGGTGTTACTGGTGTCACAGTTGGTGTATATGTAGTTGTAGCTGAAGCTGTTACAGGATTTCTATCTTTATCTTGACCTACAGGAGCTGTTAGTGATACACCGATTCCAGTCGCTGTTCCAGTAAAGTTTGGAAGCGGTTGGAATGTTACTTCTCCTGTTGTTGGATCAATTGTGTAAGTTCCTTGTCCTTCTACAGTTACAGATGTTGCATCAGTTGGTTGTCCAGTAGCTGGATCAACTAATTTAGCTGGATATTGTGCACTTGGTGTTACTGGTGTTGGATTCTCTGTATCTGCACCTGCTGTGAAAGTTGGAGTTTTCTTTTGAGCTTTACCTTGTACATCTGTTGATTCTTCTGGGTCTGCAGTGATTTCTTTTGGTGTTACTGTTGGAATATAAACAGCATCCATTGTTTTAGTTGCAGTAGTATGAGATCCCTCATTAATGTTTTCTACACCATGTTGTTCCGTAAGTGCTGTCCATCCAGTTGATTGACCATTAGCATCTACCGCACGCAAAACGATACCATCAGCTTTTCCAACAAAGCTTGCTTCTGGAGTGAAGGTTACTTTATCATCAGTTACTGTATAAGTACCTTGACCAGCTTTAGTGTATGATTTAACTAAGTTTCCTTCTGGATCTACAATCATTACACCTTCAGCTTGTTTTTTCTTAGTTGTTTCTGTGCTGATTGAGTTTCCTTGTTCAGAATAATCTAGTTTACCGTATGAATTAAAGGTAGTTTTACCATTGTTTGATCCAAGATCTGAAGCATCATCTCCTTGAGCACGTGATACAAATTCAATACCTACAGATTGAGTCTCACCTTGTTTACCAGTTGTTTCTTCCTTATCTCCACGTGGAGGAATAGATACTTGGATTTGGTTATCTTCTACCTCACCTGAGAAAGCAATTCCCACTGGTTTTTCAATTTGTTTTCTATCTGTCGCAATACGCGTACGGAAGTTAACTGCATTTTTAGTAGTATCAATAACTTGAGTATTTTTGAAAACTAGTTCTACTGTTTGTTGGTTACCATTTACTGTAACAACTTCAGAAGCTTCACCTTCATCGAATTTACCATTCCCATTGAAATCGATAAATCCACGCACATAAGCAGGGCCTACTGTACCATCATAGTTATCATTACCATTTGCTGATGCAATCACTTTAACACGGTATGTATTATCTTCAGCTTGTACAATTTTAACTTCTGGTTCACCGTTATCTTTGTTAATATGCACATCTTCTGGAGCAATAAGCTGAGCTACACCTTCATCACCTTGCTCTTTTGTATCATCTGAATCGACACCACGAACACGTGTACCAGATACTGAATCGATATCAGCTTTGACAGTCCCTAGGTAAGGTTGCTGAATTTGGTTAATTTGACCTGTTTGATAATCTTTAGCTTGAGTTCTTAAGAAGTGTTCAGCTGCTCCATATGATTCTGGAAGATCTCCAAAGTCAGAGAATTTAATACCAATCATAGATGATTGTTGTCCAGAAGACATGATATAAAATCCTACTTCAGTTACATTTGAAGTAGACACTACTGGCGTAGCAGAGTCTCCGTTCGTGTAGCCTCCGAACACTTGTGATCCTAAACCTGCAGTTGCTGCATCTTTAGTAGCAAACATTTTGCCATCAATAGCATTTCGTAATTCTTCAGTAGTCCATTTGTTTAAATTTCCACCCCACTCATTTAATCTGTTAAAGTTAGGGTGTGGTTTATACATATCAGTATGACCATTAGTAGAACCAACAACTCCTGCTAATTCCCAAGGTGTACCATTCGTTGTATAGATTTCTGTCTCTAAACTACCGATATCTTCCCCTGATGTCATAACGATACCAGGTTTAACCGGCTTACCATTGTATGTAGCTTCAATAGCAAACTTGACACCAACGATTTGACCATCACGTCCTGTACCACTATCATCAGTACCTGCAATCGTTGTTTTTGCTGAACCTGTATCTAATCCAGCGTTTTTAACGTGTGTATATCCAGTTTGTTGATTACCACTGATACCTGTAGAAAATGGATTTTTAGTAACCTGGTTAAAGATATTTTCTTCATTCGGTTTATATGATGCTTCATGACTAGTTCCAGCTACACGGTTTTTATAAATTTCTGTTGCATGGAATGGTTTCAATTCCTTAACAGTCATTTTTACAATGTATCCAGGCATCAATTCTTTTTCATAAACTGAACCTACTTGAAGTTGTTTATTTGCTTTTCTGTTTGTCCAAGCCGTATCATCTCCAAAATCCAACCATTGAATTTGGTTGTTTAGGTTTTTAATGGCTTTATCATCATCTGCATTTCCTTTGATATATTTAGGAGCTTCAGCTAAAGATTTATAACCATTTTGTTCCAACCATTTCGCACCTGTTTCTGCTGTTGCATCTTTAAGTGCTGTTGTTTGAGCGTCTTCCAAGTTGATTGCGAACTTACCATCACGACCGATTCCTGCGTTTTTCAATTCATTGTAAACTGCAAGAATAGACTCGTTGAGGCGTTCCAATTGAGCATCTACTTGTTCTTTTGTTACGCTCTTTTCAGCTAAAAGAGCTTTTGTTTCAGAAAGAACTGCTTGGTTTTTAGCTACTGCCGCTTCAACAGCTGCTTTATTTTCTTCCTTCACTTCCTTCTTAGAAAGTTCAGATTTTGCAAGTCTGTTTGTTACATCTGCTTCTGATGAAGCTTTGTCAAGCGCTGATTTAGCTTCTGAAAGAGTTTTTTCTGCTGGAGTAGATTTTTTTTCAACTTCTGCTTTAGCAGCTTCTTTTTCAGCTGCTTTCTTTTTATCGAAACCAGCAGTATTTGACTCAGTAACTACAGTACTCAATGCTGATACAGTTTCTGCTTGAGCATCTACATCAGCTTGACTAGCATCTGCTTTTGCAAGAGTTGCTTTAGCTGCTGCCAATACTTCCTTAGCTGAGCTTACTACTGTAGCATCTGCATATTTAGCAGTTGAAAGTTTAGACTCCAAAGTAGCAATACTTGCTTCTAGGACAGCTTTATTTACTTTTTTAGCATCCTCTACTTTAGCTACTGGTTTTGCTTCTTCTGTTTTTGCTTCTTCTGCTTTTGTAGTCTCAGGTTTCACTTCTGCAGTATTCTGATCAGCTTTTTCAGCTGGAGCTGATGCTGCTACTGCAGTTTCTGTGCCTTGTACTTCCGTCGCTGATACCGCGCCATTACCTAGGAACATCAAACCAGCTGCAATTGCTACTGATGCTGCACCAAAGCTGTACTTACGAATACCGTAACGAATGTACTTTTCCGTTCTAAAATCTTGTTGTTTATTTTTCATTTAGAATGAAATCCTCCTTATTTTTTTGTTGCCTCCAATTTAATCGATAGTAAAACTCCTTACAAATAAAGTTATTAATATAAGAAGTGACCTATATCAAAAAAACTGTTTTTAGCATACAAATTAATGATACCATATTCATCTTTTAAAAGCAACTTATTTGATAATTTTTTTAATATATTACGTATATTATTACTAAGTTTTACACATTTTTATTAATATCCCCTTTGAACCCTTTTATATACTTAAATAATCTTATTAAAATCAAATGAGTAATTGATAAACACAAACCTTTCTACCAACTTTTGAGATTTTTCAAGAAGGTTTGGGCTAATGAAATAAAACTAAAGACAAAAAAACGGCTCTATAATATTTGTAGTGGGTAACCCCCCTATAGATATTATGGAGCCTATTTTGTTGTAGAAAAAAAGTCCCATAAGATCTATAATGAAAAGTGACCAAACAACTCATTAGAAAGATTCATATGGAACAATTACATTTTATCACAAAACTACTCGATATCAAAGACCCTAATGTCCAAATTATGGATATCGTGAATAGAGATACACACAAGGAAATCATCGCTAAACTGGATTATGAGGCTCCATCTTGTCCTGATTGCGGAAGTCAAATGAAGAAATATGACTTTCAAAAACCCTCTAAGATTCCTTACCTCGAAACGACTGGTATGCCTACCAGAATCCTCCTTAGAAAGCGTCGTTTCAAGTGCTATCATTGCTCTAAAATGATGGTAGCCGAGACCTCTATCGTCAAGAAAAATCACCAAATCCCCCGTATTATCAACCAAAAGATTGCGCAAAAGTTGATTGAAAAGACTTCTATGACCGATATTGCACATCAGCTGGCCATTTCAACTTCAACTGTCATTCGAAAGCTCAATGACTTCCACTTTAAGCATGATTTTTCTCATCTTCCTGAGATTATGTCTTGGGACGAGTATGCCTTCACTAAGGGAAAGATGAGTTTTATTGCGCAAAATTTTGACAATCTCAACATTATCACCGTGCTTGAAGGTAGAACCCAGACTATCATCCGAAATCACTTTCTGCGCTACGATAGAGCCGTTCGTTGTCAGGTGAAAATCATTACTATGGATATGTTTAGTCCCTACTATGAATTAGCTAAACAGCTTCGCTTTCTAATTTCTATGCTCAGGCTGAAACAGTCTCCCAGACTGTTTCACTCCCAAACGATAAAATCGTGTTGGATCGTTTCCATATTGTCCAACACATTAGCCGTACTATGAGTCGTGTCCGTGTCCAAATCATGAATCAGTTTCATCAAAAATCCCATGAATACAAGGCTATCAAGCGCTACTGGAAGCTCATACAGCAGGATAGCCGTAAACTCAGTGATAAACGATTTTATCGCCCTACTTTTCGTATGCACTTAACGAATAAAGAGATTCTAGACAAGCTTTTGAGCTATTCAGAAGAGTTGAAACACCACTATAATCTCTATCAACTCTTACTTCTTCACTTTCAGAACAAGGAGCCAGACAAATTCTTCGGACTTATTGAGGACAATCTTAAACAGGTTCATCCTCTTTTTCAGACTGTCTTTAAAACCTTTCTAAAGGATAAAGAGAAGATTATCAACGCCCTTCAACTACCCTATTCCAACGCCAAATTGGAAGCGACCAATAATCTCGTTAAACTTATCAAGCGAAATGCCTTTGGATTTCGGAACTTTGAAAACTTCAAAAAACGAATTTTTATCGCTCTGAATATCAAAAAAGAAAGGACAAATTTCGTCCTTTCTCGATCTTAGCTTTTCTTCAACCCACTACAGTTGACAATGAGCCAAAAAAACGAGCACTTTCGTACTCGTCTTTGTTTATAAACTACTGATTAAAGTGAGTTTACGTCAACTTTGATACCAACACCTTGAGTAGTTGTGATAGTCAAGTTTGTTACGTAAGTTCCTTTAGCTGTAGCTGGTTTTGCTTTTTGGATTGTTTCGTTGAAAGCTTTGAAGTTTTCAACCAATTTTTCAGCTTCAAATGATACTTTACCGATGATTGCTTGAACGTTACCTGCACGGTCAGCACGGTAAGTGATTTTACCACCTTTAGACTCTTCAACTGCTTTAGCAACATCCATTGTTACAGTACCAGTTTTAGGGTTTGGCATCAAGTTACGTGGTCCAAGGACACGTCCAAGACGTCCAACAAGAGCCATCATATCAGGTGTAGCGATAACTACGTCGAAGTCCAACCAACCGTCGTTGATTTTAGCAACAAGGTCATCTTCACCAACAAAGTCTGCACCAGCAGCTTTTGCTTCTTCAGCTTTTGCACCACGTGCGAAAACAAGAACGCGTGAAGTTTTACCAGTACCGTTTGGCAATACCATTGCTCCACGGATTTGTTGGTCAGCTTTTTTAACGTCGATGTTCAAGTTGTAAGCAACTTCTACAGTTGCGTCAAATTTTGCAAAGTTAGTTTCTTTTGCAAGTGCTACAGCTTCTTCTACGCTGTATGCTTTTGTGCTGTCGATTTTCTCAAGAGCAGCACGAAGTTGTTTGCTTTTTTTAGCCATTTTCTATTCTCCTTGTAAGTGGTTCAATCGATTTTCATCTCCCACGTCACTTCTCGAAATGATGAAGTCTTGCGGGTTATATTGGGGGTGTTATTGATTAGTCAACAACAGTGAATCCCATAGAACGAGCAGTACCTTCGATCATACGCATTGCAGACTCTACGTTTGCTGCGTTCAAATCTGGCATCTTAGTTTCTGCAATTTCTTGTACTTGCGCACGAGTAACTGTAGCAACTTTAGTTTTATTAGGTGTACCTGATCCTTTTTCAACACCTGCAGCTTTTTTCAAAAGAACAGCAGCTGGTGGTGTTTTAGTGATGAAAGTAAATGATTTATCTTCGTAAACTGAGATAACAACTGGAATGATCATACCAGCTTGGTCAGCTGTACGAGCGTTGAACTCTTTTGTGAATCCCATGATGTTGATACCAGCTTGACCAAGAGCAGGTCCAACCGGTGGAGCTGGTGTAGCTTTACCAGCAGGGATTTGCAATTTTACAAGTTTTTCGACTTTTTTAGCCATTTTTAAATCCTCCTTTGTGGTTTTGGCGGTAATTAGAGATTTTTACCTCCCACAAGTATGCTTTACACATACTCATCTATTATACACTATTTATCTATAATTGCAAGAGAAAAGTTTATTTTTTATACTCAATGAAAATCAAAGAACAAACTAGGAAGCTAGTTGCAGGCTGCTCAAAGTACAGCTTTGAGGTTGCAGATAAAACTGACGAAGTCAGTAACCATACCTACGGTAAGGCGCCGCTGACATTGTTTGAAGAGATTTTCGAAGAATATTAATCGACGTAATCTCCGCCTTCAAAGCCGTAGTATTCTTCCAAACTGAGACCAGTCTCAGCAATTTCTTTGGCTTCTTTTCCGACATAACGAAGGTGCCATTCTTCAGCCATATAGCCTGTTTCTTTTTCCTTACCTTTGAGATAACGGACAACAAAGCCATAATCAGCAGCGTGGTCCAAGAGCCATTGAGCTGCTTTTTCTTCTGTGACCAATTCTCCATTGGTACTAATCACGTCAAAGGCTAAACCTGTTTGGTGTTCGCTATAGCCAGGACGAGCAGAGTATCGGTCAGCCGCTGCCTTCCCATCTTGATTGACATAATCTTGATAGAGCTTGGTCTGAGTTTCATAACTTCTAAAACCGCTGTAATGGTCACTGATTGGGAAACCTGCCTCTTGCATAGCTTTGATGAGTTTGAGCAACTCTGCCTTAGCTGTTGGGTTTTCCCCTGGATTGTAATCCTTAGACAATGGATAGTGTTTATTGGCTACGATGATTTCATCGTATTTTCCTTGAATGCTGTAGTAGTCTCCTTTGTTTACCACTTCTGCTTTTTTCTGGGTAGCTCCTTGAGATTTACTGCCGACTGTTCCATCAGCTTTGGCTGTTTGTTCTGTCTTAGCTGCGCCATCTTCAGTTTTTGCTTTTTCCTGTGAACAAGCCGCTAGACTCAAGGCTAGCAAGGCTGTCAAGATAAGGTATCTTTTTTTCATTTCTACTCCTTTATTTCTAATAGTTTATTTAGTTCTGACGATAAACATTTGACTAATCTTTTAATCTCATCCGGTTTTGCTTGGCAGGTTTCTGAGGTCATTTCTTCAAAGGGAACCCACCAGACTGGCCCACGCCCCTTGAGACCGTGACCATTCATATCATCTGTTCGTCTAGGAAACAGATGCCAATGAAGATGAGCATCACCATTTCCTAGCAGTTCGATATTCATTTTTTCAGCAACAAAGGCCTTAGCAACTGCCTCTTGAACCACACTCATTTCTTCCAGAAAACGGAGTTTCGTTTCCTTTTTCAAATGGTGCAATTCGGTAACGTGTTCCTTAGCTAGAAAGAGGCTATAGCCTGCAAAATACTGGTGGTCTCCGATTACAAGGTAGCCTGTTTCCAACTCTCTTACAAAGTAAGGATTTTTCCCAGCTTTGATGAGGTCAATTCTCTGACATATAAGGCACATATTAATTTACCAAATTGCTCTTAAGGTAAGCATCAACCATACGCTCTGTTGCGACTACTGAGTCAATATGAGTACGCTCATAAGAATGACTAGACTCGATACCAGCACCGAGAAGGGCGTGTTTGACTTCTGCACCTGCAGACATAGCCGCTGAAGCGTCCGAACCATAAAATGGATAGATATCCAGCTTAAATGGGATATCTTGTTCTTTCGCCAAGGTCACCAAGTGTTGACGGAAGTCATAGTGATAAGGACCTGATGCATCCTTGACACAGATAGATACTGTATACTCATCTGTTTGCTGGTCATCTCCCATAGCCCCCATATCCACAGCCAGATACTCTACTACCTGAGCAGGAATGTTAGAGTTGGCACCGTGTCCCACTTCTTCAAAGACTGAAAAAGCAAAATGGGTTGTTACTGGCAATTCAATCTTCTCTTCCTTATAAATGCGAAGGAGATTGAGCAAAATCGCTGCGCTGACCTTGTCATCCAAATGACGAGATTTGATAAAACCTGTCTCTGTCACGACAGTTCGTGGGTCAAAACTGATAAAATCACCGACCTCAATGCCAAGAGCACGAGTTTCTTTTTCATTGGTTACTTTGGCGTCCAAACGCACTTCCATATTGTCTTGAGTGCGTTCTGCAGTTCCTGCATCCTTGTAGACATGACAAGAAGTTTGGTGGATGAGGATGGTTCCTGATACCTTTTGACCTGTGCTAGCCACATGAACGGTACAGTTTTCACCTTCAATCATGTTCCAAGGAAAGCCACCGATACGATCCAGTTTGAGACGGCCGTCTGGTTTGACAGCACGGACAATAGCACCCAGCGTATCTACATGAGCAGTCACATAGCGATGCTCTTCATCATTTTGACCTTTGATGGTCACATTGACACCGCCCTTAGCTGTGCGAACCGGCTGGTAACCAAAACCTTCTAGAGTCTTGACTAAATAGTCCGAAATCTCCCGAGTGAAGCCCGTTGGCGACGCAATGGCTGTTAGTTCTTTGATATATTCTACTGTTTGATTCATTTCTTCACCTCTTTTGCTACCTATTATAACACATTTATCATCGGATAAAAAAAGAAAATCACTCCTGTAGACTTGGCTACAAAAGTGATTTTAATGATTATTCCATTTCAAAAACATCGCTTTCTTGCTTGTTTGGTAGAACCAACGAGAGCAAGATTCCGACAATGGCAGGTACTAACCATGGGAGTGATGCCTTGGCAAAAGGAAGAGCGTTGACAAGGTTTGCAAGAAACTCAACCTTAAATGAGCTTCCTAATACGCTTGCAATGGCAATAGCTGTAACGACTGCAATTGTCAACTGCATACCTGGTTTTGAAAGAGCTACAAATTTGTTGACAATGACAATCATAACGATGGCAATGGTGATTGGGTACAAGATAACCAGTACAGGGATTGAGTACTTGATAATCGCATCAAGACCCAAGTTAGCAATAGCAAATCCAATCAAGGTAAAGGCTGTAGCATAAACCTTATAGCTGATTTGTGGGAAGCGCTCATTAAAGAACTCAGCTGTAGACACAATCAAACCAACTGTTGTTGTGAAGCAGGTTACAGTAACCATAGCTGCAAGGAAGAGTTGAGCTGTTGAGCCAAAGATTTCTTGAGTCGCTTGTGACAAGATGTAAACACCAGGTGTTCCACCCTTCATCGCTTCAGCTGGTACTGGGAAATGATTTCCAAGGAAACCTAAACCGATGTAAAGAGCGCTGAAGGCAAGGGCAACAACGATACCAACAACCCAAATAGTCGAAATGTATTCTTTCTTACTTGAGAAGCCAAGTTGTTTCAAGGTTTGAACTGCGATTACACTAAAGGCAACTGAGGCAAGAGCATCCAAGGTATTGTAACCTTCTAGGAAACCTGTCCCAAAGGCAGAAGCTTGATAAGCAGCTGAAGCAGCTTGAGGACTTGTTCCACCGTATTTGAAAGCTCCTAAAACAACTAAGATAACAATCAAAATCGCAAAGACTGGCGTTAAAATACGGCCAATACGGTCTAAGATTTTTGATGGATTAAGCGAGATTAAATAGGCTGCTGCAAAATACAGAACTGTAAAGACAATCAAACCAAGACCTTTATTTGCATCCGACAAAAGGGGGCTAATCCCTACTTCGTAAGCTGTTGTAGCTGTACGTGGGATAGCAAAGAATGGACCGATTGACAAGTAAAGAACTGAGAGGTAAAGAGTCGCAAACCAAGGCGCTATCTTTGTTGAAATCTCGTAGATATATCCTTTAGGATTTAGCGTTCCAATAATAAGAGTCAAGACGGCGATACCGACACCTGAAAAGACAAAACCTGCGATGGCAGGAAGAAAATGTTCTCCAGATAGTGCACCTAGAGAAGGCGGAAAAATCAAGTTCCCCGCACCAAAAAATATTCCAAACAGGAGTAAACCTGTTAGGGCACCTTTTTTAGCCATGAAAATCTCCTTCATATTTATAAAATACTGACCTAGTATATCATGAATAGGAGTATGAAAAAAGCTTCACGAAGTAAATATTGAATGTTTTCAAGATTCTTAAAAATGAGAATTGTCTAAAAATAAAATCCCCTACCCAGTCCACGCCAAGTAGGAGAAAATTCTAATGTCTAAAGTTCTTCAAAGGCTAACATGCCACCCTGTACATTGATAACCTCATAACCTTGTTCTGATAGGAATTGGCAAGCACGCGCCGATCTCATTCCAGATTTACAAATAACATAATGTAACTGG
Source organism: Streptococcus mitis NCTC 12261 (assembly GCF_000148585.2). Classification (NCBI taxonomy): domain Bacteria; kingdom Bacillati; phylum Bacillota; class Bacilli; order Lactobacillales; family Streptococcaceae; genus Streptococcus; species Streptococcus mitis. The sequence goes on from NZ_CP028414.1 coordinate 1,403,663, forward strand.
TCCTTGTCCAATTGATCATAAGTATCAGCTAATTGACTCAGAGGAAGATTCTGAGCACCTTCTAAATGAAGAGCTTCAAACTCATCCACTTCTCTCACGTCCACTAAAGAAAGTTGGTCATTTTGGTAAAGCTGGTAAAATGCGTCAAAGGAAATTTCTTTCATTCTTTTTCTCCTAATACTCTTCGAAAATCAAATTCAAACCACGTCAGCGTCGCCTTACCGTACTCAAGTACAGCCTGCGGCTAGCTTCCTAGTTTGCTCTTTGATTTTCATTGACTATAAAATAGTTTTAATTCTTTTTTTCAAATCTGGCACCACTTCTGCCTCAAACCAAGGATTTTTGGCCATCCAGATTTGATTTCTAGGCGAGGGGTGAACTAATGGAAAATAGGTTGGCAAGTAGTTCTGGTAATGTTTTACCCGTTCTGTCACTTTGCCACTGACTTTCTCCTGTAAATAGTAGGCTTGGGCATATTGGCCAATCAAGAGGGTCAATTGGATATCTGGTAATTCTTGCAAGAGCTGTGGATGCCATTTTTCTGCAAAATCTGCTCTCGGTGGTAAGTCTCCTGACTTGCCATGTCCTGGAAAGTAGAAATCCATAGGCAGAACAGCAAAATATCCTGAATTGTAAAAGGTATCTTCATCCACACCTAGCCAGTCTCTCAGGCGGTCACCACTCTTATCTTTCCAATAAAGTCCTGCTTCTTGGGTTTTAAGCCCCGGTGCCTGACCGATGATATTGATGCGAGCAGTCTTTGGTGCTGCAAAGAGAGGCTCAATGCCACGCTCTGTATAGGTAGCATTCTGCGGATCTGCCATAATAGCCTGCTTGATTTTTTCAATTTGAGACATCTACTCTCCCTCCAAAAAGAAGTCTAAGCATACAATCTCAGACTTCTATCGTTTTATTTGATCAATTCGTAAATAGCTTCGGCATAGATTGCTGCTGCTCGGAAGAGATCATCCAAGGCGATAAATTCATTAGCTTGGTGCATGGTGTCAATTGAGTCTGGGAACATAGCACCGTAGGCAACACCGCGTTCTAGCAAACGACCAAAGGTTCCACCACCGATGACTTGCTCGTGACCTTTAAGACCAGTTTGTTTTTCATAGACATTCAACAAGGTTTGGACAAGTGGATCTTCCATTGGCACATAGTGAGGCGTGTGACCGTGTTCAGAAAGGCTAACAGAAGCAACTGGCAAGTTTTCAAGGATTGACTTGATTTGCTCTGGGCTTGTTCCTTTTGGATAGCGGATATTAAGGGCAATGGTATTATCAGCGCTTGTTTCATCAAAGCGGAAGACGCCAGCATTCATAGAAAGGGCACCCATCTTTTCATCCACATGGGCAATCTTGAGACTTTCACCCTCATGATCATTCAAGAGAATCTTACCAGCGATGTCAAGGTAGTCTTTGGCTGGACCAGCAAAGTCAAACTGGCTAAGGAAGAGGGCTAGGTAAGTCGCACCATTGACACCTGAAGCAGGCATAGCACCATGCGCTGATTTACCAATGATGGTAACCTTGTACTGACCGTTTTCTTCTTGAATTTCTCCTCTGAGTTTGTGTTCTGCAACAAAAGTATCTAGTTTCCCTTGCAAGTCAGCCAAATCACCTGAAACGACTGCTGTTGCTGATTCTGGTACCATGTTTTCACGCAAACCACCTGTAAAGCTGTGAAGACGGGCAGCACCCGCATTTTCACCTGCAAAGTGGAGGTATTCCGTGATATTTCCTTTTTCACCATTGATGATAGGGAATTCAGCGTCTGGAGAGAAACCAAAGTCTGGTTTTGCAAGTCCTACGTGCTCGAAATAGTAGTCCATGTCTGCCCAACCTGATTCTTCATCTGTTCCAACGATGAAACGAACTTTCTTAGAAGTTGGAAGTCCCAATTCTTTGATGATTTTCAAACCATAGTAACAAGCTGTTGTAGGTCCCTTGTCATCTGAAGCCCCACGCGCATAGAGACGACCATCTTTGATAGTTGGTGTGTAAGGGTCTGTGTCCCAACCGCTACCAGCTGGCACCACGTCCATGTGGGCAAAGATTCCGAGAACTTCTTCGCCATCACCAAACTCAAAATGTCCTGCGTAGTTATCAACATTTTTAGTTGGGTAGCCATCGCGGTCTGCGATTTCAAGGAATTTTTCCAAGGCTTTTACCGGCCCAGGTCCAAATGGATGCTCAGCATCAACCTTGCTATCATCACGTTCTGAGTTGATTTCCAAAAGGCTAAACAAGTCAGCCAAGAGGGCTTCTTTGCGTTTTTCTACTTCTGCTGTAAAATCAATTGCTGTCATTTTTTTCTTCTTCCTATCTTTTCTCGATGATTTCATCTACTGGCAAGCGGTAGCTTGGTTCCAATTTTTCGTCTGTGTAACCCACTGTAATCAAAAGTTCTGGGCGGAAACGGTCTTCAATTTCCAAAACCTCATTGACTTTTGATTTGTCAAATCCAAGGATCAAATTTGATCCGATTCCTTGGTCTGTAAGAGCCAAAACCAAGTTCATAGCAACCAAACCTGCATTGAGAGCTAGGTAGTCGCTGACTTGTTGTTCATTGTAGCGGGCAAATTCAGCAGGCAAATTCTTCATAAAATATTGAAGTTGCTCTTCTGAGAAATTGTTAGCACCACCAACTCGGGCAATCTTACGAGCACGTTTAGCCAAATCTGTGTCTGTAAACAAGGCAATAGTTACAGGCGCTGATGATACCTGTTCATAGTTTGAACCGTAAGCCAATTTTGCTAGTTCGGCATTTTTCTCACGTACCACCACAAATTTCCAAGGCTGGCTGTTGTGGGCACTTGGTGCCAAGGTTGCAATTTCGATAGCCGTACGCACATCCTTAGGATCAACTGGCTTATCAGTGAAATGCTTAGTCGCATGACGTTTTTTATTTAATTCAAGAAATTTCATAATCGATTTCCTTTTCTAATTCTACTGCTTCCATTCTACCATAATTTGAAAGAGCTTGCAGAGATTTTTCGTAGAAACAAACTGGAACAAGGATAAGCAACCGAATGAAGAAAACCATTTAAATCAGGAATCCCCTCATCCAGTTCCAATTAATTTTCAGCTGCTTAAAGAAACTAGTCCATCTTATATTCTGACTTTATAGCCTCCAAGAAATTCTTCACATCCTCTACATACCCATGCTTTTCTATTAAATTGGCTAAGAGTTTCAGATTGTGCCCCTGATAGTTGTCTTCTCGTCGTAGCTCTTCATACATTTCGATAAAAGGAAGCCCCTTGAATTTGGCCAACTCCAACTCCGCTTCATAGTCATAAGCGACTTTACGAAATAGGATATTTACCAATTCCCCATCTTCAACTTCTATCACGGCATACTGGGCACGGTGATTTTTTAACGCCTCCCAATTAAAATAGGGCATGCCAATCGACCCTGGATTGATGATTTGTTGCCCTTGACTGCCGTAACGAAGCAACTGCTTGTGGACATGACCATAGACTGCCACGTCCGTTTCCTCATCTAGCAGTTGGTCAAATTTTTCTGTATCATTCCCAACCAACAAGTCACCCCCATAATTTTTGTCAGGTAAATTATGAGAGATAGAAAAGCGCAACCCAGCAACCTCTTTCTTTTCCAGCAAAGGCAAGCTTCGTAACCAGACAATCGTTGCAGGATCCATTCGCTCCATCAAAAACTGGGTCATTCGCATTGACTGGATTTCTTGTGGATGTTCCAAACCATATTCACCATCCAAGGCCTCAAGGACACAATCATCCCAATTGCCTCGAACACTGGCTGTGATAGGAAGGTCCTTTAGCAGGGCTACCAAGTCACTTGCACCTGGACCGGGAAGAAAAATATCTCCCAGAAGCCAGTATTCACTGACTCCTTGATTTTTAGCATCTGCAATCACTGCTTCTAAAGCCGTCGCATTTCCATGAATATCTGATAAAATTGCGATTTTATGTTTCATTGTGGTTTCCTTCCGTTTGGTAATCTACTCTTTCTTCCGCCACTTGAGCTAATTCCACTGCTTCCTGCGGGTTCAACTTCCTCTGCACAGCCTCTGCAACAGCTCTAGGTACTCCAACATCGACAATCTCATCCACACTGGCTTCCTTGATTTTTGTTAGAGACTTGAAATGCTTCATGAGATTCTGCTTGCGTTTAGGTCCCAGCCCTTCAATTCCATCCAGTTGTGATGAAAAAGAATTTTTCGAGCGCAGTTGGCGATGGAAAGTTATAGCAAAGCGGTGGACCTCATCTTGTATACGTTGGAGGAGGAAAAATTCCTGAGAATTGCGAGATAACTCCACCACCTCAAGCGGATCTCCAAAGAGCAATTCATGGGTTTGGTGCTTATCATTCTTTTGCAGACCTGCAATGGGAATATCCAAGCCCAGCTCCTCTTGAATGACTTGCTTGGCAATATTGACTTGACCTTGTCCCCCATCAATCACAATCAAATCTGGAGGAGTCAAACCGTCACGCTGTACTCGACCATAGCGCCTGCGAATGACCTCTCGCATACTAGCATAGTCGTCTGGCCCGACGACAGTCTTGATTTTATACTTACGGTAATCCTTCTTACTAGGTTTTCCGTTGACAAAGACCACCATGGCTGAAACAGGACTAGTTCCCATGATGTTGGAGTTATCGAAGGACTCGATGCGAACTGGGGTGGGAATTTGGAGCAAACGACCTAGATTTTCAATAGCTCCTTGGGTCTTTTCGACAGATTTTTCTAACAAATTGAACTTCTGCTCTAGACTGACTCGAGCATTCTTTATAGCCAAATTGACTAGTTGCTTTTTCTCTCCACGCTGGGGTTTGAGAATCTTGGTATCCACCAAGACCTTGACAGCTTCTTCGTCAATATCCTGCGGAATCAGCACCTCATTGGGAACTAGATGAGATTTTTCTTGATAGAATTGTCCTACATAGGTTAGAAAATCCTCATCCGGATCATTGTAGTAGGGGAATAGATTGACGTCACGTTCAATGAGTTTTCCCTGACGGACAAAGAAAACCTGCACACACATCCAACCCTTGTCCACATAGTAGCCAAAGACATCACGATTCTGGAGATCCTTAGCCATGACCCGTTGCTTGGTTCGAAGCGTTCCAATAGCCTGAATCAGGTCACGGTATTCTGCCGCACGTTCAAACTCCATAGACTGGGCTGCCGTTGCCATTTTGCCCTTGAGGTCATCAATGATTTTGTCATCCTGCCCTTTTAGGAAATCAGAAACCTCCTGAGCCATAGACTTGAAGTAGGACTCATCCTTCTTACAGATAGTGTGGGCCATGCATTGGCCGATATGGTAGTAAAAACAGACCTTATACGGTGGATTGGTACACTTTCTAAAAGGGAAAATTCGATCCAGCAGCCGCTTGATTTCATTGGCTGCCCCCACATCTGGATAAGGTCCAAAGTAGAGACCGCCGTCCTTCTTGACCTGACGGGTGATAATTAAACGAGGATAGCGCTCATTAGTGATTTTGATGAAAGGATAAGACTTATCATCCTTGAGCATGATATTGTATTTAGGCTTATTTTCCTTGATCAGATTAATTTCTAGGAGAAGTGCCTCAATATTAGACTCCGTAACAATAAATTCAAAATCTACAATTTCAGACACCAGAGCTTCCGTCTTGGTATCATGACTTCCACGAAAATAGGACCGCACGCGGTTACGCAGATTTTTAGCCTTTCCTACATAGATAATGGTACCGTTTTTATCCTTGTGAATGTAACAACCAGGGCTGGTCGGCAAGAGCTCTAGTTTTGATTTAATCAAGTTGTTCATAATTCCATTATAGCAAAAAAGTAGGGAAAGATTGTTCCCTACTCACTAGTCTCATATATTTTTCGAAGGTTTGCAACATCCTCTTCCTGGATACCATAAAAGGAACCCGCAGGTTGCATGACAGACTTCTCATCTGTATGGTCCAAGCCAATCGCATGACCCAACTCATGTTCTGCCGTATGGACAACGCGCTCATAGGAATAGCCATAGTCAGGATTGGACAGATAATAATGATTCAGACGCACCGTTACAGACAAGAATTGTCCTGTTAAGAGATTGGTCTGACTTTCCGCCTCTCCTGCCACAGGAGTACCTCCGTCATTCATCTCCGTAGCCAAGATATCTGCCTTGCTGGACTCGGTGACAATTTCAAAGTTAAAAGCACCCGTTTGATTCCAATTCTGAATCGCTTCTAAATAAGCTTCTTGAAAGCGTGAATCCATCTGGGGATCCAAGTAAATACGAGCAGAGGCCTGTGGCCACCTTCCTTCAGAATGCTGGTGGCTATCTGTCTGGTTCAACTTAGGCAGTTGCCCTGTTTTTTCCCATCGGTCGATACTTTGTTGACCAATCTTGACTGACCGTTCTGCCTGCTTTAGCGCTCCTTGAAAATCCCCGTTCAGATAGCAGAGAAGTCCGAAAGCAAACGCACATAAGAGCACAACTATCCAAACCAGGCGCCAAAACAAACGCCACACAAAAGAAAAGAAAGCCCCTATCAAACAAAAAATCCAGCGCATGTCTCTCCACCTTTCTAGCAAATAAAGACTATTTTACTAAATCAAGCTGAAAGAAAGCTAAATACTGGCTTTTTCATCTTAACGTCCTAATATTTTTTTGAATAACTGAATAGCTTTGTATTTTAAAGGTGATGGATGGTAACGGAAAGTACCCGCTTTGCGTACAATATAGCCATTAAAATTTTGTTTAAAACGCAAAACACCATCACTACCATCAAAAATCCCTTGAATCCCTAGGAAGTTGTATTTAGGGATCCCACGTTTTATGCTTTCCAACATAACATATTTCTGAAGCAAAGCTGGTGCATAAAATTTATTAAACTCAGTATAGGAACCACTAAAAAGATAGGTCGTTTCTTGAGGCATATAAATAAATAAACTACCTGCTAAGACAAGATCTTTCTCTCCATATTTTTCAATCAACTCTCGTGCTTCTGCTTTTCGAACTTCAAAGCTTTCATACTGCCTAGCCAATTCTTTGTGTTCTTTTTTCTTTTGTGCAGAATCTGGATATTGTTCTAATAAGAGTAGTGAGGTAGCTATTTTTTCAGATAATTCTTTTTGCTTATGTATTAAATTTTGTATATATTCTCCTAAATTTAGATTAGCAATTACAAACTCCGCTTGTTCTCCAAATGAATCATAAAAGTGCTCATAATATTCTAAACTTTTATCACTATATTCTCTACGTTCAGAGGTTTCTTTTGTTATATTCTTAAAAATTGAAAGTTCTTCACGATTTAATTTTTTCAACTGAATACCAAATGTATCAGCCTTTTTCACCAAAGCTTTCCCCTTTTTACTAAAACTGTTAAGCAAGGTCTTTTCAGTTAGCTCATTCAAATCTTTACAATATAACCAATCCGGTTCTCCACCTGGGTAACCTGTTTTTAAACCATCAAATTGATAACCTAAATCAGTCAAACCTTGAATAATACTTTTTTTCTCAGCATCTATTGGATTACCTTCACCATCAAAAGTTTGATAAGTTTCATAAGGTTTTACAAGCAACTCTAATACACCATTTTGCTTGGCATATTCTTTTAACTCCGCATAAAAAACTGGGAGAGCATCTTGTTGGGTATAAATCGGCCCCGAATTGATCTCCATATGTAGGCCACCCAGCATGGGCAAGCTATAAACCAGAGCTGCAACTTGAATTTCTCCTTCTTGTTTCAATGCAAGATAAACAATTCGAGCCCCTCTTTTTTCTAACAAGTCCCCCATCTGGACAGATTGCATAAAAGAACGAGAAGAGACCTGATCAGAATAAGCTTGAAATTCTTCTTTTGTGAGTGTAATTAATGCCATGTACTTACCTTCTATGATGTTTTGTTCTTAATGCCTTGCGAAAATCAAGAGCGATTCTTAACAGAGAATAAAGAGGATGGGTGGGCATTGTAAACTCACCCAAGTATTCTTCAATCGTTGGATTAAATTTTTCCTTAAAATGGTAAAGTCCACCATTGAGAGAGTTTTCAACACCACCTAAATTTTGCCACACCATACCTCGCTCAAAAGCATAGCGAGCTGTTTCATACCAAGCTAAAATTGGTGCATTATAACGTTTAAAAGCATCATCCATACCAGCATATAGATTAACAGAGGTATTACCAAATTCCAAACTCAAAGTAGCTGCTAAAGGAATGTTTGATTTTTCTTCATTCAGATATCTCTGCAAGAAATCTCTTTCTTCTACCAAACGCTCTTTTTCCTTCTTCTGGGCTTCTACTTTTGAAGTTCGAGTCGACTCAGTAAACGCTTCTTCCAACGCTAAGTTTTTCGCTAACTGTTCTTCTAATTCTCGTAAACGCTTAGCGATATCCAGAGTAGCCAGCGTAATGTAGGCCTTGTCCTTAAAATTATCTAACAATTTTTTATAATAGGCTTCATTCCTCAAATGGATATCTTTTCGCTTCTCAGTTTTTTTCATCAAAAACGAGAAAGATTCTAACAATTCATCTCTACCAATCTGAATCTCTACACCCTTATTTCGAGCGGATCGAATAGCTTGTTTTGTTGACTTGCAAAGTTTATCTTCTGTAAAATTTTCCTTGTATACTTTTGCCTGAATACGAGGCTGAATGGTATCTCCCATTCCATCGGTCTTTCCTGACCACCTTACTCCCATTCTTTGCAAATTTTCAATAATAGCCATATTTTCAGGATATTCTATTTTTTCATGCTTGATTGAACTTTGCGATAGGCAAATACTTGGGTCAAAAATCACAAAAATCGCTCTCTTGCTTCGAGCATAGGACTTAATGGATTGAAGAACAAAGTTCAAGAGTTCAGCATCCTTATAATCTAATACAGGACCTCTTGGGATATAAAACATTCTATAGCCTAGAGGAAGAGTTTTAATCAAAATACTAGCTGTAGCCAGTAATTTATCTCCTCGGTAGGCGCCAAACTTTTCATGTTGCCAATCAGACTTAACCTCTTCCCAAGCACTACTTTGTAATACATTGACTAATTCATGTTCTTTAACAAACTGATCATATTCTAATGTGGGAATGCCAATTTGATAACGATACATCTCTTACTCTCTTTCCAACAATAATAGAATTTAACTACTATTCTACTATTTTTGTTTAGAAAGTCTAGTAAAAACATATTTTAGTTTCTATTCCATAGAAGACATGGTTATTGAAAGAGTAATACAAACTAAACTAGCTTAATCTCTCTTCTAATTTGAAATCGATTGGTAGGGTTGCTAAGAACCGTTCCAATTGTTTTTCCCAGTAGTACCATTCGTGAGTTCCAGCACTATGGCTATAGGTCACATCAAATCCCAGTTTATTGAGATTTTTCACTGCGAGATTATTGGCTTCGTACAAGAAATCCTGCTCGCCACACCAAGCCCAAAGTTTGGTCTTTTTATCCGATTTTTTAGCCAGACTTTCTAGAGAATAAGGACTAGTTGTCCAATCTTTAATCTCCCCAAAAACACCTCTCCAGTAAGCTGGTGTTCCCAAATCTTGGCTTTCAGGAGAAAAATCTTGAAAACTAAGCGCACCTGAAAAGCTAGCTGCATGAGAAAAACGATTTGTAGCAAGAGCCAATTTGAAACAGCCATAGCCTCCCATAGAGAGGCCAGCGATAAAGGTTTTTTCACGCTTGCTAGTCATATTAGGGAAGAAGCGTTTCAGAACCTGTGGCAATTCCTCTGCTAGAGCTGTGTAATAGTCAAAACCATATTGGGTATCGGTATACCAACCGTTGCTGGTATTGGGCATAACAACGATGAGATTGGTTCCTCGGAGTAAGCGTTCTACGTTGGTCCGCTTGAGCCAACTATTATGATTACCAGACATCCCGTGCAAGAGGTACAAGACTGGAATGTCTTTACAATCTGGTTCTTCCACTCGATTAGCATCAGGATAGAGGACATTCACTCCCCACTCCATATCCAAAACTTGTGAGTAATACTCGATTTTCATTACTGCCATAATTTTTCCTCTATTTTTCTATAAGAAAAAGCCGAAATTCGACTTTCTCTCCGTTTATTTCATCGCTTATTTTGCTTCCATGACTACTGGTAAAATAGCTGGACGACGCTTAGTCTGGTCAAAGAGATACTTGGTCAGATTATCACGAACCTTCCCTTTAAGATCTGCCCAGTCAAAGTCATCTCCTTGAAGATAGTCTTCTACCGTCTGATTAATCAATTCTGAACTTTCACGGAGAATATCACGGCTCTTCTTGAGATAAACAAATCCACGCGTGTGAACACGAGCCTTGGCCACAATTTTCTTCTCACGACGGTTAACGGTGATTGCGACGATGAAAATTCCATCTTCTGACAAGACCTTACGGTCACGAAGAACCACATTACCAACATCACCAATAGCATTCCCGTCAATCAAGACATCCCCTGCCGAAACCGCTCCAGCTGGGACAAAGTCTCCATTCTCATAAGCCATGCTGGTTCCCTTTTTAGGGATAAAAATGCGTTCTGGCAACATTCCAACTGCCATAGCAGCCTTAGCATGAGCATCTAACTCACGATATTCCCCTTGAATTGGGAAGAGATACTTGGGTTGCAAGAGGTTGATCATCAACTGCAAGTCACGCGCATTTCCGTGACCTGACACACGCAAACTTTGGGTGATCAGTTTAACAACCCCGCCAGCTTGATAAATCATGTTTTCCACACGCGCCATAACTGCTTCTTTAGCGATAGACGGAGTGGTTACGATATAGACCAAGTCACCGTCCTTGATTTCCACATAACGGTGGCGACCAATCGACATTTTGCGAAGACCGTTGATAGGCTCACCCATACGACCTGTCTCAAGAATAATCAACTCATGGTCTTCAAAGCGAGACATATCTTTTGGTTTAATCAAAAGACTTTCGTTAGCTAGAGACAATTTCTTGAGGCGAATAGCAGTACGGACGATATTTTCAATATCAAATCCTGTCAAGACCACACGACGGCCTGTTGCATCCGCAGCATCAAACACCTGCTGGATACGAGAGAGGTTGCTAGCTACTGCTGCAACAATGATACGACCATCCCAGTCCGAAATGGTTTGAGTAATCTCGTCCCCAACTTCACTTTCGCTAGCCACTTGGATATTACTGTCCGCATTGGCTGAATCGCTAAGAAGAGCTAGAACTCCATCACGACCGATTTCTGCCAAACGAGCGAAGTCTGTGGCATAAGATTCACTAGCTGTCTGGTCAAATTTGAAGTCACCTGTATAAACGATACTACCTTCAGCTGTCTTCAAGACAACACCCAAACTTTCTGGGATAGAGTGGGTCGTACGGAAGAAGGACACCACAGTCCCTCCAAAATCTATCTCCGTATCCTCATCAATGACATGGAAATCATTGAATTTCTTAACTGTGTCATTTCCTTTGACAAAAAGTTTGGCCAACTCAATGGTTAACTCAGAGCCAAATACAGGTACCTTGGCTTCAGCTAAGAGATAAGGCAGAGCACCAATGGCATCCGCATGCCCGTGGGTCAAGAAAACCCCAGCAATACGGTCGCTATTTTCAAAAAGGTAGTCCATATTAGGAATGACTACGTCCACCCCTAGTTGTTCATTTTCAGGGTATTTTAGACCTGCATCCAAAACGAAAATAGACCCATCGATTTCAGCGATATACATATTTTTCCCATTTTCACGTACACCACCAAGTGTTGTTAAACTGATATTACTCATTTTTCCTCCGAAAGCTTAGTTTATCTTGATTATAGGGTTGCTTGCCCTTTTATTCTAAAAGCATTACTTTTAGCCGAATCTTTTCCTACCATTATACCATTTTTTTGATGATTTTCAAAATGAAGATTTGTTTTCAAAAAAGAGCTGGTTTCCCAACTCTTTCCTATGATCTACTCTTTTTCCATTAAAAAGTCATAAATTGCTTGCACGGTACCCAGCGCCATCATTTCTTGGTCTTTGACGGTTTGTTTGAGATTTTGGTAAATCTGACTTTCTCCGATTTCCCGCTTTGGCGCTTCTTTATTGACTGTCATAACCCCATCTTTGATTACCACAAAACCTAATTCTTCAAATATTTGAATCATTTTGACCAGCAAGATTTGCTGAATATTAAGATAAGCTGCCAAATCTTTCAGCTTGTAGCGAATATCAAACTCTGGAAACTGGTAGATGGTCTTGTACAATTTGGCAAAACTGCTCTCTAGTCCCATACCCTGTCAGATAGTAGGCCTTGTCAATATCATTTTTGAAATAGACAGCAGAGAAATTTTGTTCCTGAAAAATGGTCTTCAGCTGAGTAATATCCTCAGGAATGGTTTTCACGACAATAGCTTCACTATTTACTAGATTCGGAAATTCTCCAGCAAAATCCAAGACTGGAACCCCTTCTGGCAAAACTGCATTCTTCCCACGGATGTTAAAAAGTTGAACACCCTCCACACGCGCATCCACCATCATCAACTGGAGGGCAGTTTGCCCATTCCATTGGTTGACAGACAATTTGACTGCCAGCTCTAGATTCTTGGTTTGAGAAAACTCTGTCGCCCATCTGCCTTGGCCAAAGGCCACCACTTCAAAACTAGCCTCACCCTTAGAAATTTTCAGTTTGAGATGGGCATTGCCTGCCCCCATGGTACGGGCACTTTCGACCTGAAAATCCTTTATATAAAAGACAGGTTTCTGATTGTCCATGCCAAAAGGTGCCAAACGTTCAAAACTTTTGACTGTTTCCAAGCTAAGTGCTTCCAAATCCAATTCTTCATCTAGATTTAACTTGTTCTTGCCAGCAGCATCCGCTCCTTTTTCACGGACATAATCTTCCAAAACCTGAGATAAATCTGAGAGTTTCTCAACTTCCAGCGTCATTCCTGCTGCACCAGCATGACCGCCAAATGCGATAAAGAGGTCGCGATGGGGATCTAGGGCTTCAAAAATATCGACCGCTTCCACACTACGAGCACTACCCTTGGCACGACCGTCCTCTATATTGAGAACAATGACTGTCTGCCCTAGTTCTTCCAACAAACGACCAGCGACGATACCCAGAACCCCAGGATTCCAGCCTTCCTTAGCCAAGACTTGGACCTTCTTCTCAGGGTCCACCATGGTCTTAGCTTCTTCATAGATAGACTGGACGATTTCCTTGCGCTCTTCGTTTTTCTGATGAATCATGAGAGCAATCTCATGTGCTTCCTCATCATCAAAGCCAGTCAGCAAATCAATGGCAGGATTGGGATCATCCAAACGGCCCAAGGCATTCAAACGAGGGGCAATCTGGAAACCAACCGTTTCTTCTGTTACTTCGTTGGCAGCAATCCCAGCCATGTCCAGCATTTCTTGCAGACCAATGCGCTGGGTATGTCCCAACATCTCCAGACCATACTGAACCAAGATACGGTTTTCATCCGTCAAACTCACCATATCAGCAATGGTACCAATAGCGACCAAATCAAGCAATTCCACTTGTACTTCTTCTAAAAGGGCACAAGCCAGCTTGAAAGCAACTCCACAACCAGCCAAATATTTGAAAGGATAGTTCGCATCCGGATGTTCAGGATGGACAATAGCATAGGCATCTGGTAAGGTTTCAGGCATGGAATGGTGGTCAGTCACAATGACATCCACTCCCATAGACTGGGCCAGGTCAATGGCCTCATGACCCGCAACCCCATTATCCACCGTCACAATCAAGGAAATTCCTTCTTGCTCGATAAAGTATTTGTAAACACTGGCATTAGGTCCATAACCGTCGGTAAAACGATTGGGCAGATAAACCCGGCACTCGGCACCAAGCTGTTCCAAACTTTCCTTCACAATAGAAGCCGAAGTCATACCATCCGCATCGTAGTCTCCATAGACGAGAATATTTTCCCCTTCTTCAATGGCCTGACGAATCCGTTCCACTGCCTTGTCCATATCATGGAGTAGATAAGGGTCATGCAAGTCCTCTAAAGAAGGCTCTAAAAACTTCTTCAGACTTTCTTGGTCCTGAATCCCCCTCTCAAATAATAACCGAGCCACCTCAGGACCCAGTCCAGCCTTCTTGGCTATCTTTGTAAAATCCGCATCTTCTACCTGCGGGGCAAACTGCCATTCATAAGTAGGTGTTATCAAAAAGACATCCACTCTTTCTAAGAATTCTCTTGCTTCATTATAACACGATTTAGGCTTTTTCTCTATCCAGATTGCTTTTTTATAAAATTTTAGTGAATTTTTTCAGATATGATTTGACAAGACAAATCTTTTGGTGTAGAATCATGTTATAAAATCTAACACAAAGGAGATTCCTTATGGCTTTAGTAGAATTTGAACACGTCGAAAAATATTACGGAGACTACCACGCACTCCGCGACATCAATCTCCGTTTTGAAAAAGGGCAAGTCGTTGTCCTCCTAGGCCCTTCTGGTTCTGGAAAATCCACTCTTATCCGCACCATCAATGGTTTGGAGGCTGTTGATAAAGGAAGCCTTCTAGTAAATGGTCACCAAGTTGCTGGTGCCAGCCAGAAAGATTTAGTACCGCTTCGCAAGGAAGTCGGTATGGTTTTCCAGCATTTCAACCTCTATCCACACAGAACGGTGTTAGAAAATATAACACTAGCTCCCATAAAAGTTCTAGGAATTGATAAAATAGAAGCTGAAAAAACAGCCCAAAAATATCTGGAATTTGTAAATATGTGGGACAAGAAAGATTCTTATCCAGCCATGCTATCTGGTGGACAAAAACAACGGATTGCCATCGCACGTGGACTCGCTATGCATCCTGAACTCCTCCTCTTTGATGAGCCAACATCTGCTCTTGACCCTGAAACCATCGGCGATGTTCTGGCAGTTATGCAAAAATTAGCCCACGATGGTATGAATATGATTGTCGTGACCCATGAAATGGGCTTCGCCCGTGAAGTTGCGGACCGCATCATCTTTATGGCTGATGGAGAGGTTTTGGTGGATACGACAGATGTTGATGACTTTTTCGACAATCCAAGTGAACCTCGTGCCCAACAATTCCTCAGCAAAATCATCAACCACGAAAGTGACAAAGTCAAATAAGGAGGCGCCTATGAAAAAGAAATTCTTTTTATCCGCATTATTGATTAGCCTTTTGGGCCTTGCTGCTGCAAAACCAGTTCAGGCTGATACCAGTGTCGCAGACATTCAAAAGAGAGGCGAGCTGGTTGTCGGTGTAAAACAAGACGTTCCCAATTTCGGCTACAAGGATCCTAAGACAGGGACCTATTCTGGTATCGAAACAGACTTGGCCAAGATGGTAGCAGATGAACTCAAGGTCAAGGTTCGCTATGTGCCTGTTACCGCACAAACTCGTGGACCACTTCTAGACAATGAACAGGTCGATATGGATATCGCAACCTTTACCATCACAGACGAACGCAAAAAACTCTACAACTTTACCAGTCCCTACTACACGGACGCATCTGGCTTTTTGGTCAATAAATCTGCCAAAATCAAAAGCATTGAGGACCTAAACGGAAAAACCATCGGTGTTGCCCAAGGTTCCATCACCCAACGCCTGATTACTGAACTGGGTAAAAAGAAAGGCCTGAAGTTTAAATTCGTCGAACTTGGTTCCTACCCAGAATTGATCACTTCCCTACACGCTCACCGTATTGATGCCTTTTCCGTTGACCGCTCGATTTTGTCTGGCTACATCAGCAAACGCACAGTACTACTAGATGATAGTTTCAAGCCATCTGACTACGGTATCGTTACCAAGAAATCAAATACCGAACTCAACGACTATCTCGATAACTTGGTTACTAAATGGAGCAAGGATGGCAGTTTGCAGAAACTCTATGACCGTTACAAGCTCAAACCATCTAGTCATACCGCAGATTAAGGAGGACACCCCATGACAGATTTATCATCTTGGACAGCCTATTTTCAGGATTTTGGACAATTTTTCAATGGTTTCCTCTTCACCCTTGCCCTAGCGATTGGATCCTTTATCCTAGCCATGGTTTTGGGCATCTTCTTCGGAGCCATGTCAACCAGTAAACGTCCGATATTGAGAATTTTGGCTCGCATCTTTGTCGAATTTTACCAAAATACTCCCCTCTTGGTGCAGTTTGTTATCGTTTTTTATGGCCTACCTCTTATCAGTGACCATATCATCATGATTCCGATTTATTGGACAGCTGTTCTCTGCGTCGGACTTTATCACGGCGCCTATATCGCTGAGGTGATTCGCTCAGGAATTCAGTCTATTCCTAGCGGTCAGATGGAGGCCGCCTTGTCGCAAGGTTTTACCTATATCAGTGCTATGCGTTTGATTATCTTGCCTCAGGCCTTTCGTATCATTCTCCCTCCTTTGACCAACCAAATCGTCAACCTCATCAAAAACACCTCCACCGTCGCTATCATCTCTGGAGTGGACTTGATGTTTGTGACCAAGTCTTGGTCAGCTCTCAATGGAAACTACATTCCAGCCTTTTTAGGCGCTGCCCTTCTCTACTTTTCTCTCTGCTTCCCTGTTGCCCAGTTTGGTCGCAAGATGGAGCAAGCCAACAAAAAAGCCTATTCACTTTAGGAGGTTACTATGGAATCCATTTTAGAAGTTTTGACCCCAGATAACCTAGTCTTTATCTTTAAAGGATTTTGCTTGACCCTCTACATTTCTCTGATTGCCATCGTCCTCTCTACCCTTATCGGTACGGTGCTAGCTGTCATGAGAAATGGCAAAAATCCTATCTTGCGCATCATCTCCAGCATTTACATCGAGTTTGTGCGTAACGTTCCCAACCTCCTCTGGATTTTCACTATCTTTTTAGTGTTCAAGATGAAATCCACACCAGCAGGAATCACTGCCTTTACCCTCTTTACATCAGCGGCCCTAGCTGAGATTATCCGAGGCGGTCTCAATGCCGTAGACAAGGGGCAGTACGAAGCAGGAATGTCGCAAGGATTTACCTCAGCCCAAATCCTCTACCACATCATTCTCCCACAAGCCATTCGTAAAATGCTGCCAGCCATCATTTCTCAGTTTGTAACCGTGATTAAGGATACCAGCCTCCTCTACTCTGTTATCGCCCTACAAGAACTCTTTGGAGCTAGCCAAATTCTCATGGGCCGTTATTTCGAACCAGAGCAAGTCTTCAGTCTGTATATCCTGATTGCCCTCATCTACTTCAGCTTTAACCTAGCAATTTCGAGCCTATCTCATATGCTGGCCAAACGTTGGCAACAAGCTGCAGAATAATACTCTTCGAAAATCAAATTCAAACCACGTCAGCTTCACCTTGCCGTACTCAAGTACAGCCTGCGTCTAGCTTCCTAGTTTGCTCTTTGATTTTCATTGAGTATAAACAGCCACTCTCCAGTTCAATTGGAGAGTTTTTTGATGATAGTAAACATTTATAGACCTCAATTTGACACCATACTTTTTCTATGATAAAATGTAACAAATTTATTTACAACAAATCAAAATCTTAATAAAATGGAATTTTCTATGAAATCAATCAAAGGACTACTCTTTATCATAGCTAGTTTTATCTTGACTATTTTGACTTGGATGAACACTTCTCCCCAATTCATGATTCCAGGACTAGCTTTAACAAGCCTATCTCTGACCTTTATCCTCGCCACTCGTCTCCCTCTAATAGAAAACTGGTTTCACGGTTTGGAGAAGGTCTACACCGTCCACAAATTCACAGCCTTTCTCTCCATCATCCTACTCATCTTTCATAACTTTAGTATGGGCGGTTTGTGGGGCTCTCGATTAGCTACTCAGTTTGGAAATCTTGCCATCTATATCTTTGTCAGTATCATCCTTGTCGCCTATTTAGGCAAATACATCCAATACGAAGCTTGGCGATGGATTCACCGTCTAGTTTACCTAGCTTATATTTTCGGACTCCTTCACGTCTACATGATGATGGGCAATCGTCTCCTTACATTTAATCTTCTAAGTTTTCTTGTTGGTAGCTATGCCCTTTTAGGCTTACTAGCTGGTTTTTATATCATTTTTCTATATCAAAAGATTGGCTTCCCCTATCTAGGGAAAATTACCAATCTCAAACACTTAAATCATGATACTAGAGAAATTCAAATCCATCTTAGCAGACCTTTCAACTATCAATCAGGACAATTTGCCTTTCTAAAGATTTTCCAAGAAGGCTTTGAAAGCGCTCCGCATCCCTTTTCTATCTCAGGAGGTCATGGTCAAACTCTTTACTTTACTGTTAAAAATTCAGGCGACCATACCAAGAATATCTATGACAATCTTCAAGTCGGCAGCAAAGTAAGCGTAGACAGAGCTTACGGACACATGATCATAAAAGAAGGACGAGAAAATCAGGTTTGGATTGCTGGAGGTATTGGAATCACCCCCTTCATCTCTTACATCCGTGAACATCCTATTTTAGATAAACAGGTTCACTTCTACTATAGCTTCCATGGAGAGGAAAATGCAGTCTACCTAGATTTGCTCCGTGACTATGCTCAGAAAAATCCTAATTTTGAACTCCATCTAGTAGACAGTAGGAAAGACGGCTATCTTAATTTTGATCAAGAAAAAGTGCCCGATCATGCAAGCGTCTATATGTGTGGTCCTCTTTCTATGATGAAGTCACTTGCCAAACAGATTAAGAAAGAAAGTCCAAAAACAGAGCTTATTTACGAAGGATTCAAGTTCAAATAATTACTCATACTCTCCTGGAATTTCCCAGGAGTTTTTTCTACGCAATCTCAAAAAAACACTGCCAGATTTCTAGCAGTGTTTTGACATTTCATTTGCTTAGTAGACTGTTTTTTCAGTTTCTACGTCGAAGAAGTGTGCTTTGTTCAAGTCAAATCCAAGTTCAACTGTTGCACCTGTTTGCAAGTAGTCACGAGCATCAACTTTGGCAACAAATTCATCTTTACCAACTTGGCAGTAAAGGTGAGATTCTGAACCAAGCAATTCTGATACAGAGATAGTAGCTTTGACAACTGATTCTGGGAATGTTTCAAGGAAAGCAGGTTCTGCATTCACGTCTTCTGGACGGATACCGAAGATCAATTCTTTACCTTCGTAGCCTTTGTCACGAAGAACTTTCAATGCTCCTTCTGGAACTTTCAAACGGAAACCGTCAGAAACAATTTCGCTACCAACCAATTTCACGTTGATGAAGTTCATAGCTGGGCTTCCGATGAATCCTGCTACGAATTTGTTAACTGGGTTTTTGTAAACTTCTTGAGGTGTACCGATTTGTTCTACACGTCCGATAGTACCTGTACCAGCAGGGTTTTTAGTTGCTGACATGATAACGATACGGTCTGCAAGTGTCATCGCTTCTGTTTGGTCGTGAGTTACGTAGATAGTTGTAGCTCCGATACGACGGTGGATTTTAGCGATTTCAGCACGCATAGATACACGAAGTTTTGCATCCAAGTTTGACAAAGGTTCGTCCATCAAGAATACTTTTGCATCACGGACGATGGCACGACCCATGGCAACACGTTGACGTTGACCACCTGAAAGGTCAGCTGGTTTACGATCCAAGAATTCTTTCAAACCGAGGATTGCAGCTGCTTCTTGCACACGTTTATCGATGTCTTCCTTGCTGTATTTACGCAATTTTAAACCGAAAGCCATGTTGTCATAAACAGTCATGTGTGGGTAAAGAGCGTAGTTTTGGAATACCATGGCGATGTCACGGTCTTTTGGAGCTACGTCGTTGACAACCACGCCATCGATAGATGCAGTACCTTCTGTGATGTCTTCAAGACCAGCAATCATACGAAGAGTTGTTGATTTACCACATCCTGAAGGACCTACGAAAACGATAAATTCTTTGTCTTTGATGTCCAAGTTGAAGTCTTCAACTGAATAGTGTTCGCTGTTTGGATATTTTTTGTAAATGTTTTTAAGATTCAATTCTACCATGAGGTGAACTCCTTTTGTCTTTTGATAGTTTTATTATAGATGAAAACGCTTTACATTTCTATGGCAAGGTGACCAAAAAAATAAAAAAGTTCTGTGCAACTTGCACAAAACTTTAGAGAATATCTGGTAAAATCAATTGATAACACAGGGTCAAGTCAGTCAATTCTTTCAACTGAAGCCCTGTCAACTCTTCCCATTTATCAATCTTGTATTGGAGAGAATTGCGGTGCAGATAGAGTTGCTGGGCTGTTTTAGTGAGAACAGCACTATTTTCCCAAAGAGAGAGAATGATTTCCTGAATCTGGTCTTGATCCAAAATCATCTGGTGTAGACATTCTTTAATGACTCTCAGGTCCACAATTCTTTCCCCCATACTCCAAAGATAGAGTTGTGAAAAGGTGTGAACACCTTGGTGACCCTGACGCCACCAAGTCTTAAACAAATCGCGCTCTGCTTTAATCAAGTCTGATAGGGCTTGATGGCCTGTCTGAGACCAAACCTGGCCCAACATGATTGACAGACGAAGTCCAAAGTCATACTCAACCGCTTCAATCGTATCACTTAAAATAGCTCGTACAGAGGTGTATTTATCTTGTTGAAGTACGAAAACATAATCCTGAGCCCCAACCTGAAGCACCGTCTGACAGTTAGGAAAAAGGGTCCGCATCATATCCAGCCAAGAAGCTAGATTTTCCTGCTGAAAATAGGAAAGATGACAGTAAACCAGCTGAATCTTTTTAAAAGCTTGTGGTGCCTGTCCCTTACCCTCAATCAGATAAGAATACCAAGGATTGAGCGAACGAGCCTGCTCCTGCTGGGTCAAAAGGGCAACCAACTGCTTTTCACGCTCGCTGAGCCCAGCTTCCTCCAGCAAAATCCACTGCTGAGAAGCTAAAGGGAGAGTGAGATAGCCCTCTTTCTCTACTGGTTGGTCTGAAATCTGAGCTTCAGGAAACCAGTCTTGTAGTTCTTTTGCTATCATGTCCTAGCCCTCCACTTTTTGGATGCACCACGAAATCAAGCTCTCAAGACGTTCCAGATTTTCAGTCATATGGAGATAGCCCATGACTGCTTCAAAACCTGTGGACATACGGTAAGTTACCACATCAGCATTTTTAGCCTTGGTGTGACTATTGGTATTGCGACCACGTTTATAGATTTCTTCTTCTTTTTCCGTCAGGACTTGCTCCTCTAACATAAGGGAAATCAGGCGAGCCTGAGCCTTGGCTGAGACATACTTGGTCGCTTCTTGGTGGAGTTTATTGGGCTTGGTCATACCTTTGAGGATGAGGTGACGGCGAATATACATAGAATACACCGCGTCCCCCTCAAAAGCTAACGCAATCCCGTTAATGAGATTGACATCAATCACGTGTCCACCTCACTCCATCTTTGGTGTCTAGGAGCTTAATCCCTTGAGCAGCCAATTGGTCACGGATATGGTCCGCTGTCGCAAAGTCACGATTGGCACGCGCTTCTTGGCGTTTTTGGATCAAGTCTTCAATCTCTGCATCCAAAACTTCCTCAACAAAGACAATCCCAAAGACTTCTAACATGGCTGCAAGAGCTTCCTTAACACTTGCATCATAGTTGCCAGAATTGATCCACTTGGCCATTTCAAAGACTACTGTGATTCCATTTGCCGCGTTAAAATCTTCATCCATTGCTGCTACAAACTTATCTTTAAAAGCTTGCAACTCTTGAGCATTTACAGTTCCAGTAAATGGTTGCTCATAGGTGTTTTTCAAATACTTGAGATTGGTCTCAGCGTCTCGCACTGCCTTTTCCGTAAAGTTGATAGGCTTACGGTAATGTTGTGTCGCAAAGAAGAAACGAAGTACTTGGCCATCAAGGTTTTTGAGGGCATCGTGCACTGTGATAAAGTTGCCCAAGGATTTGGACATCTTGACATTGTCGATATTGACAAAGCCATTGTGCATCCAATAGTTGGCAAAGGTCTTGCCTGTTTTGGCTTCTGACTGGGCAATTTCATTGGTATGGTGAGGAAACTCTAGGTCAGCTCCACCACCGTGAATATCAATGGTGTCGCCCAAAATCTCTGTCGACATGACTGAACACTCGATGTGCCAGCCCGGACGACCAGGTCCCCAAGGACTGTCCCAAGAAATCTCGCCTGATTTGGCAGATTTCCAGAGGGCAAAGTCTACAGGATTTTCCTTACGAGCTGTTTCTTCATCGGTACGACCTGAAGCACCCAGCTCCAAATCTTCCAAGGTTTTATTAGCCAATTTGGCATAGTTGTGAGATTTTTCCACACGGAAATAGACATCTCCTTGACTCTCGTAGGCAAAGCCTTTTTCAATCAAATCTTCCACAAAGCGGATGATGTCAGCCATAAACTCCACCACACGCGGATGGCGGGTCGCAGGTTTGACGCCCAAGGCTGTCACATCCTCACGAAAGGCAGCGATGTACTTGTCCGCAACCTCCTGAGGCGTGATGCCTTCTTCCTTGGCACGGTTGATAATCTTATCATCCACATCCGTGAAATTAGAAATATAGGCAACTTCGTACCCACGATACTCAAAGTAACGTCGAATCGTATCAAAAGCTACCGTCGAACGGGCATTCCCTACGTGGATATAGTTATACACGGTTGGCCCACAAACATACATCTTGACCTTGCCGTCCTCAATCGGGACAAATTCTCGCAAATCACGAGACATAGTGTCATAGATTTTAATCATAAATCATAGTTAGGAAAGCTAAAATCCAAGAACAATTAGTTTCATCACTAAGAGTTCAATTGAATTTCAGTCCGAATCTCTCTACACTTCGGAATCCCTTGCTCCTTTCTCATTCAGATAAACCACCTGGGTCTGTTTGACAAAGCCAATTTTTTCATACAAGCGCTTGGCACCTACATTGCTGTCCTCTACTGCAATCTGAAATTCCTTGTCATTTTGCTCAATTAGTTGGTTGACAAGGGATTTTGCTAAGTAGCTTCCATAGCCTTTCCCACGTTCAGGTTCAGATATTGCTAACCCGTAGAAGTAATTCGTATTAGTCGATAAATCTACCGTGCAAGTTCCAATAACCTGACCGTCTTTTAACAAAATATATAAGCGACTTTCTGGATCCTTCAGAGCTTCAGCGACATATCTATCCACAATCTCTCTAGACTCATGTTCCTCTGAAAATGCCTGAAATTTTAACTGACTAATTTGATCCTGATACGAACTATCTGCTAACAAAACTTCAAGATTGGAAACAGTTGCTAACGGATAAGGTTTTCTATCCTTACCTAACCAAGTTTCTGTCTCTTCATCCTCTACCAATTCCCAGTTGCTAACAAAATCAGGATGGCGGTCTAGAAAAACACGCTCTGTCTGAAAAGTAACTGAACGAATAGGGAAAGAAGCCGTTTCTTTCTCAAAACTAGTAAGTAATGCACGCGCAATCCCCTGACGGCGATGAGCTGGATGAACCAGTATCGTCACTTCCACATCTTGATCATCTGCATAGACAGTTAATAAACCAACAAGTTCGCCTTTTTCATAATAAAGGAAAAAGGCGGGCATGTTTGGGTCAAAATTAAGCATGTTAGATAGATAGGGATCACGATAGGTACCGTCATAGTTTTGGCAACAGTTAATTAGTTTTTTCGCCTCAGATATCTCCTCTTGGCTTAACTTGTTTCTTGCTTGAATCATATAGGTATCCTCTACAACCCAGACGATCTGTGACTGGCTTCTTTAGCCTGCTCGAGTTTATTGACGTAGTACTCTCGTTTTTCTTCGACTTCGTGAATGACCGGCTCATCCTTTTTACCATGTACACGGACAATCTTAGCAGGAATACCGACAACCGTCACATCACTAGGTACGTCTGCTACAACAACTGCTGCAGCACCGACCTTGGCATTTTCACCGATTTCTACTGGTCCGATAACTTGGGCATGGGCTGATATGAGTGCTCCCTTTCGAACGGTCGGATGGCGTTTGCCAACATCCTTACCAGTCCCACCAAGAGTCACTCCGTGATAAAGGAGAACACCTTTTTCAACGATCGCTGTTTCCCCAATCACCAGACCAGAGCCGTGGTCGATAAAGACACCTGAATCAATCTGTGCGCCTGGATGAATCTCAATCTGAGTCCAAAAGCGCCAAAACTGACTGTGCATACGAGCCAGGAGTTTGAAGCCATGCTTCCAGAGAAAATGCGAGAGACGGTGGGCCGCCAAGGCCTTGACACCTGGATAAGTCAGCAAAACCTCCAAAGTGGTGCGGGCCGCTGGATCATTTTCTTTTACGATATCAATGGTTTCGCGCCACCATCCCATACATTTCTCCTTTTCTTATTCTGAATCTTTTGGTGTTTCTGTAAATTCTTTCTTAGGTTTGTGGTCCTTGTTATGACGTGGGCGGTGAGGTCTCTCAGACTTTTCGCCTTTTTCATCACGTTCAGGTTTTGGAGGACGAGGAAGAAGGGCTTTCATAGAAGCATCCACACGTCCTTTTTCATCAATCTTGATAATCTTAACATCAACTTCATCACCGATTGCTACCAAGTCTTCGACATTATTGGTACGCGTCCAAGCCATCTCAGAGATATGAACAAGGGCATCTGTCTTATCAAAGAGATTGACAAAGGCACCAAATTTCTCGATACGAACAACCTTAGCACGGTAAACTTCGTCCACTTTGGCTTCACGAACTAAACCAGCAATGATTTCTTTGGCACGGTTAATAGCATCTTGGTCGCTAGAGTAAATAGACACATTTCCTTCTTCGTCGATATCAATCTTAACGCCTGTTTCGGCGATAATCTTGTCGATGGTTTCTCCACCCTTACCGATGACAATCTTAATCTTGTCCACATCAATCTTGATGGTATCAATTTTCGGAGCAGTTGGAGCCAATTCTGGACGAACTTCTGGAATGGTTGCTTCAATCACATCAAGGATTTCAAAACGCGCTTTCTTGGCTTGAGCAAGTGCTTCAGTCAAGATTTCTGCAGTGATTCCTTGAATCTTGATATCCATTTGAAGGGCTGTAATCCCGTCACGAGTACCTGCAACCTTAAAGTCCATATCTCCAAAGTGGTCTTCCAAACCTTGGATATCTGTCAAGACTGTATAGTTGTTTCCATCTGAGATGAGACCCATGGCAATCCCTGCTACTGGCGCCTTGATTGGCACACCACCAGCCATAAGGGCAAGAGTTCCCGCACAGATAGAAGCTTGAGATGAAGAACCATTTGATTCCAAGACCTCAGCTACCAAGCGGATAGCATATGGGAATTCTTCCAAACTTGGCAAGACTTGAGCAAGTGCACGCTCACCAAGAGCACCGTGACCGATTTCACGACGACCTGGCGCACCGTAACGACCAGTTTCCCCAACAGAGTATTGTGGGAAGTTATAGTGGTGCATAAAGCGTTTCTTGTACTCTGGATCCAAACCATCAATGATTTGAGTTTCACCCATCGGAGCCAAGGTCAAGACTGAAAGAGCCTGAGTTTGTCCACGAGTGAAGAGACCTGAACCGTGCACACGAGGAAGGAAGTCAACAACCGCATCCAAAGGACGGATTTCATCAACCTTACGACCGTCAGGACGTACCTTGTCTTCTGTGATCAAACGACGCACTTCTGCGTGTTCCATTTGTTCCAAGATTTCAGCCACATCACGCATGATACGATCAAATTCTTCGTGGTCTGCATATTTTTCTTCATACACAACAGTAACTTGGTCCTTAACTGCTTGAGTTGCAGCTTCACGAGCCAATTTTTCTTCAACTTGAACCGCTTTTTGGAGGTCGCTGTTGTAGGCTGCGATGATTTCAGCTTGCAATTCAGCGTCCACATGAAGCAATTCTACTTCTGCTTTTTCCTTACCAACTGCTGCAACGATTTCTTCTTGGAAGGCAATCAATTCTTTGACTGCTTCGTGCCCTTTAAGGAGAGCTTCCAACATGATTTCTTCTGACAATTCTTTAGCACCAGACTCTACCATGTTGATGGCGTGTTTGGTACCAGCTACTGTCAATTCAAGGAGCGATTGCTCTGCTTGTTCTTGCGTAGGGTTGATGATGATTTGGCCATCTACATATCCCACTTGTACCCCAGCAATTGGTCCGTCAAATGGAATATCTGAAATAGAAAGCGCCAAGGATGAACCAAACATAGCTGCCATTGGTGCTGAGGCATTTTCATCATAAGAAAGAACTGTGTTGATGACTTGTACTTCATTACGGAAACCTTCCGCAAACATAGGACGGATTGGACGGTCAATCAAACGCGCTGTCAATGTCGCATCCGTTGAAGGACGCCCTTCACGTTTCATAAAGCCACCAGGAAACTTCCCAGCCGCATACATTTTTTCTTCATAGTTGACTTGAAGTGGGAAGAAATCCCCAGTTGCCATCTTCTTAGACATAACGGCAGCAGTCAAGACAGTTGACTCACCATAACGTACAACAACAGAGCCATTTGCTTGCTTAGCAACCTGACCAGTCTCTACAATTAACTCACGACCCGCAAAAGTCGTTTGAAACACTTGTTTTGTCATTTTAATCCCCTTTGGATTGATGAAATTATACGCCTTGCCTACAAAGATCAAGATACCAAGGACGTCAAAAGCAAAGTAAAAATAGGAAACTGACGAAGTCTTCGATGAAGACAAGACAGTTTATCTTTTTTACACAGCTTTTCGGCCGGGTTCAATTACACAAGATAGCATTCGATTGACGCAGTGTACCATGTACACCAGGAAATCTATCTTTTTCACTAGGGATTTAGCCCGGGTTCAATTACTCAAGATACAAATCATCAGAAAGGTTTGAGACTAAAGCATCTAAACCTTTCACGCTAATCGCTATCAGGCAATTAGCTAAATGCTTTACTAACTCTCTCGTCAAATGATATCGATTTGACTCGCTCATATCGCTAAACCTTGCAGTTTAAATGCATTCTATTATTTAATACCCTCATCTTTGTATCAAGTACGTACAGAGTCTATTTTATCATATTTTTCTTAAAAAGTGCGGCCTTTACCATTAAAAAGGAACCATTCCCCTCACCTGAGAAGAATGGTTTGCTTTTTATTATCCTAGAGACTGGTGATTAAACAAGGCATGGGTTGCTTGGTGGATATATTTTGCTGTTTCAGCATTGTTCATAGTGTAGAGATGCACACCGGCAACATCCTGAGTTACCAAGTCCACGATTTGGTCCACTGCATAGGCAAGTCCTGCTGCTCTGAGCGACTCAGGGTCATGCTCATACTTGTCTAAGATGGCTTTAAATTTGCGTGGAAGATGGATATTCTCACAAGTCTTCAAGAGGCGGAGAGCCTGATTTCGATTCAGAATTGGCATAATCCCTGCATGAATGGGAACATCAATCCCAGCCAAGATGCACTTGTCTTGGAAATCATAGAAGCGCTCATTATCAAAGAAAAGCTGAGTTACAAGGCTCGAACAGCCTGCATCCACTTTCTTCTTAAGATTTTGAATATCTGAAATCTGATTTGGTGAATCTGGATGACCTTCTGGATAACAAGCACCAACAATATCAAAGTGAGGGGCTTGTTCCTTGATGAACTCGATCAAGTCAGTTGCGTAGCGGAAATCCTTTTGTGGTTCCACATCTGGAATAATATCCCCACGAAGAGCCAAAATTTTCTGCACTCCAACCTTGTCCAAATCAGCAATGGTTTCAGCAACCTTGTCCTTGGTCAAATAGATGGCTGGCAAGTGAGCAATAGTCGGAATCGCCAAGTCATTTTGGATAAAGTCGGCCAAACGGACCGTCGTTTCCTTGATATTAAATTTATTATTGCTGGCAGTCACACTGATAAAGTGGGGAGCCAACTCCTGCATATCTTGAAGAGCAGAAATAATTTTATCATTACCCACGGCTGGGTTTGGAGGGAACACTTCAAATGAGAGTGACGGTGTTTGGCGTGACATAGTCATTATCCTTTTCTAGTTGATTTTTTTCGTTAGCTGGATTCCTAGAATCCAAGTGAAACAGGCAGATTGACCAAACAGCGCTTCTAGAGAAATCCTTATCTTACAATTTCTCACGCGCAGCTTTAGCTGCTTCAACAAGGCGAATCAAGCTTTCTTTTGTTTCTGGAATACCACGTGTTTTCAAACCACAGTCAGGGTTGATCCAAACTTTCTTGCTCGGCACTTTAGCAAGGATGGCTTCGATTGTATTGTCGATTTCGCCTTCATTTGGCACACGAGGTGAGTGGATATCGTAAACCCCAGGTCCCACTTCTGTTTGGAAGTTTTTCGCTTTGAGTTCGTCCAAGATTTCAAGGTTTGAACGGCTAGCTTCAAAGGAAATAACATCTGCATCCATGTTGTCGATAGCTGGGATGATATCTGTAAATTCTGAGTAACACATGTGAGTGTGGATTTGTGTGTCTGGCGCTACTGTTGAGTGTACCAAGCGGAAGGCAGGAATTGCCCAGTCAAGGTAGTCTTCGTACCAGTCGCTACGACGGAGCGGCAATTTCTCACGAAGAGCAGCCTCATCGATTTGGATGATTTTCACACCAGCAGCTTCAAGGTCAAGCACTTCATCCTTGATAGCAAGAGCGATTTGAAGAGTAGAATCCTTGATAGAGATGTCTTCACGTGGGAATGACCAGTTGAGAATAGTTACTGGTCCAGTCAACATACCTTTAACAGGTTTGTTTGTACGGCTTTGTGCATAGCTAGACCATTTAACAGTGATAGGGTTAAGACGAGTTACATCACCCCAGATGATTGGTGGTTTCACCCCGCGCATACCGTATGATTGTACCCAACCATTTTTAGAGAAGAGGTAACCTGACAAGTTTTGACCGAAGTACTCAACCATGTCATTACGCTCAAATTCACCGTGAACAAGGACATCAAAGTCGATATCTTCTTGCCATTTGATCCATTCGTCAATTGTTTCAGCAAGGAAAGCGTCATACTCTTCTTGAGACAATTCACCTTTACGGTAAGCCAAACGTTTAGCACGAACTTCTTTTGTTTGAGGGAATGAACCGATAGTTGTTGTTGGAAGAGCTGGAAGTTTGAAAGCTTCTTCTTGGATAGCTTCACGTTCTGCAAAGGCTGGCAAACGAGTGTAGTCTGCGTCTGTCAAGCCAGCGATACGCGCACGAAGTTCCGCATTTTCACCAACACGCTCAGTCGCAAAGAGTTCTTTGTTGGCTGCAAGTGCTTCTTCACCTTGACCATTGCGGATAGCATCCAAATCACGGATCTCATCTAATTTTTCAACTGCAAAGGCAAAGTGGTTCAAGATAGCTGGTTCAAATTCTTCATTAGCTGTTGTAAATGGCACATGAAGAAGTGAGCATGAGCTTGTCAAGACAATGTTTTCAGCTGGGATTTGTTCAAGAACAGCCAAGCTCTTTTCGTAGTTATTACGCCAGATGTTTTTACCATTGACAATACCTGCATAAAGAGTCTTATCAGCTGGGAAACCACCTTTAACCAATTCAAGAGTTTTCTTACCTTCAACGAAATCAAGACCGATAGCATCTACTGGCAAGTTTACAAGGTCAGCGTATACGTCACGAACATCTCCGAAGTAAGTTTGAAGCAAGACTTCAAGACCTTTTTTGTCAGCCAAAAGTTTATTGTAAAGGTTCAAGAAGAGAGCTTTTTCTTCAGCTGTCAAGTCTTTTACAAGAGCCGCTTCATCCAATTGGATGCGAGTTGCACCAAGTTCAGCCAATTTTGCAAAAACTTCTTGGTAAGCAGCCACTAAGCTGTCTACGAAGTCTTCTGCTTTCACACCTTCTTCAAAGTCTGACAATTGAAGGAAAGTGAATGGACCTACAAGAACTGGACGAGTGTTCAATCCAAGTTCTTTTGCTTCTTGGAACTCATCGAAGATCTTGTGACCTGCAAGTTTGACTTGAGTGTCTTTTTCAAACTTAGGAACGATGTAGTGGTAGTTGGTGTTGAACCATTTCTTCATTGGAAGGGCGCGAACGTCCCCTTTTTCTCCTTGGTAACCACGACCCAAAGCGAAGTAGCGCTCAAGGTCAGACAAGTCCAGGTTTTGAACTGAAGCAGGTACCACATTGAAAAGGAAAGCTGCATCTAGGAAGTTGTCATAGTGAGAGAAGTCATTTGATGGAATTTCAGTGATGCCTTTTTCTTTGACAATGTTCCAGTGTTTAGCACGCAAGTCTTTTGCTGCTGCCAAGAGTTCTTCTTCTGAGATTTCTTTTCTAAAGTATTTTTCAGTTGTAAATTTTAATTCGCGGAATTCTCCCAAACGAGGGAAACCGATGATTGTAGTTGACATGATGTGTCCTCCAAAATTTGTTGTTGAAACTATCTTAACAGAAAAGAAATCATCTGTATAATTGTAAAAAATTAGGCTTTGATATAGTTTGAAACTATACCTCTATTTTAGACAAAAGAAAAAGACTTGAGACACATGCCTCAAATCCTTTGTATATCTTGTTTTATAGCTCTATTGCAGTTAGGCTCTTCAAACGTGTTATTAGTAATTCTTATAAGTGACTATGACTTGTTATTAGAAAAGACTATAGGTTGATTTTTCTTTTGTAATTCTGATATTTCCCTGAAAAGTGCGGACGGGAGCAACTCACTTCGTAATTTCATCCCTAATTTTTGAGCCAGAATGTCTCAAAAATTCCGTTCTAGATAATAATAAATTATTATCTAGAATACCACTATAGCGGGAAATATCCGCTAAAAGCTCACTTCGTTCGCACTTGATATAAATAAAGCATAATTTTTCTATATTATACACTTGAGGCACTATAACTGTTAAATTTGTTAAAGTTTTCCAACTTCTTCCTATCAACTCTTTCTCTGTTCAAGTGGGACGACTGCTAGTGTCTTTCCTAAACTGGCTAAAACTTTCAAGACTGTATCCAACTGAGGACTTGTCTTTCCTGTTTCCATCCTAGCTATGACAGGCTGGCTCACTCCACTGAGTTCCTCTAGCTTTTTCTGGCTGATTCCTTGCTCATGTCTGGCTTCAATCAACTCACTCATGATAGCCACTCGCATATCACTTTCAAGTATTTCCTCCTTGGTAAAGAGTTCTGACCTGACATCCTTCCAGTTACTCCCAATAGCACTATTCTTCATCACTTACCCCTCTTTCTTTTAAGTCCTTCAGTTCACGCTTGGCTTTTTCAATTTCTCTTCTAGGAGTTTTCTGAGTCTTTTTGACAAAATGATGTAAAAGAACAAAACTACCATCAAGCCACGCTACAAATAAAATTCGATCTCTCAAAGGTCTTAGTTCCCATATCTCATCTTCCAAGTGTTTCATATAAGGTTCCCCAGCTCTGGTCCCTTGCTGACTAAGTAACTCGATATAGTCATTTAGTTTATTGAGTTTGATGCGGCTATCCTTACTTTTACGACAGGCCAATTCTCTCATATAATCCAAGACTGGCTCATTTCCATTTTTGTCCTTATAGAAGTAAATCGTATGCACCTAGCAACCTCTTTCTAATTTAATTATAACTTAAAAGTTATTAAAAGTAAATCCTAACATTCATAAAAAGAAGACCTTAGAAAAATTCCAAAGGTCTCATCTTTATTATTCGAAAAAATACGAGAAGAGTTATAAATTGAAGGCAATCCTTACTATTATTCCAGCTCTATCCCCTTCTCTCGGAGATTTGCCAGACACTCCTCATAGTAGGTTGCGTCATGTTCGCTGTATATAGGACTAGTCAACTTTTCCTCTACTAATTCTTGATAAGTAGGGCAGGTCTTACCACGATAGTTTTTATCCAACCACTCTGGACTGACATTGTAGCCACGGTCAGCCATCTCCTCCATAATCAAGCGATGATAGGCATAGAGACGATAGGGCGAGTGGGTAAAGACATAATCCACCGTCGCATGCTTTCTGCCCCAACCATTGCCACGCAGGGCGCAACACTCTCGATGTTGCCCCAAAAGTTGAGGCCGGGGAAGTTGTGAAATCAAAGTCTCATGCCAAAGTCTCATGGGAGTCTCCTTTCAGTAAAGTCGAATGTTGCAAGTAGGTATTTGGATAGCAATCAAGCAAGTCTCGAGTCTTAGCGATTACATCTTCCTTGGAAGCCTGACCAAAGCGGTAGCGATCCAGCAGGATCATGTAGTCCTTGCGCTCAGCATCTGTCGCTTTCTTTTTAAAATAGCCCCAAATATGCTGAAAGGCATTACAAACCTGACCCCTATGTTCTGGGATTTGACAAGCTCGGTCAATCATCTCTTGAACCTGACTCACCTCCACCACTTCTTGCTTGAGATATTGGCGAATCTCATTGTAAATATTGCTGGAATGGCTCAAGACAAGGTATTTGTTTCTAGCCCAGAGTTGTTGGCAAAGGGCACGTTGGTTGTTGTTTCCCATATTTCTCCTAACTTTCTACTAGTTCCCAGGAAATACGGAAACAAAGTTATATTTTACTTGGATGCGATTACTTATTTAATTTAAATGTGCATTTTTTATAATTTATTTTTATATTTGGATCAATATTAGGAATAAAGACATTGAATAGAGATTCGCTCTTTGTTACTGCCTGCATGTGTATTCCAATTGGAATCTTATCTGCCTTATTTCGATAAATGAGACGAGAATCAATACAAACTGAATCTGTCACTACTCTTTCTTTAATTTTCTCTTCAAAACGCCATTGACAGTATGGATTTAACCCGTAATCATTCTCGTTGCTCCACTTCGTCTGAATGAACTGGGATAATTTCCCTCTATTTCTGGTATTGGGAATTTTTTTGTCTCCACCAAATACCGAAGCTATGATATGTCCTCTATGAAAAAAACTTTCATAATCATCATTTTTGTTTAAGATGTCCCAAAAAGAAGGGTTAACTGTATTACCTCTCTTATATTCCCCATCTCCTTGTTTGATAAAAAATTTAGCTCCAATAGGTCTTTCATATTCATCTCTTGAGTGGCACTCAATATAGCCTGTTTCACATTCATCCGGAAATTCAATTTCTGAGATATTATCATTCACAACAAAATAATTCGATTCATTCTTTCTGACAAGAATATTGTTACAATACTGAACCGAGCTTCCAACTAAATTAGTAACTTGCTCAATCGGAATATATATCAAATCTAAAATTTCTTTCTCTGAGTTCGAAAAACTCTTTTTCATTTTAGTCTCCAAATCTGCCTTCACTTATCCATTCTTCCACCTCAGTAAAATCAATCTCCTCAATAGAACGTATATAAAGTAACCATTTCAATCTATTTGCTTCTTTTTTTGAGAATGTTGCTCTTTTTTAAATTTTAAGGTAGTAACAAATCAACTATTTCTTTATACAAATTAATTTGATCATACAATTCATTATGTTTATAAATCAGAATCAATATAACTATCAAAATGAATAAAAGACTATAAATCAACCATTTATATAAGGTCTCAATTTTTTTCAACCTTTCTAATTCTGTTTTATAGCCCTCAGATTCTTTCAAAGCAATAATATAACTTTCATCTATACTGTACAACATATTATAGTTTTTATCAATATCATTGCACTCTGATATTATAGATTTAGAATCAAAACTCCATCCTCTCACTTTGTTTACTATAATTATACAAATTAAATAAAATATCCCAGAATATACAGTTAAAGACATCGCTAGCCTTGTATTAAAATTTTTAAAAATAAAGGTAGTTAATATTGTTACAATTAAAACTAAAAATTGCTGAGATATTGTATTAGAAATATTTTTTATACTAATCAAAATCTCTTTTTGCAGTTTTGAAAAATCTTCTGTTAACTTTTGTTTATCAGATATAAACTTTTTCAATTTATCATTGATAAATAAATTATAATTCGATTGTACATTTTTTAAAATATATTGAAAATCCATATTATTAATTGTATTTTGTCGCTTGATAAATTCAGAAAAAACATTTCTAAAAATTATCAACTTTTCATAATAAGTTTTGTCATCATAAAAAATAAAATCAAATAATTGATTGAGAACACCAAATAAACCTATATTATCTATTTCAATACTATTCATTTCTAAAATAGCATTTTTTTCAAAACTTATAATATATTCATCTTTGGATATTTTTCTTTCCGAAACTATACTTAGAAAACCATCAAGTGTCTCGATTTTAAATTCATCAAAATTTCTATCTGAAATTATTTTAGGAAGAGCGCAAAGCATATTATGATTA
The DNA here is from genome assembly GCF_000148585.2 of Streptococcus mitis NCTC 12261. Lineage (NCBI taxonomy): Bacteria > Bacillati > Bacillota > Bacilli > Lactobacillales > Streptococcaceae > Streptococcus > Streptococcus mitis. Next base: position 1,437,714 of record NZ_CP028414.1, read on the forward strand.
AATTCCGTTTTTGAAATTAATATATCAGGTATCTCTAAACTTTCTTCATAAAATGAAAAAACAGGCGAATATATATCACTATTTTCTTCTGGAATCCAAATTCTTATCTTTGTATTCCTATTTTCTAGACTTTTGAATGTTGTCTTTTTTAAAAACTTTTTTTCAAATGTATAAAAGTCATTGCTGTTTCTAAAATATAATGATTGGTCCTCTAAAGGAAATTGGTTTTGTTTCATTGTTACAGCAACCCTATTGATTTCCTTAGTTTCTTTACAGGACTCCAACGGGTAATTATTACAAGTTATATCCAGTTCATTTATTTTATAACTATTGATCTTTTCCTTAAAACTATCTAACTCTTTCTCTGAAATTTCGAACTCTAAAATGTAGATAAACTTATTTTCTTTATAATCAATATTAATACGTCCGACAACATCATTGAAAGCGTCAATATATTTAATAAGTTCTTTAATCAATGTAATCACCTCTCAATCAGAGTAATTACTTCTTTGTTAATTTTTAAAACGTAAAAATCGTCGTCGTCATCATCCCAATAAACATCTCTATGAGTCTCTAGACTTTTAAGAAAGCTTATTTTAATTTGTTGTTCATCTCCCTGAGCTACATATGTTACTTTAGGTGGACGATATAACTTTGCTACGAAACTAGCTACAACAGTATTATTTTTTCTTTTCGCTAAATCATATGCTTCCTGTGATAATTTTTCTATATCTGTTTCTCTATTTTCTATATTAAAGTTTAATACATCACTAACCTCTTGAATCAGCCCTTCAAATGATGTATCTCTTCTCTGAGATAAAAAACTTGTTAACTTTTCTTTTACAATTTCTGGACTCACTTCAGACTTTATGTATGGTTTAACGACAGTTTCAATCGCTTGTATAGCCATTCTAGCTGCTGAATCTTCATCATCTATAACGTTATTACTATCCAAAAATTTTGTGAAGAAATAACCAGAAATATTCTCGTCAGTCCTATCCAAAACTCTTGAGTGGATATTTTCTCTTTCTGAATTCGGCTCTTCTCTATTTTCTTTAAACTGGATTGTTTTATCTTTGTAGATTACAGTAGCCTTTTGAAGTCTTGATTTCTTATCTGGAAGAATCTTGTCTAATGTGGTTAATGTGTTTTCATCAGTTACCTGGATAGCAGTTCCTGTTTCCATCTTAACAAGAAAAAGGACTTCTCTACTTTCAATTTCAGTTGTAAGTACTACTAAATAAAAATCATTTTGAAACCTACGTCCTATTGAGTCTTGAAATTTACTTGCAATGTCTTCTGAGTTTCTATCGAAATTCTCTTCATTTTCAAAAATCTCTGATACATTTGTTACCATCTGTGAAGAAGGTGTCTTAAATCTGATATTCTTAGCATATTTATCATCAATACATTTATTTATTCTAGAATCTAAATCTTCTACAATTTTACTGAACTCTGCGAAAGAATCGTCAAAAATTATACCTGGTACATAATACGGTTCTCCGTATTGATCTTTAGAAAAATGAAATAACCTTAATCTCTTTTCCATATCATTATCTCCTAAACATTAGATTATAACCTGTCCATTCATCAGCATTGGCAAGAGCCAATCGCGAAGTTGGTTAAGTTCTTGGTTTTGAATATTATTTAATTTGATTGTTTCATAGTTTTGTTTAACTATCGTATTGAATTTTTCTAAAATATTTTCTTCAGGAACAATTATATTTAAATCATATAAAATTGAAGAAGTCATACTCGGGACTCCCGTTCCTGTATTTAATTTATTAAAATCAATATCTTTTACTGAATAGAATACATACAGTGCAGAATTATTTTTATTAACTTCTGAATAAAACATCGTATCTACAGTCCAAAATTCCTCATTTACGTACATTACATTATTTAATGTACCTTTTCTTGGAAAGAGAATTGATTCTCCTGAATACAAATAGTCTGCAACTGTTCTCATAATCCCACCTGAACCATATACAGCAAACTTACCATCTTGCAAGTGCTTATGATCTTTACCATTTTTAATTGTGAGAAAATACTTCAACTTCTCCACTCCCCATCCCTCTGGGATTTCGCGTTTGAGTTCTGGGTGATAGACCATCTTTCCGCCTGATGATTTGTAGGGTTTGCCATTCTGGTCTGGGAAATCAAACTGCACAAACCAGTAGTCATAGAGGGTCTTAGCCATGGCTTCCAACTCTTGGTTGATTTGGTTGTTGATTTGGATTTTATTATCAAGTAAAGTTAGGAAATTAGAAATTGATCTCTGATTTTCAATATTAGGTAAGTCAATTTTGATATCATCAAATGTGGATAAATTTATAGTATTAAACACACTGCCTTGACTTTTGTTAAGTAAAATATCCACATAATTTTTAAGCCAATAATATAAATAATCTGTTTCTAACTTATTTTTCTTACCTCTTAATCCAAAACATGATTGATTAAAGGCCATAGGTTTGGTTAACTGTGCAATAGCTCCAACAGTTCCCCTAGCTGATATAATTAAATCGCCTTTCTCTAACATCTTTGTGTTGCTATTATTTAATCCTAACTCCGTGATTTTCTTAGAAGCAGTACTAACATAGCGATTTGAAGTATTAAAGTCTGCAACTGCTAACCAATCAATATCTCCATCCCAATATTCTTTTACACTTGTTTTTGGAGTACCTCCACTAATTATAGTTACAACATCACTTAGCTTCTCACTCATACTTCAACCCCTTCATCTGCCCTTCAATCTCCTGCTCCAATGCATGCGATTGCTGGAATAGATCTGAGAGTCTATTTTGAAAGGCGGTCAACTTAGCTTCAAACTCTTCTGCTGTGATATCTACATAGTCGATCTTGATGTCAAAGTATTGGCCTGCGCTAAGAGAGTAGTTTTTCTCCTTGATTTCCTCATAAGAGGCAGTGACAGAAAAGTCCTCGACGGCTTCTTTCTTGATAAAGGTCTCGACAATCTTCTGCTCTTCTTCAGGAGAAAGAACGGTCTTTTGGTTCTTGCCTTCCTTGACCTTAGTTCCGAGGTTTGAGGCATCGATAAGGACGACATCGCCCTTGTTTTTCTTATCGATAAAGAGGATGGAGACATTGGTACCTGTCGTCGCAAAGATATTAGACGGCATAGAGACAACACCTGCCAGCATTTGATGATCCACCAAGTGTTGACGGATGGCCTTGTCAATCCCTGACTGGGCAGTGATAAATCCTGTCGGCAAGACAACGGCTGCTTGACCATCTGGCTTCAAGGAATAGATGATATGCTGAACAAAGAGCTCGTAAATCGCCATCTTATCCTTAGACTTAGCTGGAACCTTTGGCACACCTGCAAAGAAACGTTCACTGGCTTCTGGCAAACTTTCCACTCGGTCACGCCACTCTGAAAAGTCCAGCTTGAAAGGAGGGTTTGACACGATATAGTCCATCTTCTCAGGATGGCGATTAGCGATAATGGTATTCCCCTGTACGATATTATGAATGGAATGCTGTAGTCCATTCAAGATCAGATTGAGACGAAGGAGGTTGGATGATTTTTGCGAGATATCCTGACTGTAGACAGTAGTCTTATCGACACCGATACGACTAGCCAGGTTCATCAGTAAGGTTCCCGAACCAGCTGACGGGTCATAGATTCGCACGTTTGATGGTTGGTCATTCCCCACCAGAATATCTGCAATAATCTTAGCCACAGAGTGAGGCGTGTAGTACTCGGCATACTTGCCACCTCCGTCTTTGTTGTAGTCCTTGATCATGTACTCAAAGAGAGTAGAAAAAAAGTCAAAGCCTTGTGAAAAAATGCTCTCATCAAACTTGACGCGTGCAAGGAGATTGATGATAGCTTTTGCCACTTCGTTACGCTTACTGCTATCTGAGATGGTATCTGTAATCAAACGCTCGTCAAAGAGACGAATAGCCGTATCTCCGTCCGTATGCACTGAGAAGATATCGTTATTGTCAATAGCGATCTGGTTGAGGGTATTTTCAAAACTCTCGTAGAAAGTCGCTTCATTTTGCTGACGGTGAAGGGTTTCGATTAACTGATCAGGCTTGAGCCAAGCCGTACTTGTACCGATATCCTCCAAGAGCCAGTCATAGTCATCTTCACTCAAAGTCAATAAGTGCTCATAAGTATTAACTTCATCTAGGCACTTTGCCTGATATAAAAACTTATCATTTAAAAATTTGTAGAGGAAGGACTGGGTAAGGAGTTTGTATTCACCCGCTTCCCCTCCTAGGCCCGCATGGGTAAAGACTGCTTTCAAATCATCTACCAAGTCTTGGACTTGAACTTTATATGTTTCATTCATTAGTGTTGGTATTCCTCTTCATATCCTTCAAATAGCGACTCGACGATATCGTTAAAAACCTGTCTTGTCAAATCACTTGCAGATTGGTTGGTTTTCATTGCAATTCGAGCGACTTCTCGAATCATTTTTTTGAAGAAGTCCTCATTATCAAGCACTCCTTGATTTTGACCGATTTTGTGGTCCAGTGCAACTTTAGAATCTTTAATGACATGATAAACTGCTGGGTACTCGCTTACCATAGTCGAGTTGGTCACGTGTTTATAGGAACGTGCCGCCATTTCATCTCCGCCAAAATTCATTGTCAAACGTCTCATATGAGTACGATGATTTTCCACTGACCTAAAGAGGTCTTCATACTCTTTTTGAATTTCTTTGATGTTTTCCATAGTGTAGCCTTCTTGTCCATATATTAAGTGTTTTTTCATGATGCGCTGGAATTCTTCGTAGAGAAAAACCCACTCAGGATCTTTCTCATCACGCTGTTTTATGATGCCTCCAGCAACTCGACGCTTCAAATTTTCTAGGTCATTGGCTGCTAGACGGAGTTCTTCCTCCGCAATCTTGACAAAACTAAAACTGGTCTCAGACATGGCAAGATTTAAAAGAGTGCGACTAGAAAAGTCATCTGGCTTATCTATCAGGGACAAGGTCAGCAAACGTCTTGAGATGACATTGAGCAGAGTTGCAATCTGAGCAATATCAATCTGCTTAATCAAATGGTCATAACCGAGTAAGCGGGCGATATTATAGTACTGCTTAACCGATTCTAAGGCTTTTCGTAGTTCATTTAGTTGCTTTCTATCCTTGATATCATCAATTGATTGAGAAAAGAACTCTAGATTAGAGGTTGGATAGTCCATGAGGATGCGCTCTGTCTTGCTTAGTTCCTGAGAAATTTCCTCTGCTGGCACAAAGAGCGACCCAAACACATCCTCTCCATTTTCCCCAGTCAGGATCGTATCATATTCTTGATTGAGTTCTTCCAAATAAGCACGATTAGTCTTGTCAAATTCTTTAGAAATATCCGCAAAATCAACTACATAGCCAAAGAGATAGTCCTTGTAAGGACGATTCACACGAGTCAAAGTCTGGAGAAGGTTATGAGCCTTAATCTTGCGACCTAGATAGAGACGCTTGAGGCGAGGCGCATCAAAACCTGTCAGGAGCATCGAATAGACGATAATGAGGTCAATCTTACCTTCTTTATAGGCATCCACCTTTTCCTTTTTCTCTTCCTTGTCTCCCTCATCATGGAGGATGAGAGCAGAGGTCAAGTTGGTTGTTCCAGCCTTTCGTCGTTCTTCTAACTGTTTTTCAAGCTCACGCGCCTGCTTGGACGAATCACAGACAATCATACCACCAATAGTCTGGTCATCAAAAACCAGATCACGCGCACGATTAAAGTCCTCCAGAATAAAATCAAGCATAGGTTCCACATAGTGCGGATGAGCAAAGATATCTTCTTTTGATAAATCCCCACGTTGGATTTCTTCATTTATGGCTCTGAGATTATCTTTATAGGACGTCTCAATATCTTCTCGCATCAAACGCAAGGTAAAACCATCATCTATAGACTGGTTGTAGTAGTATTTATGAATATAATCCCCAAAAATATCACGTGTAGTCGCATGGCTTTCCTTGGTCTTACCATCTTTCTTATAGGTAATCAAGGGGGTCCCAGTCAATGCAATCTTGATCGCATTAGTATCGGCTTGGTATAGATTTGGCAGGTAGGAACCTCGTTCGTTATAAGAGCGATGAGCTTCATCGATAAAGTAAATATTTTGACGATTGAGATCATAGCCAGAGCGGTCGGTCAGGTCTGAATCATCTTTGAACTTCTGAATATTGACAACAGCGACATCATAACCATCTTGTTTTTGATTGAGTTCTCGAGGATTGTTGATGCGCTTAACTTTTAGACCTCTTTTGGTAAATTCCTTAAAGGCTTGGTCTGCCAAATCCAAGCGATCAACAACAAAGTAAAACTGAGGGACAATGCCCTGTTTTGAGAAATAATTGGTCAGATAGCGGATATTAAAGAAAGCTAAGGCCGTCTTACCTGAGCCCTGTGTATGCCAGATAACGCCCTTCTTGATACCTCTTGCGATAGTCTCTTCGATAGCACGAGTTGCAAAATACTGCGGATAGCGCATAACATGCTTCTGCAATTGCATCTGACCTCCCTTGCTTTCTTCTTCTACATAGACCAGCCCAAAGCGAAGCATGAAAAGCAGGCGTTCTTTTTGATACAAAGATGATAGAAAAGTATTGCAAGGAGTCTCGGGCTGTAAATTTGTTGTAAATTCTGGTTGAGATTTGAGAGCAAAACGCTTCACATCCTCAAGTACGAAATCAATTTGTTCATCTCTTAAAGGTACAATTGAATTCAGAAAATCTACTTCTCTTTCTTCCTTGAAAGCATTAAACTTGGTTTTTGAATAGGCATTTGAACCGTAGTAAGAACCCTGTTTTTGTTGACCTTGGCCACTGATATAAGGTAAATTATCTGATAGAGCTATCAATTGAGTAATATTGTTAAAACGACGGAACTTACGATTTTCAAAACGGTATCTGGTTCTGTCCTGTTCTGACTGAATCCCTGTCTTTCCATCACGGATAGCATTGGGTTGTTTAACTTCGATATAAGAAAGGGGAAGTCCATTGATAAACACAACTATATCCGGGCGAAATTCATCTTGCCCATTTTGACAAGTGACTTCAAGCGCCAGATGGAAGATGTTGGCTTCAGGATTTTCCCAATCGATATAAACAGCACCTTCTTGTCCCTGTATCCTTTTAAAGAAGGAGCGCCCTAAATCATTTTGATCCAGTTCCAGCTTGATATTGGCCAATTCTCTCTCAAAATCTTCATCTGTTAAATAGTTATTAAACGTTAAAAATTGCTCTTTAAAAACAGATACAAGAATATTGGTATCTGGATCTCTTTCTTCAATTTCTTTACTATTACGAGAAAGATAGGTATAACCCATTCGCATCAAATGCAGAGCTGCTGGGATTTGTACTCTTGTTAATTCAGAAAAATCTTTTCGTCTTGCCATCGCAAACCTTCCTTACGTTTCATTTGAACTATTCATATCCTGAAATTTCCAAAATTTTATACTAGGTCTATTATAGCATGTTTAGCCTCAAATTCCATCACTCTTCCCATAGCAAAAAGACTCATTCCCCCTTTCTCCTCCAAAATATGGTATAGTAGAGTTATACTATCTATGAGGAGTTTACATGTCACAGGATAAACAAATGAAAGCAGTTTCTCCCCTTTTACAGCAAGTTATCAATATCTCATCGATTGTAGGTGGAGTTGGGAGTTTGCTTTTCTGTATTTGGGCTTATCAGGCTGGGATTTTACAGTCTAAAGAAACCCTCTCTGCCTTTATCCAGCAGGCAGGTATCTGGGGGCCACCTCTCTTTATCTTTTTACAGATTTTACAAACGGTCGTCCCTATCATCCCAGGGGCCTTGACCTCGGTGGCTGGAGTCTTTATATACGGGCACATCATCGGGACTATCTACAACTATATCGGCATCGTGATTGGCTGTGCCATTATCTTTTATCTGGTGCGCCTCTATGGGGCTGCCTTTGTCCAGTCTGTCGTCAGCAAGCGCACCTATGACAAGTACATCGGTTGGTTGGATAAGGGTAATCGTTTTGACCGTTTCTTTATTTTTATGATGATTTGGCCCATTAGTCCAGCTGACTTTCTCTGTATGCTGGCTGCCCTGACCAAGATGAGCTTCAAGCGCTATATGACTATCATCATTCTGACCAAGCCCTTTACTCTCGTGGTTTATACCTACGGTCTGACCTATATTATCGACTTTTTCTGGCAAATGCTTTGACATGTAAAAAATCCGTTTGGTTTCCCAAGCGGATTTTGTGCTTTATTTTGAAACTTCTTTTGCAAGAACAAAGTTTCCAAGAGTAGCAGAACCATTTCCTGCGACTGCTGGAGTGACGATGTATTCACGCACATCTGGAACTGGTAGGTAGCCATTAAGAAGAGATGTAAATTTCTCACGGACACGGTCCAGCATGTGTTGTTGAGCCATGACCCCTCCACCAAAGACAATCACGTCTGGACGGAAAGTCACTGTCGCATTAACCGCAGCTTGAGCGATATAGTAGGCTTGAACATCCCAAACAGGGTTATTGAGTTCAATATTTTCCCCACGTACACCTGTACGAGCTTCCAAACTTGGACCAGCTGCATAGCCTTCCAGACATCCCTTATGGAAAGGACAAACACCCTTAAACTCTTTTTCAATATCCATTGGGTGTCTAGCAACATAATAATGACCCATTTCAGGGTGACCCACACCACCGATAAACTCACCACGTTGGATAACACCTGCACCGATACCTGTACCGATTGTGTAGTAAACCAAGTTTTCGATACGGCCACCAGCATTGTTACGGGCAACCACTTCACCATAAGCAGAGCTGTTTACGTCTGTAGTGAAGTACATTGGCACGTTGAGGGCGCGACGAAGGGCACCAAGCAAGTCCACATTTGCCCAGTTTGGTTTTGGAGTCGTCGTGATAAAGCCATAAGTTTTTGAGTTTTTATCAATATCAATCGGACCAAATGAACCAACTGCAAGACCAGCAAGGTTATCGAATTTTGAGAAGAACTCGATGGTTTTATCGATTGTTTCGATTGGAGTTGTCGTTGGAAATTGTGTTTTTTCTACAACGTTAAAGTTTTCATCACCGACAGCACAGACAAACTTTGTACCGCCCGCTTCCAAGCTTCCATATAATTTTGTCATGATAAACCTCTTGTTTTTATTTTCTTTATTATAGCATATTTCGAAAGGCTAAATTTCTCTATTTTTTAGATTTTCCTCTGTAAATCTTACCATTCAAGCAAAAACGAACAAACATGTCATTTGTTCGTTTTCATTTTGAGAGGGAATATTGTACTCAATGAAAATCAAAGAGCAAACTAGGAAGCTAGCCGAAGGTTGCTCAAAGCAATGCTTTGAGGTTGTAGATAAGACTGACAAAGTCAGTTACATATATCTACGGCAAGGCGAAGCTGACATGGTTTGAATTTGATTTTCGAAGAGTATTAGATTTTCACTTCAATAACAGCATCCCCCTTAGCAACTGAACCTGTTGCGACTGGAGCTACTGAAGCGTAGTCAGCTGTATTTGTAACGATAACCATTGTTGTATCATCAAGTCCAGCTGCAGCGATTTTGTTTGAGTCAAATGTTCCAAGAACATCGCCAGCTTTAACCTTATCACCTTGGGCAACTTTTGCTTCAAAACCTTCACCGTTCATTGTTACAGTGTCGATACCAACGTGGATCAAAACTTCAGCACCATCAGTTGTTTTCAAACCAAAAGCGTGTCCTGTTGGAAAGGCAATTGAGACTTCAGCATCAGCTGGTGCATATACTACACCTTGACTTGGTTTCACAGCGATACCTTGGCCCATAGCTCCGCTTGAGAAGACTGGGTCATTGACATCAGCAAGAGCTACAACATCACCGACAATAGGAGTTACAAGTGTTTCATTTTGAAGAGCTGCTGGAATGTTACCAGTTGTTTCTTCTTGAACCAAACGTTCTGTCTCTACTTCAGTAGCAACTTCTTTTTCATCCTCATAACCAAACATATAAGTAAGAGCGAAACCAAGAACGAATGATACAGCTACCATAAGAAGGTATTGTGCAAGTTGTCCGTTACCGATGTAAAGCATTGTACCAGGGATGATGGTGATACCATTACCAGTACCAGCAAGTCCAAGGATAGAAGCCAATCCACCACCGATTGCACCAGCAATCAATGAAAGGAAGAATGGCTTACGGAAGCGCAAGTTCACCCCGAAAATAGCAGGCTCTGTAATACCGAGGAAGGCAGAAAGAGCAGCTGGGAAAGCAAGTGTTTTTAGTTTTGGATTTTTAGTTTTAACACCAACCGCAACAGTCGCAGCACCTTGAGCTGTCATAGCAGCTGTGATGATAGCGTTGAATGGGTTAGCATGGTCAGCAGCAAGCAATTGAATTTCAAGCAAGTTGAAGATGTGGTGCACACCTGATACGACGATCAATTGGTGAACCCCACCGATCAAGAAACCACCAAGACCAAATGGCAAGCTGAGGATCGCTTTTGTAGCGATAAGGATGTAGTTTTCAACGACGTGGAAGACTGGTCCGATGACAAAGAGTCCAAGGATAGACATAACCAAAAGTGTCACGAATGGCGTTACTAAGAGGTCAATCACATCTGGAACAACCTTGCGGACAGCTTTTTCAAATTTAGCTCCGACAACCCCGATGATGAAGGCTGGAAGAACGGAACCTTGCAAACCAACAACAGGGATGAAACCAAAGAAGTTCATAGCTGTTACTTCACCACCTGAAGCGACTGCCCAAGCGTTTGGAAGTGAGCCAGAAACAAGCATCATACCAAGAACGATACCAACGGCTGGATTTCCACCGAATACACGGAAGGTTGACCACACAACCAAACCTGGCAAGATGATAAAGGCTGTATCTGTCAAGATTTGAGTGTAAGTTGTCACATCAGCTGGAAGTGTCATTCCAAGAGCAGTCAAGAGACCACGCACACCCATAAAGAGACCTGTCGCTACGATAACTGGGATGATTGGAACGAAAACGTCACCGAAAGTACGGATAGCACGTTGGAACCAGTTCCCTTGTTTAGCAGCTTCTGCTTTCATGTCATCTTTAGATGATGTTGGCAAACCAAGTGCAACAACTTCATCGTACATTTTGTTAACTGTACCTGTACCAAAGATGATTTGGTATTGACCTGAGTTAAAGAAAGCACCTTGAACTTTTTCCAAGTTTTCAATCACTTCTTTATTGATTTTTCCTTCATCTTTGACCATGACACGAAGACGAGTCGCACAGTGGGCAACACTGTTGACATTTTCACGTCCGCCCAAGGCATCGATGACTTTTTTTGCAATTTCCTGATTGTTCATTTGCAAAAATCTCCTTATATAAAATTTTGTTCTTGTTTGAAAGCGATTTTATCCGCCCTTACGACTATTATTTTATCATGTTTTAGAAATATGTCAAGCGTTTTGCAGAAAAAATATTCTATCCACTTAGTAAGCTCGCTTTAGATTGATTGATTTTGACTGTTTTAGCAGGAATTCCTTAAAAAACAAGTTTGAAATCTTAGTTAAAAGGCTTTTGTTTCATTATCTTTCATATTTTCTTGAAAAGTTGATTAATTTCCTGCTTTAAATTTATGATAAACGTTTAACAGTTTTTTCTCTTTTTTAACATAAAAGGCTTGCATTTTTTATCGAAAACGGTTACTATTAAATGTGATAAGATTTTTGGAGGAATGAATGAATGGAATGGACTACTGAGCGTCGTTACAGACTTTATCAAGACTGGACGCAAGAAGAAATTAAGAATATTAAGGAAAATATGGCACAATCTCCATGGCATACTCATTACCATGTTGAGCCAAAAACAGGACTCCTAAACGACCCAAATGGCTTTTCTTACTTTGATGGAAAGTGGATTATTTTTTATCAGAACTTTCCTTTCGGTGCAGCCCACGGTTTGAAATCTTGGGTGCAATTGGAAAGTGAGGACTTGGTTCACTTCACAGAAACTGGTGTCAAAGTTTTGCCTGATACTCCATTAGATAGCCACGGTGCCTACTCTGGTTCTGCTATGCAATTTAGCGATAACTTGTTCCTATTCTATACAGGAAATGTCCGTGATGAAAACTGGATTCGTCACCCATACCAGATCGGGGCTTTGATGGATAAGGATGGCAATATTACGAAGATTGACAAGATCTTAATCGACCAGCCAGCAGACTCTACAGACCACTTCCGCGATCCGCAAATTTTTAATTTTAAAGGTCAATATTATGCTATCGTCGGAGGACAGGATTTGGAGAAAAAAGGCTTCGTTCGTCTCTACAAGGCTGTTGACAACGACTATACAAACTGGCAAGCTGTTGGCGACCTTGACTTTGCTAACGACCGCACTGCCTACATGATGGAATGCCCAAATCTGGTCTTTGTAGGAGAGCAACCTGTCCTTCTCTACTGCCCACAAGGATTGGATAAAGATGTTCTAGACTACGATAATATCTATCCAAATATGTATAAAATTGGGGCTTCCTTTGACCCTGAAAATGCCAAAATGGTAGATGTGTCTCAACTCCAAAATATGGATTTTGGTTTTGAAGCCTATGCAACCCAAGCATTCAACGCTCCTGATGGACGTGCTCTAGCTGTTAGCTGGCTTGGTTTGCCAGATGTTTCTTACCCATCTGACCGTTTTGACCACCAAGGAACCTTCTCTTTGGTCAAAGAACTAACTATCAAAGATGGCAAACTCTACCAATACCCAGTCGCGACTATCAAGGACCTTCGTGCTTCTGAAGAAGCCTTCTCAAACCGTCCCCAAACCAATAACAGCTACGAACTTGAACTCAACTTGGAACCTAATAGCCAGAGCGAGATTGTCTTACTTGCTGATAAAGAAGGCAAGGGACTTTCCATCAACTTTGACCTTGCAAATGGTCAAGTGACAGTAGATCGTAGCCAGGCTGGTGAACAGTATGCCCAAGAATTTGGGACAACTCGCTCTTGCCCTATCGATAATCAGGCTACTACTGCTACAATTTTCATTGATAACTCTGTCTTTGAAATTTTCATCAATAAAGGAGAAAAAGTATTTTCTGGTCGTGTCTTCCCACATGCGGACCAAAATGGTATCCTCATCAAATCTGGAAACCCAACTGGAACTTACTATGAATTAGATTATGGTCGCAAAACTAACTGATGTCGCCAAACTTGCAGGCGTCAGCCCTACTACCGTTTCTCGGGTTATCAATAAAAAAGGTTATCTATCTGAGAAAACCATTCAAAAGGTCAATGAAGCCATGCGAGAATTGGGCTATAAACCCAACAACCTGGCTCGTAGTCTGCAAGGAAAATCAGCTAAGTTAATCGGCTTGATTTTCCCCAATATTTCCAATGTTTTCTATGCAGAATTGATTGATAAGCTGGAGCACCAACTCTTCAAAAATGGTTATAAGACCATCATCTGCAACAGTGAGCACGATTCTGAAAAGGAACGCGAATACATCGAAATGTTGGAAGCCAATCAGGTGGACGGCATCATTTCGGGTAGTCACAACTTGGGAATTGAAGACTACAATCGCGTGACAGCGCCGATTATTTCCTTCGACCGAAACCTATCTCCAGACATCCCTGTCGTTTCCTCTGACAACTACGCTGGTGGGGTTCTTGCTGCCCAGACCTTGGTTAAGACAGGCGCCCAGTCTATCATCATGATTACAGGGAATGACAATTCCAATTCGCCAACCGGACTGCGCCACGCTGGTTTTGCATCCGTACTCCCAAAAGCGCCTATTATCAATATTTCCAGTGACTTTTCTCCCGTCAGAAAAGAAATGGAAATCAAGAATATCTTGACTCGTCAAAAACCAGATGCCATTTTTGCTTCAGATGATTTGACAGCTATTCTGGTCATTAAAATTGCTCAAGAACTAGGCATTTCTGTTCCTGAAGAGCTCAAAGTCATCGGCTACGATGGGACCTATTTTATCGAGAACTACTACCCTCATTTGACAACAATTAAGCAACCTTTGCAAGAGATTGCCTGCCTCACTGTTGATCTTCTCTTGCAGAAGATCGAAGGTAAGGAAGTTGCGACAACAGGCTACTTCTTACCAGTTACCCTATTACCTGGAAAAAGTATTTAATACTCTTCGAAAATCTCTTCAAACCACGTCAGCGTCGCCTTACCGTACTCAAGTACAGCTTGCGGCTAGCTTCCTAGTTCGCTCTTTGATTTTCATTGAGTATAAGCACAAGAAAACTCAGACCAATTCGTCTGAGTTTTTTATAATCTTAAATTTTCGAGATAGCGCTGGGCTGTCTCAAGGTTAAAGGTTTTATCTGCGATAAGTTGCTCGACTAGGGGAGCAACTTCAGATTCACTGGCACCTGCTAGGAGAGCCAAGGATTTGGCCTGCAATTTCATGTGCCCTTGCTGAATCCCTGTGCTCACCAAGGCTTTGAGAGCCGCAAAGTTTTGGGCAAGACCGATAGACACGATAAGCTGAGCTAATTCTTTAGCAGATGGATTTCCCAGTAGTTCATGACTGAGGGCTACACGAGGGTTGAGACCGATAGAGCCACCCTTTGTCGCTACAGGCATAGGCAGGGTCATCTCACCGACCAATTCTTCTCTTTCAAGGTCCAGCGTCCATTGACTAAGACCTTGATAGCGTCCATCTCGACTGGCAAAGACATGAGCCCCTGCTTCAATAGCACGCCAGTCATTACCAGTGGCTATTAAAATGGCATCTATACCATTAAAAATCCCTTTATTATGAGTAGCAGCTCGGTAAGTATCAGCCTGCGCAAACTGACTAGCCAAGGCTATCTTCTCCGCAAATTTCTCGTCCTTGATCCTTTTGGCGGCTCAAGTATCGAAAGGCGATACGACAGCTTGCAGTCACCAGAGAATCGGTCGCGTAATTAGACAGGATTCCCATGAGACTCTGTCCCTGACTGAGTTCTTCTAAGACTGGTTTCAAGGCTTCCAGCATGGTGTTGAGCATATTAGCTCCCATAGCTTCCTGGGTATCGACATGGAGATAAACAACGAGAAAGTCTGTTTCACCTTTGATCTGCTCTACATGCAAATCACGCGCCCCACCTCCACGTTTAACGATAGAAGGATAGGCTTGATTGGCAAGTTCCAAGAGTTCGGCTTTCTTGCTGGCAATTTTCTCTTGCGCTTGTTCAGGATTAGCAACTTGATAAAGAGCTACCTGCCCAATCATCTGGCGCTCATGGACTTGGGCAATAAAACCGCCTGCTCGCTTGATGATTTTACTGGCATAGCTGGCCGCAGCAACCACTGAGGGTTCTTCTGTCACATAGGGAACTGTGTATTCCTGACCGTTAACGAGAACCTCTGGGACCAGCGAATAAGGCAGAGAAAAAGTTCCCACTACATTCTCACTCAGCTGGTCTGCCACAGTCACACTAATCTGTTCATCCTGCTCCAAACTCACTTGCTTCTCAGGACTAAGGAGCGCCTGAGCTTTTAACAGCTCGAGGCGCTCTTGGTATGATTTTTTAGAAAATCCATTCCAACTTATCTTCATTATTTTTCAACCTTGCTATAACGGCGTTGGTGGTCAACAATTTCAACCAAGGCAAAATCTTGATTTTCATAGCCAGCAAACTGGGCAGAATTTGTTTCGTCTAACTCTACTTCCTCAAAGAAGACTTTTTCATAGTCTGCAACAGACAGGGCAGTTCGTTGGTTGAGCTTGTTCAAACGGTCCTTATCCAGATAAGCTTCATATCCTTCAACCAATTCACCGCTAAAGAACTCAGCTACAGCCCCACTTCCGTAACTATAAAGGGCAATTTTATCCCCAGCCTTCAAGCTATCTGTATTTTCCAAGAGAGACAAGAGTCCGAGGAAGAGGGAACCTGTATAGATATTTCCCACCTTTTGACTGTAGAGAATAGACTGGTCAAAATGCTTTTGCAAGAGGTCTTTTTTCTCTTGCGGCAGGCTCTTATCCATGATTTTTTTCAAGCCTTTTAGCGCTAATTTAGGATAAGGCAAGTGGAAGCAAACCGCAGCAAAATCATCTAAGGTAAGCTGGTAGCGTTTTTGGTATTCAAGCCAAGTCGTTTTCAAACTATCTAGATATTGCTGGGTAGAATAGACACCATTTACATAAGGGGTTGTTGAGTAATTTGGACGCCAGAAATCCATGATGTCACGAGTCTGAGCTACATTGTCATTATTAAAGGCCATAATGCGTGGATTCTGTGTAATCAACATAGCCACACTTCCAGCACCCTGAGTGGGTTCTCCAGGTGTTTCAATACCATATTTGGCAATATCACTGGCAATAACCAAAACTTTGGACTCTGGAGAATTTTCCACATGCAATTTGGCATAATGAAGGGCAGCTGTCGCTCCATAGCAGGCTTCTTTAATCTCGAAACTACGAGCAAAGGGCTGGATGCCCAGCAAACCATGCACAAAGACGGCTGCAGCTTTACTTTGGTCAATTCCTGACTCAGTAGCTACAATGACCATATCAATTTCTGCTCTTTCTTGCTCCGTTAAAATAGAATCACTTGCACTGGCCGCCAAGGTCACGATATCCTCAGTTAGGGGCGCAATACTCAATTCCTTGAGTAAGAGTCCTTTACTTAATTTTTCAGGGTCAATTCCCCTCGCTTCTGCTAAGTCTTGTAATTTCAAGACATATTGACCGGTCGCAAAACCAATCTTATCAATACCGATTGTCATATTTACCTCTGTTTTATCATTCATTGTAAAAAATCGTTCTATACTATTTTATCACAAATAGCAGTAAAAGAGAGAAAAAAGACTTGATTCACCAAATCAAGTCTCTTGTTAGTCTAACGATTATGCTGTTTTCGTAAGTAAGAATACAGTCTAAGAATCACTGTTCCGCTAGCCATTCCAATGGAAATCACCAAAGCCAACATAACAACCAAGGTTGCACTAGCAATGGCATGACTGTAATCTCCCGTCACAAAAAAGGCAGTTGTCCGATAGGAGAGATAACCCGGAACCAGAGGTGCCAAGATTGCCAAGATAAAGACTACAGCAGGTGTCTTATAAAGAATACTTAAAATCTGGCTGACACAAGAACCGATAATGGCTGCAATAAAAGTAGCCACAATAACATTGGTCGGTTCCTTGAGCAAAAGATAAATTAGCCAGACAGCCATGCCCAAAATTCCTCCTGGTAAGAGCATAGAACGTTGAACATTGAGTACGATTAAAAAAGTGATTATAGCAAGAAGACTTGCTACTGCTTGTAATAAAAAGGTTGTTAGTGTCATATTAGTTCATCAATACCAAGGCGACAGAAGTTCCCGCCCCTAAAGCAAGGGTAATGAGCAGGGATTCAAACATCTTACTCATACCAGAGTTTATGTGGTTGGTCATAATATCACGAACCGCATTGGTCAAGGCAATACCTGGTACAAACGGCATGACCGCACCAGCTATAATCAAATCTGCCGTTGAAGGAAAACCTGTGTAGCGAGCCCAAAACTGGGCTATCATCCCAAAGACAAAGGCTCCAGCAAATGCTGTCACAAAGGGAATTCGGATAAACTTCTCTACATAGAGGGAAAAGGCAAAACCAAATAAGGTAGCCACTCCTGCCCCAAGTGCGTCGTAGATATTTCCACTAAACATAATTGAAAAGAAAGGAGCACTAAAGGTCGCAGCCAGAGTTACCTGCAACTTAGTATAAGGAAGAGGTTGGGCTTGCAAAGCCTTCAATTGCTTGAACGCTGTCTCTAAATCAATCTGCCCCCCTACCAACTGACGAGAAATCTGGTTGACATCGCAGACTTTTTCAATATTATAAGAAGAGGAGGTCACGCGTTTCATTCGCGAAATATTGGTATTTTCAATGGAGAAAAAGATTGCGGCAGGCATAGCCAGAACATTGCAATCCAAAATTCCCTGCGAATGCGCAATACGAATCATGGTATCTTCTACACGATGAATCTCTGAACCACTTTTAAGGAGAATGGTTCCTGCTAACATAATCACATCGATGACGGCATTTAATTCTCTTGATTCTTCCATGCGTTCCTCCTTTTATCAACTCCTACTATTCTATCACAAATCCGGAGTCAAAAAAAATCTTTGCCATGAAATCATGACAAAGATTCGTTTAATCACGAGAATTTTCGTGATTTCCTTCACTATTTGGTTGACTCGGAGTAGGAACCGTTCCTTGTTGATTTCCTTGCTGGCCACCTTGTTGATTCCCTTGATTTGGAGTAGTAGGTGAACCTTGGTTACCACGTTGAACTGACGTTGAAGAGGAACTTGATGGTGGTGTTTTGGGTTTATAAATAGAAATTTTAACACGAGTAGTGCTCAAGTCTACTTTTTCGCCTGCTTTTGGACTTTGCTCTATAACAGTCCCCTCAGCAGTTCCTTCAGGAGCTTTAGACACTTCTACAACTTCGATATTAGCTTTTTTAATGTCATATATCTCTGTAAGATTATTGACTGCAAATTCTCGGCTAGAACCAATATAGCTTGGCATTGAAATAGAATTTACTTTTTTAGCAACTGTCAAAACTATTTGAGTTGCCTTGCTAAGATCATAGGTTGTTCCCTCCGGTAAACTTTGTTTCATGATTGTACCGGCTTCGATTTCGTTGGATTCTTCTTCCTCAATCTTAATCAGATTTTCTGGAACCTTCTTACCCTTCAATTCTGCCACTACATCACTGGACTTTCTTCCGAGATAATTTCCGAGTTGGAAAGACTGCTGACCAGAAGACACAATCAAATTAATTTTTGTTCCTTCTTTACGTGTTTTACCAGCTTCAGGGTCTGTACGAATAACCCGACCTTCTTCAACCTTATCACTGGACTCTGATTTTTCTTCACCAACCTCAAAATTGGCTTTTTTTAGAGCCTCTTTAGCCTCTGCAACCGTCTGACCTGCCACATTTGGAATAGCAATGGTAGCGGGCGTTCTATATAAAATCCATACCAAGGATGCCACAACCAACAAGAAGGTCGCAAATAAAATTGGATAACGTGCTTTCATACGACGACGTTTGGTTGGCTTTGAACTAGGTACTGTTTTTTCTGTCTGATGAGGTTGGGGCTTAGGTTGAGGTCTTCCCTCTTGTACCGGAGCTTTAGGAATAGAAGTCAAGGTACTTTGCGGTACTTTAGGAAGAGTTTTAGTATCTGCCTTAGTTGCATCGTCAAAGACTAGCTTTGGTTCATTACGACGATTATAAGACAAACTACTCGACAAATCCACATACATTTCAGCGACTGATTTGTAACGATCTGTTAATTTCTTAGCAGTTGCCTTGATAACAACATTTTCTAATGCCTGAGGCACAGATGGATTTTCAGCTATAACCGACGGCAGAGGTTTCTGGAAATGCTGGAGGGCGATGGTTACCGCACTATCCCCATCGTAAGGAATATGACCTGTCAGCATCTCATAGAAAATAATCCCCATGGCATAGATATCACTCTGCACAGTTGCTTTAGAACCACGCGCCTGCTCTGGCGATAAATAATGAACGGAACCCAGCATTGAGTTGGTCTGAGTCAAACTCGTCTCTGCAAAGGCTACTGCAATCCCAAAGTCTGTAACCTTGGCAGTCCCATCTGGGGTCAAAAGGATATTTTGCGGTTTCAAATCCCTGTGAACAATTCCTCGAGTATGGGCTAAGCGCATAGCCAAGAGGATTTGTCCCATGATTCGAACCGCTTCTTCATTTGAAAGAGGGTGATGTTCCTTGATATAGCGTTTGAGGTCTAATCCAGCAACATATTCCATTGCAAGATACTGTTGTCCCTCTTCTTCACCGATATCTGTAATCCGAACGATATGAGGATGGTCCAGATCCGCCATGGCTCTCGCTTCCCGCTGGAAACGCGCCACAGCAATCGGGTCTGTCTGGTAGTTGGTTCTCAGGACCTTTACTGCCACTTCTTCCCCGTCTAGAATCAAATCTTTAGCCAAGTAAACATCTGCCATGCCTCCTCGACCAATCTGTTTGAGAATCCGATACCGCCCGGCAAAAATCTTGCCGATTTGGATCATTCTGTTTCCTCCTCATTAACAGCAATAAGGGCAACTGTGATGTTGTCTAAACCACCCGCATTGTTGGCAAAACGGATCAAGGTTGCTGCCTTATCTGCCAAAGAAATATCGCTGGTTACAATATCAGAAATCTCACTGCCTGAAATCATATTTGTCAAGCCATCACTATTGAGTAAGAGATAGTCTCCCGGCTCAAGGGTGATCATTCCAAAATCAGGCTGAATTTCGTCTTTTTGACCGATTGACTGGGTAATAATATTTTTCTGTGGATGGCTAGCAGCTTCTTCAGGTGTCAATTGACCTGCCTTAAGCAATTCATTGACCAAAGAATGGTCGCTCGTTAACTGGTGGTATTCTTCTCCACGAATCAAACCGATACGAGAATCCCCAATGTGGGCATAGATAGCCTGATTATCAATAATGGCTACAGCCTCAAGGGTTGTTCCCATTCCTTTATAGGCTTCATTTTGTCCCAATTGGTTAATCCTTTGATTTTCAATCTCAAGGTTGTTAGCAAACCATTCACGTACTTCATTAACTGTATCGATTTGAGTATCTACCCAAGCTACACCTAGGTCTGTTACCGCCATTTCACTAGCGATATTCCCTGCGCGATGACCTCCCATACCATCAGCTAGGATAATCATAGTACGTCCAGCTCTATTGACATAGTGGTTGACATAGTCTTGGTTATTTGTTCGTTTCTGACCAACATCTGTTAATAATGAAATTTCCATGTGTTAGTTCCTTCCTAATCCGATATCTTACGAAATTGACTGATAAAAAATCCATCACTTCCATACAATTCAGGTGTAATGAGGATACAGCCGTCTTTCATGATATCCTTACATTCATGTTCTAGTGTAACCTGCTCAAATTCAGGATGACTTTCTAAAAATGCCTGTACGACTTGAAAGTTCTCCTCTGAGACAATAGTACAGGTACTATAAGTTATTATACCACCTTTGCGTAGTGTTTGACAAACACTACCTAATATTTCTAGCTGAATTTCCTGCAAGGACGCGAAATCTGCCGTTTCTTTATTGTATTTGATGTCTGGTTTTCGGCGCAGAAGACCGATTCCTGAACAGGGAGCATCTACCAAAATCTTATCAAATGAATCCTGACCAAAAAACTCATGCACCTTTCTGGCATCTAATTTTTGCATTTGAACCCGATCTGCAACTCCCAAACGTTGGGCATTTTCTTGTATTAAGTCCAACTTATGGTCGTACAAGTCCAGAGCAGTAACCTGACCTGTCGTTAGATAAGAGGCTATATGGGCTGTTTTCCCACCTGGAGCCGCACAGGCATCTAGAACCTGCTCACCACCTTGTAAATCAAGAGTGGGAGCAACCAGCTGACTAGACTCGTCTTGGATAGTAATAGCCCCCTCTGAAAATAGGTCATGGCCTGCAAAATGCCCCTGCTCCTTGACGAGACCAAAAACAGACAAAGGTGAATCACTGGCCTCCAACAAGACTTGGATTTCTTCTTTTCGTCCTAGGTCCGTTACACGAATACTAGCCTTGTTGCGCACCAAAAGGCTTTCAAAGATAGCTTGAGCTCGCTCTTCTCCGTATTCTTCCTTGAGCTTGGCAACTAGCCAAACTGGAAGAGAATAGGCAATAGAATCACGCTTGTTTTTTCGCTTGATGCTAGCAATATCTGGCCAGCCTTCACGCAAGATACGGCGAAGGACAGCGTTGACCAATTTTTCACTGCCTTTTTTACGGACTTTGGCCAATTCTACTGCTTCATTGACCACAGCATGGTCTGGAATCTTGTCCAAATAGCGGAGCTGGTAAGCACTCATGAGAAGAAGGACATAAAGCCAACTATCTAACTGGTCTCTGTCTTCGATAAAGTGGGATAGGTACCATTCCAGAGTCAGTTTACGGGCTACCGTTCCATAGACCAGCTCGGTCACCAAGCCCTTGTCTGCTGCCGAAAGTTGACTTCCCTTGAAATGCTTATTTAAGGCGATATTTGAGTATGCTTGATTGATAAAAACATCCTCTAATACTGCTAGGGCTAAACTTCTAGCCGTTTCTACTTTAGTCACCAAATCGTTCTCCTACAGTCAATGTACGTCCAACTCCATTGAGGAAGGAAGCAATGTCCATCTTAGGTTTACCAGCTGGCTGCACTTGTTTGAGGGATAGAGCCCCTTCTGCCGTTGCGACAATCAATTCTTTCTTACCAGTAGAGAGAATCTCACCTGGATTTCCCTGACCTTCTACTGGTAGTGCTTCATAAATCTTAAAGCGGTCGCCCTTAAGGAAAGTATGGGCAACAGGCCAGGGGTTCATGCCACGGATTTGGTTAAAGAGTTGACGATTGGTTTTGTTCCAGTCCAGTTTTTCTTCCTCTGGCTTGATATTTAGCGAGAAAGTGACCTGACTTGGATCCTGCGGTTCAGGTTTGATTTCCCCAGCAATGTAGGCAGGCAAAGTGTCCAAAAGCAAATCACGACCAACTAGCGCCAATTTCTCAAACAAGGTGCCGACATTGTCCTCATCCGTGATTGGAATACTGCGACGAGAAATCATATCTCCTGCATCCATTTCCTTCACCATTTCCATGATGGTCACACCAGCTTCCTCATCCCCTTGAATCAAGGCATAATGGATAGGCGCACCACCACGGTGTTTGGGAAGAAGGGAAGCGTGAACATTGACCGCAAAGTCCATGCTATCAAGGAGTTTACTTGGCAGAAACTGCCCAAAAGCAGCAGTCACAATTCCATCTGCTCCTAGCTTCATAATAGCTTCCATCTCAGGACTTCCAGATAATTTTTCAGGTTGATAAATAGGAAGCCCTGCTTCCTTGGCAGCCTGCTTGACTGGGGTTTCTTGAATCACTTTTTTTCGCCCAACAGCACGGTCCGGCTGGGTCACAACGGCTAGAATTTCGTAACGGTCATCTGTCAAAAGTCCTTTTAAGACTGTTGCTGAAAAGTCGGGTGTCCCCATAAAGATTAATTTTGTCATATCTTCTCCTTCTTATAAAAATTGCTGTGGCTCATGGTCAATGCTGAGACGGAGCTCACTATTTTCCCGTTCTTGAGTCAAGGCTAAGACCTGGTTGAGGGTCGGACTTAGCTCATCTTCTAAACGGTATTTAATCAAAATCTGGTAATGATAGAGGTTGTGGGTACGAGCAATCGGTTTGGGGGTTGGCCCAAGAATGTTACTGGTCTCTGACAATCCTGACCGCAAAATATTCATAACTTCATAAGCACGTTTGACCACCTCTTCTTCTTTCTTGTGAGAAAGGGTAATGCCAATAGTGAAATAGTAAGGCGGATAACCAAGTTGTCGTCTGATTCCCATTTCATAGGCATAAAAACCTTCGTAATCCTGATCCTTTGCAAATCGAATAGCGTAGTGCTGAGGATTGTAAGACTGAATCAAGACCTGCCCAGCTTTTTCAGCACGACCTGCCCGGCCTGCAACCTGAGTCAAGAGCTGGAAGGTTCTCTCAGAAGAACGGAAATCAGGTAGATTCAATGCCGTATCCGCATTGAGAACTCCAACTAAGGTTACATTAGGAAAATCCAATCCCTTGGCAATCATCTGAGTACCTAGTAAA
This sequence comes from Streptococcus mitis NCTC 12261, assembly GCF_000148585.2. Classification (NCBI taxonomy): domain Bacteria; kingdom Bacillati; phylum Bacillota; class Bacilli; order Lactobacillales; family Streptococcaceae; genus Streptococcus; species Streptococcus mitis. The sequence continues at coordinate 1,461,306 of NZ_CP028414.1, forward strand.
ATATCTGCTTCTCCTCGCCCAAACTGGTCAAGAAGAGCTTGGTGACTACCTTTCTTACGAGTCGTGTCCACATCCATCCGCAAAATGCGGGCCTGCGGAAAGAGTTCTGCCAGCTCATCATAAGCCTTCTGTGTCCCTGTCCCATAGTAACGAATACTTCGGCTCTTACAGTTAGGACAGACCTGAGGAATGTCCTTCGAAAAACCACAATAATGGCAGTTCATGGTCTTGGTATCCATGTGCAAGGTCAAGGAAATGTCACAGTTAGGACAAGTATCCACGGTCCCACACTCCCGACACATAACAAAGCTAGAATAACCACGACGATTGAGCATAAGAACCACCTGCTCTTTTTTAGCCAGACGATCCTGAATCGCTTCTAGCAAAGGTGGCGTAAAGTTTGACGTTTCATTTTGTCCGATATAGTCCCGAAAGTCAATTACTTGAACCTCAGGGATCCTAGCTAAAGGATTGGCGCGCTGGGTCAGACGTAAATGTTGATAAACGCCTTTTCCAGCCCGAGCACGGCTTTCCAGACTAGGAGTTGCTGAACCAAGTACCAGTGCTGCTTGATTATACTGGGCCCGTAAAATAGCTACCTCTCTAGCATGGTAACGGGGATTGCTGTCCTGCTTATAAGTCGCTTCATGCTCCTCATCGATTATAATGACACCTAGATTTTTCAGCGGAGCAAAGATGGCAGATCTGGCACCCACAACAACTTGAGCATCGCCACGTTCCACCTTGCGCCATTCGTCGTACTTTTCACCATTGGATAGGCCTGAATGAAGAATGGCCACTTTCTCACCAAATCGAGCAATAAAACGCTCCGTCATTTGTGGAGTCAAGGAAATCTCAGGCACCAGCAAAATAGCTGTCTTGCCCTTGTCCAAGGCTCCTTGGATAATCTGCAAATAAACCTCCGTCTTCCCACTTCCTGTAATCCCTTGAAGGAGGAAAGGAGGCTGATGACTGCCAATCGCACTGACAACCGCATCACGCGCCTGTCTTTGCTCTGGATTCAACTCTAAAGGCTGACTTGCTTCAATCCCTTCAAAATAAGCAGCCGAGCGTTGAACTTCCTTTTGAACTATGGTCACAGCACCTTGTTCCACAAAGAAGTTGACTTGCTCCCGCGAGTAGGACTCTAACAAACTAGCCAAAGAAGCGCTCTCTGGATGAGACAGCAGATAGTCTCTCAGTTCTAACTTTTTCTTGGCGCGTGTAGAAATCTCTACACCTTCTAACTGAACAAGGTCTACCTCATACCAAGACTGGGTCTTGACCTTCTTTTGATCAATCGCCTGATATTCTAGACCAAGCAGGCCTTTTCTAGTCAAACGCATCATTTCAGCTTGCTTACCTAAATCTAGAGAAGAAAAGGCAAGCGAATCTTCTGAACCAAACAAGCGCTCTCGGTCTTCCTGACTCAGACCTGCCATAGGATAGAGAATTTTGTCATAGCTAGAGTTCAGAAACCCTGGTAACATAGCCTTGAGGATAGAAATTTTATAGGAAAAGACGGATTTACGGAGCTCCTCAGCCAGCCAGAGTTGTTCTTGCGTGAGAACAGGGGAAAAATCCAGTACCTCGGCAATATCTTTTAAATCTTGCTCCATCTCTTCTTCATCCAATTGGGACTCCAAACCAAGAACAATCCCTTGAATCAGGCGATTTCCCTTACCAAAAGGCACATGAACTCGCATCCCAACTTCCAGCATTCCCAGAAATTCCTCAGGAATCCTGTAACTATAGGGCTGGTCCGTCTGCATCAAGGGCACATCTACAATAATCTTGGCTATGGGCATCTTCTCACCTCCTCCTTGTCAGTACATTCTTGCAATAGAAAAAATAAGATTGAGTCCCCCCAACCTTAAATTTTTTCACCATCTTCTTTTTCTTTAGCGATTTGCTCTTTGATTTTCTTTTCTTCTTCTTCTTTGCGACGTTTTTCTTCTTCGATACGGCGACGCACTGCTTCACGTTTTCCTTCTGGATCTGGGTGAATTGTAACGTTTCCTGATTCGATTTCTTCTAAAGCGCGAAGAGTTGATTTTTCAGACTTGAAACCTTGAGTTGTTGGTGCACCTGCTTCCAATTCGTGGGCACGTTTTGCTTCCAAGATTACGAGTGAATATTTTGAAGGAACCTTGTCGAGCAAGGTATCAATAGAGGGTTTTAACATCATTTGCTTGTACCTATTTTCTAAATTTTATCGAGTAGTTGGAGACTTTGGTAACATCTCCTGATAGTGACCAATGACACGATCCACACGGAAGTGTTCTGCTTCGATCACACGTTTGACACGCTCAGCAGCTAGGGGCACCTGATCGTTGACAATCGTATAATCATACTCACGCATAAGCGCAATTTCTTCCTTGGCTTTTTCGATTCGTTGGGCAATCACTTCTGCACTGTCTGTTCCACGTCCTACCAAACGATCTTGCAATTCATCCAAATCTGGTGGTGTCAGGAAGATAAAGACAGCATCTGGAACCTTTTTCTTGACCTGAAGAGCTCCTTGAACCTCAATTTCAAGGAAAACATCGATTCCCTTGTCCAAGGTTTCATTGACATAGGTCAGAGGAGTTCCATAGTAGTTGCCGACATATTCTGCATATTCCAACATCTGTCCTTGACGAATCAGCTCTTCAAACTCTTCGCGAGTGCGGAAGAAATAGTCAACACCATCCACTTCTCCAGGACGTTGTGCGCGCGTCGTCATCGATACAGAGTATTGAAATTGATTTTCAGAACTCTCAAAAATCTCTCTTCTAACCGTTCCTTTTCCAACCCCTGAAGGACCAGAAAAAACGATTAGTAAGCCTCGGTCTGCCATTGTGTCTCCTTTTAGTCAGTCTGTGAAATAACATTTCTCTAGAATAACGGCAAAAAGCCAAATTATCCTTTACAGTCTTTCTATCTAGTGTAACAAAAAAGCAGTAATTTTTCAACTGCTCTTTCTTATTTATTTAGCATAATCTACTGCACGAAGCTCGCGAATCACGGTTACCTTGATATTTCCTGGGTAATCGAGATTGTTTTCAATTTTCTCACGAACTTTATGAGCTAAGATTGTGACTTTGTCGTCCTTGATTTGTCCTGGATTGACCATGATGCGGATTTCACGTCCTGCTTGAAGGGCAAAGCTATTTTGTACCCCTTCAAAGCCGTTAGCAATTTCTTCCAAATCATGGAGACGCTTGATGTAGCTTTCAAGAGACTCACTACGAGCACCTGGACGAGCTGCGCTCAAAGCGTCTGCTGCAGCAACGATAACTGCAATCACGCTCTCAGCTTCAACATCTCCGTGGTGGCTAGCAATGGTATTGACCACAACTGGATGTTCCTTGTACTTACGGGCCAATTCCATACCGATTTCAACGTGGCTACCCTCAACCTCACGGTCAATGGCTTTTCCGATATCGTGAAGGAATCCAGCACGACGGGCAAGAGCCGCATTTTCACCAAGTTCGCTCGCCATGATACCAGCCAACTTAGCAACCTCAATCGAATGACGCAAGACATTTTGTCCATAAGAAGTACGGAACTGCAAACGTCCCATAATCTTCATCAAGTCTGGATGAAGGTTTGGCGCACCAATTTCATAGGCAGCAGCCTCACCGTATTCACGGATCTTATTGTCAATCTCTTGACGGTTTTTCTCAACCAACTCTTCGATACGAGCTGGGTGGATACGACCATCTTTGAGCAACATTTCCATGGTCATACGGGCAATCTCACGACGAATCGGATCAAATCCTGACAAGGTTACCACTTCTGGTGTATCGTCGATAATCACATCAACCCCTGTCAAACTTTCAAAGGTACGAATATTACGGCCTTCACGACCAATAATGCGTCCCTTCATAGTATCGTCTGGCAGGTGAACCGTTGAGTTTGTTGACTCTGCTACATATTCACCAGCAATACGTTGCATAGCTTGAACCAGGATATCCTTGGCCATTTTGTCAGAACGTTCCTTGACCTCTTGCTCAGCTTCGCGAATACGGCTAGCAATCTCCTTGGTCAAGTTTTCCTCTGTCTGAGCCAAGATAATATCTCGTGCTTCTGCCTGAGACAGAGCACCAATACGCTCTAGTTCTGCTTCTTTTTGTCTTTCGACTTCCTCTAATTGCTCTTCACGCGCATCAAGGTTTTTCGCTCTATCAGAAATACTTTGTTCTTTTTGTTCAAGTGTTTGTTCCTTACTCGTCAAATTGTCGTCCTTACGGTCAAGGCTGGTAGCTCTCTCTGTCAAACGACTTTCGATTTGTTTGAGTTCTTGACGTTCTGATTTGAATTCAGCGTCCACTTCTTCACGGTATTTTCTGGCTTCTTCTTTGGCCTCCAATAGTGCTTCTTTTTTAAGAGACTTGCTTTCACGTTTGGCTTCATTAACAAGTAAATCCGCTTCACGCTCAGCTTGTCCACGTAAATTAGTTGCTTCTTGTTCAGCATTTAAAAGCATCAACTCCGCAGCTTCCTGAGATGATTTCATCTTAGCTGAGATGCTGACATATCCAATGACTAAACCAATGATGACGGCAAAAACAGCAATCGCAAGCGACATGATTTCCATGTTTTTACCTCATTTTATTGTTATTCCGAATGACATACATTCTTTTACATTCTACCATAAAAAAGTGATTTTCACAAACCTAAAATAGAATATGTTTTGGGGAATTTGGAACGCGTTTGCTAAAATAAACTTGTTATTTAGAAATAGTAGTTTAGTAGAGACTTGAGAAAAAGTCCACCTTTCAGTAGACTGAGTTTGTTTCTATTCTTATCGGTACTCTTCCAAAATTCTGCTCTGCTATACTTGGATTTCCCAGTTGGTAAATCTGGTCTGCCTTTTGGGTCATAGCATCCCAAGGTTCTTTGCCAATTCGGCTGACTAGATGGACCTGCTCTTTCAGAGACTTGAGATGTTGTCTGCCTTTTTCGGTAAAGCCAAGGACATGAATGTCTTCTGGCAAGTCATTTTCTCTAGCCTGCACCAAAATATAAGTCAAAAGGCGTCTGACACGCGCCTTGGTATAACGCTTGGTCGCAACCGCCTCAACCAATTCTTCCACAGACTGGGCTGTTTTAATAGCTTCCTTAATGCGCGCAGCCATTTCTTGATTGACCTGATAGATAGTGGTTAGGTCTGGATTTGACAAGATTTGATAGCGGAGCAAGGGAAAATAGTCTTCCCAGCTCACCTTACTGGCCTGCTCAAAGAGGGCAACAGAAGGCATAAAGCGTTCTAAGAAATCTTGATCCTTCTGGTGCTGACGAAGAGCTGTCGCCGAAGCAAAGTCCACATCTTTATCTACAGAATGGTAGCCCGCCCCCTGACGCTGAATCGGATGCAGTTTGGTGTTGTGTCCAACAACGGCTTTGGCATAGGCAAGAGCAAGAACATGATTGGGCGTATTGCCTGAAAAATCAAGACCTGCAAATTCCTTCCACATGGTTTGGGTTTTCTGGGGATAGGAAAGGGAATCAGGCAAATTTTCCACAAATTTCTCCATCTCAGTCCCCTGCTCTGTGTATAAGTCAGCGATTTTCTGGTAATCTAGAACTTCCTCCGTCCCAAAAGCGAGGCTATCAATGCCCAACCTAGCCAAGATATCCACAGCTCCTTGGCCGAAGAAATCCGCCGCCTGAACACTGACTAAAAAGGGCAATTCCACTACCAGATCCGCTCCCATTTTCCAGCGCCATCTGGGCTCGTGTCCACTTATCCACGATAGCAGGCTCTCCACGCTGCATGAAATTCCCTGACATGGCAACGATTTTCAGTCCCTCAGCCTGATTTAGCAGGTACTTATGCCCATTATGAAAGGGATTAAACTCCGCGATAATACCTGTGATGGTCATGATAATCTCCTACTTCTGCGCGACAAAAAACCAACGGGTGCTAGTTTCTGTAGGCTCTTTGTCCTCAAAGTCCGCATAAAGTTTGAAGGATTTGAAACCAGCCTGTTCCAGCAAAATATCATAGGTCAGGATCTCATAAGTCCGCTCCTCATGCACTTCATCGTAGCGACTAAAGGAACCGTCAGCCTCCTTGATAAAAAAGGTCAACTCATGCACGATGGAGTGAGGTGCTTCGTCCTCGTAGGTATCCCAGAGCATGGCAAAATCTTCCGCATTTTCATGGTAAGAATAGCCCTGGAAAAACTTTATCTGTCTGGTAGGTGGAATGCACATCAAAGATAAAGACACCATCATCATTGAGGGCATTATAAACTTCTTTGAAAACATCCCCCACTTCCACTTCATCCTGCATGTAGCAGATAGAATCCGAATAACACGTGACAAAGTCGAATTTCCCTGCCTTGGATAAATCCAGCATATTGCCTTCAATAAAATCAATCTTTTGCTTGGCCGAAGCCGCTCTCTTTTCAGCAATCTTCAACATATCCCCACTCAAGTCAAGTCCAGTCACATCAAAACCAGCCTGAGAGAAGCGCACAGATTGAATTCCTGTCCCACAAGCCAGCTCCAAGAGTTTCTTTCTCTCCTTGTTTTTAGGCAAGTGACGCAGAGAAAAATCCGTCCATTTGTCATATAAACCATCGTCCATCACAGCATCGTAAACAGCCGCAAAGGTTTCATAAGTTGCCATAATCATGATACCAAGAGCTCCATGGTAAACACTACTAGCCCTATACCTTTCTATCCATTTTTTCTAAAATAAGCAAAGAAACCCAGTTGACTGCAACTGAGTTCGTCTTCTAAGCAAGAGTTTCAGATAAATCTACTGAATCCGCCTCATGCCATAGTTTTTCTAGGTTATAGTGGGCACGCATTTCTTCTGAAAAGACATGCACAACGACAGCACCAAGGTCCAGCAAGACCCAACCTCCAGCTGCGTCGCCTTCGACATGACTGCCTTTAAATCCTGCTTCCGCTACTTTTTCACGGATATTATCAGCGATAGTATCCAACTGACGGCTATTCATAGAGCTAGTGATCACAAAGTAGTCTGTCACACTGGTCAATTCTTGTACGTCAAGTGCGAGAATATCCTCCGCACGTTTCTCATCAGCCGCTTTCACGACTAGTTCTAGTAATTCTTTTTCGTTCATTTAGTCCTCTTTCAAATAGTGCACAAAGGCGTTATAGGTTTCAAGGGTTTGGGGATAGATGGGGAATCCCTGATGGGCTAGATGCTCCACGGTACGAACTGTCTCATAAGCTACTGCCTTATTAAGTGACAAACTTGCAATCTCACGCGCTACATCCACTCCAGGAAAGGATCGATTATGCTCGATATAGTCTGCGACATAGATAACCTTATCTAGGTCTGTCATCTGGTCAGCCCCGACTGTATGGATTTCAATAGCTCGCAAGATTTCTAAATCATGCAAATCCAAATCTTCCTGAATCTTATAAATTCCGACCATACCATGCCAGACATTATTGCCCCAGTTTTTGAGGTCAGGGTCTAGCTGATAACGGTCAATCAAGTCTAAGAATTCCTGATCTGACAACTTCTTAGCATAGTCATGAAGAAGGCCTGCTAGTCCTGCTTTCTCGGTATCGACTCTAAATCTCTGAGCCAATTCTATAGCTGCACGCTCCACACCCAAGCAATGGGTTAAGCGTTTCTCGGGTAGAAGCTCTGCCATTTTTTCCAACAAAGCCTCACGGGAACAGTTAATATAGTCTTGATAGCCCATCAGTAAAGCCCCTCCTTCTCGATGTAGTCTAGCACTGGCTGAGGTAGGAGAAAGTTGGGTTTCCGTCCTTGGGCAAGGAAGTCACGCACCATGCTGGATGAGATATCCATGAGAGGCACATCCACCCAGATAACTGGGTAAGAAGTTCCAGCCTTGTAGCGTGGGCGCTGAACCCCCACAAACTGAACCATGTCAACCAGTTCATCAATTCGGTACCACTTAGGCAGATAGTCCACCATGTCAGCACCGATGATAAAGTAATAATCCGTATCTGGATGTTGCTCTGTCAAAATTTTCATGGTGTCATAGGTGTAAGAAATGCCCTTGCGCTCCAACTCAATGGTTTCAATGGCTAGGCCGTCAATCCCCTCAATTGCCAATTCAAGCATCTTGAGACGGTGGTGTTCAGGGATGGTTTCTTTTTTATCTACGTGAGGAGGTTGGTATTCAGGCATGAGCAGAACCTGATCCAGTCCCAACTGCTGGCGTACTTGGTCCGCAACGATGAGATGGGCATTGTGAACAGGGTTAAAATTCCCCCCTAAAATCCCAACTTGTTTGCGTTTTTTCTCCTTGATTTCTGGCTCCAACTCTACCTTGGTAAAGGGAGTCAATAGTTCGATTGCCATAGGCTAGTCTCCTTTATTTCTCTGTAAAAACAGTTGTTTGGAGTAGTTTTTCTATATTTCTTTGACTTTTTTAGAAATCTTGCGATTCTCTTTCTTGCTGGATTGTTTATACAAAATCAAAATACGGCCAATTTTTTGGACTGTATCCACACCAATTTCTTCTTCCAAGATTTCAGCTACTTCGTGGATATTTTCATCGGTATTTTGCAAAAGAGTAACCTTGATCAATTCACGCGCATCAAGAGCTTGACGGACGCTGGTTTTAATTTGGTCGTTGAGACCGTTCTTCCCAATTTGAATGATAGGTTTGAGGGTATGTGCCTGACTGTTGAGGAAGGCACGTTGTTTTGATGTTAATGACATAATTTTCTTAAAAGAGTTTCTTTTTATACTTTTCTGAAGTGGTGACGGACGTCAGCAAAGTCCTTCGGACTTTCATGACTAAAATTTGAGCCTAAGGTCTCAAATTTTCCGCAGTTGGTACAATCACTTGTACCAACTGACACCACAGTGAAAAGTATTCGCTGTGGGCTCTCAGGGCACGCACGAATTTAGACAACCCTTTCCTTTCTGTGTTTAAATAATTGCTTTTCGTGTGACGACGGCGACGCCTTCTGGTGCCCAGACGGCGACTTTGGCAGTTCCTGTTACGCGGATCCAGCCTAGGCCTGAGATGACTAGGTCAGTCTTCTCCTTAATATTAAATACATGCTGGACTAATTTTGGAAAATCTTCTTTTTCCTTGCTATTTGGCGGTGTCAGAAGGGTTCCGACGTGCTTATCGTAGAAAGCACTAGCGCCTTCAAGTTTGGTACGATGGAGTTTGAGTTCATTGTCAAAGAAAGCAGTAAATCCTTGTTTTTCTCCTGATATAAAGTCAAAACGTCCGAGACCTCCTAAAAACAGGGTTTGTTCAGGATTGAGCTGATAGGTTTTAGGTTTGATTTCCTTTTTAGGACTGACATACTTGAGGTTTTTGGCCGTCAAGTAGTGAGCCATCTGGTGACGGTGGATAATCCCTGGTGTATCGTAGATATAAGAACCGTCATCAAGCGGAATCTCGATTTTGTCCAAGGTTGTCCCTGGGAAGCGCGAAGTCGTGATGACATTCTGATCACCCGTAATTTCTTGGATAATAGCATTGATTAGAGTTGATTTTCCAACGTTGGTCACACCGACCACATAAACATCACGACCCTTACGGTAGTGTTCAATCTTGTCAATGACTTCCTTAATAGCATGTTTGTTTTGGGCCGAAGTTAAGACGACATCGACTGGACGAAGTCCTTCTTCGTGGGCACGTTCCATGAGCCACTGGCTAATCTTGCCTGGTTTAACAGACTTGGGCAAGATATCTTTTTTATTTCCCACCAAGAGGACATCATTGCCCGAGACAAAACGTGGCAAGCCTGGGATAACAGAGCCATTAAAATCAAAGATATCAATGACATTAACTACCAAGGCATCACTGTCTCCCACCTCGTGCAAGAGCTTGAGGAAATCATCGTCCGTCAACTGGACATCCGTGATTTCATTATAGTGGCGGAGACGGAAACAGCGTTGGCAATAGACTTCGCCAGTTTCCAAACCTTTTTCAAGTGCCGACTGGGGGGTAAAACCAAGACCAGCCTTATCTGTCGTCTGAATGGTTGCTCCACAACCAATACAGAGAATTTCTTCCATAGTTAAATTCCTTTTTTATATGTAATCGGTCCGTACTTTTCAGTGATTTTTCGCTTCACACGGCGCTCACGAGCTCGGTTGATCTGCGTTTTGATCGAGTCATGTTGGACCAAGGGTTTGACTAAAATCGAGCGAATGCCTGCACGGTGGGCTGCTCGTATATCTGTCATGAGCTGGTCGCCAACCATGACCACTTCACTTTTCTCATAATGAAATTCCTTCATGGCACGGTCAATCCCAAATGTGAAGGGCTTCAGAGCCCAATAAACGTAGTCAATCCCAAATTTCTCAACTGCTCGTTGGACGCGTTTTTTAGTGTTATTTGATACCACAATGATGCGAATGCCCGCGTCCCGAAGATCATGTAGCCATTGCTTCATCTCTGGCGTCCCGTCAGGGTTGTTCCAAGCAATGAGGGTATTGTCCAAATCGACCAAAACAGCCTTGATTCCATGCGCCTGCAGGCTTGGGACTGTCAGATCATAGACTGCTTCCACAGCAAAGTCTGGCATGTAGTTTTCAATCACCATTTTGGCTCCTTTTCTTTTATTTTCTAGTAATTTTCTTCAGCCATTGAGATAAGGCCACCCATAAAATCAAGCTAGTCATTAAGATATAAATCCAAGCATTTGGCTCTTCTGTAAATGGTAGAGGAACATTCATTCCGAAGAAACCTGTAATAACCGCAAGTACTGCTAGTAAGACGGAGATAATAGTCAAAATTGACAAACTATCATTCAAGTTATTGTTTAGGATGTTGTTGTAAGAAGCTGAGAGTTGTTGCAAGACTTGAGAAATCAAGTCTGTCATAGACACCAACTGATGGGCTTCAATCATGGCATCATCAAACTGCTCTCGTTCGACATCATTAAATCTCCGATAAAGAGCATGGCCCTGGATATGTTCCAAGAGGAGTCGATTTTGTTTTGCTGCTGCTGTCAAGTAAACCATACCAGTCTCCAAGTCAGAGAGGGCGAAGAGATTTTTCTTTGTTGTAGTTTGACGTAGCAAGGCACTAATTTCGTCCTTACTTTTATCCATCTCTTCAATGACAGGATAATAAGCGTTACTGATAATCTCTAAACCAGCAAAGAGAAACTTGTAAATAGAAAGCGACTCATGGCTATCCAGATAAGCTGACATCTGATCAATGACATAAGCATTCTTATGGTTGCTGATGGTAATCATTCGTTGTCTTTCGACGATAAAGGTCATGGGAATCGCTTCATAATATTCTTTGTCTTTTTCTAAATCAAGAACATTATAAATAAAGGTTACCGTCTCCGTTTCACGGTTATAATCCATATGAGCTCGTTCATTTCTATCCAGAGCATACTCAATGGTTTCCTTGTCCAATCCATAGATGTCAGAAAGATCTTCCATATTTTTAATCTTATCCACATCAAGGTCTATCCAGGTACAACCATTGCCCAACTGCTTTTCTAAAACCATCTTTTCTCCTTTATTAAACTCTTTCTATTGTACCACAAATTACTTAAAATAACAGGTCTAGTCTGTGCGTGAGAAATTGCTGACGACGGTGATATTCCGATTGGGAACGAAGTGCAGAACCTGATCTTCTCCTCTGAGTTGCGTTGTTCGAATGCCGACACTGACAACCTTGCCCGATACGGTAATAGGACCATTTGTCAAAACGACCTCATCTCCCACATCCAGTTGACGTTCAAAGAGGATGAAAAAGCCATTGATGACATCAGACAGAAAGCCTTGGGCTCCCATACCAATAGCTACCCCAGCAATCCCAGCACCTGCCAGCAAACTAGAGACTGGCAAGCCCAAAATAGACAAGATACAGTAAAGTAAAAAGAAATAGAGGGTATAATTAAACACATTCTCTAATAAACGTGAGATGGTTTTCTGACGCCCGACATCGTGGCGAGACATTTTTAAAGAAGGTTTAACAATTCTCTGCACCATGGTATGAAGTAGTTTCTTAGCTATATAGAATAGCAAAAATAGAAATAACAGAGAAATTAACTTGGTTAAGATATTCTCAATAATCGTTGTTATATCAATGCTTATTGAGGTAGGTTTGAATAAATTCTTGCATAGAAAACTCCTTTCATTTATTATACCATAGTTTCACAAGTGATGAATCTCCATAAATATTCAAAAATAATAGCCAAAATAGACAGAAAATTCTTGATTTTAGCTCCATATTTATACTATAATCATAAACATTACACACCAAAGGAGATTGTTATGAAAAAAATCATTCATGCTTGGAATAAGGCAAGCCTAATCAAACGGATTTTGATTGGTATGCTTATGGGAGGAACCCTAGGGCTGACACTTCCTAACATTTCAGGAATTGGTTTACTTGGAGATCTCTTTGTTGGTGGCCTCAAAGCCATCGCACCTATTCTAGTCTTTGCCCTCGTTGCCAATGCCCTTTCCCAACATCAAAAGGGTCAAGATAGCAACATGAAAACGGTTATCCTCCTTTACTTGGTGGGAACCTTTGCAGCGGCACTTGTTGCTGTCCTAGCAAGCTTCATCGTCCCTGTTGAGATTACCTTAAATAGTGCCAATACAGAAATCGCACCACCAGATGGAATTGGCCAGGTCCTCAGCAATCTCTTGCTCAAACTGGTTGACAATCCAGTCAATGCCCTCGTTACTGCTAACTACATCGGTATCTTATCTTGGGCAGTTGTTTTCGGGATTGCTATGAGAGAGGCCAGCAAAAATAGTAAAGAATTGCTGAAAACTATGGCTGATGTGACTTCTAAGATTGTCGAATGGATCATCAATCTAGCTCCATTTGGTATCCTTGGTCTTGTCTTCAAAACCATCTCTGATAAGGGAATCGGAAGCCTAGCTAACTACGGAATCTTGCTTGCCCTCTTGGTGACAACTATGTTCTTTGTCGCTCTGGTTGTCAATCCATTGATTGCCTTCCTCTTTATGAAGAGAAACCCTTATCCCCTCGTTTGGAAATGTTTGCGTGTCAGCGGTGTTACAGCCTTCTTCACTCGTAGTTCTGCGGCTAACATCCCTGTCAATATGAAACTTTGCCACGACCTCGGTCTGGATCCAGATACCTATTCTGTTTCTATCCCACTTGGTTCTACTATCAACATGGCAGGGGCAGCGATTACTATTAACGTTTTAACCCTTGCTGCAGTAAATACTCTTGGAATCCCTGTTGACTTTGCCACAGCCTTTGTCCTCAGTGTAGTAGCAGCAATCTCAGCCTGTGGTGCTTCTGGTATTGCCGGAGGATCCCTCCTTCTTATCCCAGTTGCTTGTAGCCTTTTTGGTATTTCTAACGATATTGCCATGCAAGTTGTTGGGGTTGGATTTGTGATTGGGGTCATCCAAGACTCATGTGAAACAGCCCTTAACTCTTCAACAGATGTCCTCTTTACTGCTGTTGCCGAATACGCAGCAGCCCGTAAAAAATAACTCATAAAGACAAGCCTGCTCAGGTCTTGTCTTTTCCGCTTTTATTATAACTTACTAGGAAATCCTTATGTCTATTAGCCAACGTACGACTAAGCTCATCTTAGCTACCTGTCTTGCCTGCCTTCTTGCTTACTTTCTCAATCTCTCCTCAGCTGTCTCGGCTGGAATCATCGCCCTCTTGAGCCTATCCGATACCCGTAGAAGTACCTTAAAACTGGCCCGAAATCGCCTCTTTTCCATGCTTCTAGCTTTGGTTATCGGAGTTCTGGCTTTTCACTTGAGCGGATTTCATATCTGGAGCCTCGGCCTCTATCTAGCCCTCTATGTGCCTCTAGCCTACAAGATGGGCTGGGAAATTGGCATCACACCAAGTAGCGTTTTGGTTAGCCATCTCTTGGTGCAAAAGTCAACCTCTCCAGACCTCCTAGTCAATGAATTCCTTCTCTTTGCTATCGGTACAGGATTTGCCTTACTGGTTAATCTCTACATGCCTTCACGAGAAGAGGAAATTCATCACTACCACACATTGGTAGAAGAAAAGTTAAAAGATATTCTCCAGCGCTTCAAATATTATTTATCCAGAGGGGATGGACGCAACCGAGCACAGTTAGTTGAAGAATTGGACACCCTTTTGGAAGAAGCCCTCAGACTGGTCTATTTGGATCACTCTGACCACCTCTTTCACCAGACTGATTACCATATCCACTACTTTGAGATGAGACAGCGACAAAGTCGTATCCTGCGAAACATGGCCCAGCACATCAACACCTGTCACCTAGCTGCCAGTGAGAGCCTGATTTTGGCCCAACTCTTTTCAAAAATTGCAGCTCAACTGAGCCAGACCAATCCTGCTTCTGATTTGCTAGATGAAATTGAACGCTATCTGGAAGTCTTCCGGAACCGTAGTCTACCCAAGACAAGAGAAGAATTTGAAACCCGCGCCACCCTTCTTCAACTCCTACGCGAGGCCAAAACCTTCATCCAAGTAAAAGTTGACTTTTACCAAAAATATGGACAGTAAAAAAGAAAACTTCAGACCAATCACAAAAGGTGAATATCTGAAGTTTTCTTTTATTTGTAAAGTTATTACCATAAAGGTTAATAATAAAATAAATAAGGCTTAATATTCAACATCTGTTTATAGAATGCTGAGATAAAATACTGCAAACTTTGCAGTATTTTTATCCACTACACGAAGTTTTGCAAATCGAGTCTATTTGCAAACGGAGTTAGTAAGGCAGTTACCCTTTTCTATCTACGACGGAAAAGTCCACGAATCGATACCATTCGTGGATTTTTCCTAGTGAAGCGTTTAGGTAAGCCGCCATAGCGGTTACCTATTATTAGATTACGACACTGAGTTTTACAAATCGATTCCATTTGTAAAACTCAGTTAGTGAGGCAGTTAGCTAGTTCGCCAAATAGCGACTAGCGTCCAACAATTAGGAACTTTAGTTCCAATTGTTGGTACTGAGTCACATCTTCTCTTCCAACTCTACGTCTGGATACTTATCCGCAAACCAGCGGAGGGCAAAGTCATTTTCAAAGAGGAAGACTGGTTGGTCAAAACGGTCTTTAGCCAAGATATTTCGACTTGATGACATTCGTTCATCCAAGTCCTCAGGCTTGATCCAACGAACGGTCTTTTTACCCATTGGGCTCATGACTACTTCCGCATTGTACTCGCCTTCCATGCGGTGTTTAAAGACTTCAAACTGGAGTTGACCAACAGCTCCCAGCATGTACTCGCCTGTTTGGTAATTCTTATAAAGCTGAATAGCACCTTCTTGCACCAGTTGCTCAATCCCCTTGTGGAAGGATTTCTGCTTCATGACATTCTTAGCAGAAACTTTCATAAAAATTTCAGGAGTGAAGGTTGGCAGTGGTTCAAATTCAAATTTGTTTTTTCCAACTGTCAATGTATCCCCAACCTGATAAGTTCCTGTATCGTAAACCCCGATGATATCTCCTGCCACGGCATTGGTCACATTCTCACGACTTTCAGCCATAAACTGGGTAACATTAGACAGTTTAGCACCCTTACCAGTACGAGGCAAGTTGACACTCATGCCACGTTCAAATTCACCCGATACGATACGTACAAAGGCAATACGGTCACGGTGTCGAGGGTCCATGTTGGCTTGGATTTTAAAGACAAATCCTGAGAAGTCCTTATCGTAAGGATCAACAATTTCTCCGTCTGTTTTCTTATGTCCATGTGGCTCTGGAGCAAACTTGAGAAAAGTTTCAAGGAATGTTTGCACACCAAAGTTTGTCAAAGCTGAACCGAAGAAGACTGGTGTCAATTCTCCAGCCAGAATAGCTTCCTCTGAAAACTCATTCCCAGCTTCATTTAAAAGTTCAATATCATCCTTGACTTGCTCGTAGAAAGGGTTGCTGCCAAAAAGCTTGTCCCCATCTTCTAAACTAGCAAAACGCTCATCCCCTTTATAGAGCTCCAAGCGTTGGTTATAGAGGTCATAGAGCCCCTCGAAGGCTTTCCCCATCCCGATTGGCCAGTTCATCGGGTAACTCGCAATGCCTAGTACTTCTTCTAATTCTTGCAAGAGGTCCAGTGGCTCACGTCCATCACGGTCTAGCTTGTTCATAAAGGTGAAGACCGGAATGCCACGGTGTTTCACAACCTCAAACAATTTCTTAGTCTGAGCCTCGATACCCTTGGCAGAGTCCACGACCATAACAGCAGCATCCACCGCCATCAAGGTACGATAGGTATCTTCTGAAAAGTCCTCGTGCCCTGGGGTGTCTAGGATGTTGACGCGCTTACCATCGTAGTCAAACTGCATAACAGATGAAGTCACCGAAATCCCGCGTTGCTTCTCGATATCCATCCAGTCAGACTTGGCAAAAGTCCCTGTTTTCTTTCCTTTTACGGTACCAGCCTCACGAATCTCGCCCCCAAAGTAGAGCAACTGCTCAGTGATAGTTGTTTTCCCCGCGTCCGGGTGGGAGATGATGGCAAAGGTACGACGTTTCTTAATTTCTTCTTGAATATTCATAAGTTCTCTTTCTTTGATTCTCTATTTTTCTTGTTTCAATAGCTAAGAATGATTTCTACATTGGATTTTACCATTCCTTTCAACACTCCATTATATCGGATTTTAGCATTTTTTTCAATTTCTATTTTATATCAGACACTGCTAAAGTAGAACAATTCCCCTTGCAATTTTTCAAATAAATGTTACAATAAATATAGAAAAAGGTGTTGCGACAACAACACCCCACAGAGCCGTTTAAGACGGTGGCTGTAATTACATAACTAAAAAATAGCTCGTTAACTCGCCAAAGTTAGGACGGCTATTTTTTGTCTCTTTTACCAATTCAAGGATGAACCTTAGGAGCGTGATAACAAAGTTACCAGCTACAAACATGAGTGTCAAAGCCTCAAAAGGGGACAAATCTGGTTACTCCTTTCTACTAAGATTTTACAGGTTCTGCACATAAGCATCACCATCCTTTCGATTTTGTAACCACCGTCTTCACTTCTCTGTTAAACTATTGTACCATATATTTTCCCCTTTGAAATCCGCTTTTCAAATAAATCATCATCAGAATCCGTTCTCCATCCTATACCTGTCTTTTTTCATCTTTCCTTCCCTTATTTATAGGAAAATATGGTAAAATAGAACAGACTAAAAATCATCATTTCACGAAAGGATGCAAGATGAAAATTACGCAAGAAGAGGTAACACACGTTGCCAATCTTTCAAAATTAAGATTCTCTGAAGAAGAAACTGCTGCCTTTGCGACTACCTTGTCTAAGATTGTTGACATGGTTGAATTGCTGGGCGAAGTTGACACAACTGGTGTCGCACCTACTACAACCATGGCTGACCGCAAGACTGTACTCCGCCCTGATGTGGCCGAAGAAGGAACAGACCGTGATCGCTTGTTTAAAAACGTACCTGAAAAAGACAACTACTATATCAAGGTACCAGCTATCCTAGACGATGGAGGAGATGCCTAATGACTTTCAACAATAAAACCATTGAAGACTTGCACAATCTCCTTGTCTCTAAGGAAATTTCAGCAACTGAATTAACACAAGCAACACTTGAAGATATCAAGTCTCGCGAGACCGCTATCAACGCTTTTGTTACCATCGCTGAAGAGCAAGCTCTTGCTCAAGCTAAAGCTATTGATGAAGCTGGAATCGATGCTGATAATGTCCTTTCAGGAATTCCACTTGCAGTTAAGGATAATATCTCTACAGACGGTATTCTTACAACTGCAGCCTCAAAAATGCTCTACAACTACGAGCCAATCTTTGATGCGACAGCCGTTGCCAATGCAAAAGCGAAAGGCATGATTGTCGTAGGGAAAACCAACATGGACGAGTTTGCCATGGGTGGATCAGGTGAGACTTCTTACTACGGTGCCACTAAAAATGCTTGGGACCACAGCAAGGTCCCTGGTGGATCATCAAGTGGTTCTGCTGCAGCTGTAGCCTCAGGACAAGTTCGCTTGTCACTTGGTTCTGATACTGGTGGATCTATCCGCCAACCTGCTGCCTTCAATGGGATCGTCGGTCTCAAACCAACCTACGGAACAGTTTCACGTTTCGGTCTCATTGCCTTTGGTAGTTCATTAGACCAGATTGGACCTTTCGCTCCGACTGTTAAGGAAAATGCCTTCTTGCTCAATGCTATTGCAAGCGAAGATGCCAAAGACTCTACTTCTGCTCCTGTCCGCATTGCCGATTTTACTTCAAAAATCGGCCAAGACATCAAGGGCATGAAAATTGCTTTGCCTAAGGAATACCTTGGTGAAGGAATTGACCCAGAGGTTAAGGGAACCATTCTGAACGCAGCCAAACACTTTGAAAAACTTGGTGCTATTGTTGAAGAAGTGAGTCTACCTCACTCAAAATACGGTGTTGCCGTCTACTACATCATTGCTTCATCTGAAGCTTCATCAAACTTGCAACGTTTTGACGGTATCCGTTACGGCTACCGCGCAGAAGATGCAACCAACCTTGATGAAATCTATGTAAACAGCCGTAGCCAAGGTTTCGGTGAAGAGGTTAAACGCCGTATCATGCTTGGCACATTCAGTCTTTCATCAGGTTACTATGACGCCTACTATAAGAAGGCTGGTCAGGTCCGTACCCTCATCATCCAAGATTTCGAAAAAGTCTTCGCGGATTACGACTTGATTTTGGGCCCAACTGCTCCTAGTGTTGCCTATGACTTGGATTCACTCAACCACGACCCAGTTGCTATGTACTTGGCTGACCTCTTGACCATACCTGTAAACTTGGCAGGACTGCCTGGAATTTCTATTCCTGCTGGATTCTCTCAAGGTCTGCCTGTCGGTCTCCAATTGATCGGTCCTAAGTACTCTGAGGAAACCATTTACCAAGCTGCTGCTGCTTTTGAGGCGACAACAGACTACCACAAACAACAACCCGTGATTTTTGGAGGTGATAACTAATGAACTTTGAAACAGTCATTGGACTTGAAGTCCACGTAGAGCTCAACACCAATTCAAAAATCTTCTCACCTACTTCTGCCCACTTTGGAAATGACCAAAATGCCAACACTAACGTGATTGATTGGTCTTTCCCAGGAGTTCTGCCAGTTCTTAATAAAGGTGTTGTCGATGCCGGTATCAAGGCTGCTCTTGCCCTCAACATGGACATCCACAAAAAGATGCACTTTGACCGCAAGAACTACTTCTACCCTGATAATCCAAAAGCCTACCAAATTTCTCAGTTTGATGAGCCAATCGGTTATAACGGCTGGATTGAAGTGGAGCTAGAAGACGGTACAACTAAGAAAATCGGTATCGAACGTGCCCACCTAGAAGAAGATGCTGGTAAAAACACCCACGGTACAGATGGCTACTCTTATGTTGACCTCAACCGCCAAGGGGTGCCATTGATTGAGATTGTATCTGAAGCTGACATGCGTTCTCCTGAAGAAGCCTATGCTTATCTAACAGCCCTCAAGGAGGTTATCCAGTACGCTGGTATTTCTGACGTTAAGATGGAAGAGGGTTCTATGCGTGTGGATGCCAATATCTCCCTTCGCCCTTATGGTCAAGAGAAATTCGGTACCAAGACAGAGTTGAAGAACCTCAACTCCTTCTCAAACGTTCGTAAAGGTCTTGAATACGAAGTCCAACGTCAAGCTGAAATCCTTCGCTCAGGGGGTCAAATCCGTCAAGAAACACGCCGTTACGATGAAGCTAACAAGGCAACCATCCTCATGCGTGTCAAGGAAGGAGCTGCAGACTACCGCTACTTCCCAGAGCCAGACCTACCAATCTTTGAAATCTCAGACGAGTGGATTGAGGAAATGCGAACTGAGTTGCCAGAGTTTCCAAAAGAACGCCGTGCGCGTTATGTATCTGACCTTGGCTTGTCAGACTATGATGCTAGTCAGTTGACGGCAAACAAAGTCACTTCTGACTTCTTTGAAAAAGCTGTTACCCTCGGTGGCGATGCCAAACAAGTCTCTAACTGGCTCCAAGGGGAAGTCGCTCAGTTCTTGAATGCCGAAGGCAAGACACTAGAACAAATCGAATTGACACCAGAAAACTTGGTTGAAATGATTGCCATCATCGAAGACGGCACTATCTCTTCTAAGATTGCTAAGAAAGTCTTTGTCCACCTAGCTAAAAATGGCGGAGGAGCGCGTGAATACGTTGAAAAAGCAGGTATGGTTCAAATCTCAGATCCTGAAATCCTGATTCCAATCATCCACCAAGTCTTTGTCGATAACGAAGCGGCGGTTGCCGACTTCAAGTCAGGTAAACGTAACGCAGATAAGGCCTTCACAGGATTCCTTATGAAAGCAACCAAAGGCCAAGCCAACCCACAAGTCGCCCTTAAACTCCTTGCTCAGGAATTAGCGAAGTTGAAAGAAGATTAATATGTAAAAGAAACCAGCCTTGAGGTTGGTTTTTTCTTGACAAATACAAGGAAAGCGTTTACAATGTTACATGTAAAGTTTCCTAAAAAGAAAACTAAAAATCGTAACAATAAGGAGTTATTCATATGGCTACAATGAAAGCAGCTCGCTGGCATGCAGCAAAAGATGTTCGTATTCAAGAAGTAGAAGTCCCTGAGGTACTTCCGCACCAAGTAAAAGTTGCTGTTAAATTCACGGGAATTTGTGGTACTGACCTCCACGAATTTTTAGATGGCCCTATCTTCATCCCAACAGAAGAACATGTCTATTCTGGTCAAAAAGCACCAGTAACACTGGGACATGAATTTTCTGGTGAAATTGTAGAAGTCGGAAGCGATGTTACTCGTGTTAAAGTTGGTGATCGTGTTGCTGTAGAACCAATTCTAGCTAAGAATAACTTAGTTGGTAATTATAATTTGGATCCAAACCTTAATTTTGTCGGTTTGGCTGCAGACGGTGGATTTGCCAAATATTGTGTTTTAGACGGTGACTTAGTACATGTCATTCCAGATAGCTTAAGCTATGAGCAAGCTGCTCTCACTGAGCCAGCTGCTGTTGCAGTTTATGCAGTTCGTCAATCAGCACTAAAAGCTGGTGATACTGCTGCTGTCTTTGGCTTAGGTCCGATTGGTCTCTTAATTATAGAAGCCCTTCGTGCAGCGGGTGCTTCTAAGATTTATGCTGTTGAACTATCACCTGAACGTCAAGCAAAAGCTGAAGAGTTAGGAGCTATCGTTGTCCGTCCGGAAGAAGGTGAAACAGCTGTTGAAGCTATTCATCGTTTAACAAACGGTGGTGTAGATGTTTCTTATGAAGTAACGGGTGTGCCAGTAGTTTTAGGACAAGCCTTAGCTGCCGTACATAAAGCAGGTGAGTGCATGGTGGTCTCTATCTGGGAACGAGAAGCAAATATTAATCCGAATGAATTTGCAATCCAAGAAAAGACACTAAAAGGAATCATTGCTTATCGTCATATCTTCCCTAAAGTATTAGAATTGATGGAACAAGGCTACTTCTCTGCTGAAAAATTGGTTACTAAGAAAATCAAATTGGAAAATATCGTCGAAGAAGGCTTTATCGAATTAACTCAAGATAAGTCACAAATTAAAATTTTGGTAGAACCAGAATAAAAATCAATCTTTTTAAGACAATACTAACAGGTCGGAGTAAGCTTACTTCGGCCTTTTGAAATATAATACTCTTCGAAAATCTCTTCAAACCACGTCAGCGTCACGTTACCGTATATATGGTTACTGACTTCGTCAGTTCTATCCACAACCTCAAAACAGTGTTTTGAGCAACCTGCGGCTTGCTTCCTAGTTTGCTCTTTGATTTCCATTGAGTATGAGAAGAAATATGGTAGATACTCTTTAACATTAACCACTCCACCTGACTAGGCAATATTCTTTTTCTCCCCTACCATCTCCCAATAACTATTTTGGCTTTATTTCCAGAAGATTTTATGGTAAAATGAAGAGTAATAATATTTATTAAAGAGGTAAAAACATGATTGAAGCAAGCAAATTGAAAGCTGGTATGACATTTGAAACTGCAGACGGAAAATTGATCCGCGTTTTGGAAGCTAGCCACCACAAACCAGGTAAAGGAAACACAATCATGCGTATGAAATTGCGTGATGTTCGTACTGGTTCTACATTTGACACAAGCTACCGTCCAGAAGAAAAATTCGAACAAGCTATTATCGAAACTGTCCCAGCTCAATACTTGTACAAAATGGATGAAACTGCCTACTTCATGAACACTGAAACTTACGACCAATACGAAATCCCAGTCGTAAACGTTGAAAATGAATTGCTTTACATCCTTGAAAACTCTGATGTGAAAATCCAATTCTACGGAACTGAAGTAATCGGTGTAACTGTACCAACTACTGTTGAATTGACAGTCGCTGAAACACAACCATCTATCAAAGGTGCTACTGTTACAGGTTCTGGTAAACCAGCAACTATGGAAACTGGACTTGTTGTCAACGTTCCTGACTTCATCGAAGCTGGACAAAAATTGATCATCAACACTGCAGAAGGAACTTACGTTTCTCGTGCCTAATCTCTAGAAAGAGGTCATTCTATGGGAATTGAAGAACAATTTGGCGAAATCGTTATCGCTCCACGTGTACTTGAAAAAATCATTGCCATCACAACTGCTAAAGTTGATGGTGTCCACTCATTTTCAAATAAATCCGTATCTGATACCCTATCAAAACTCTCTCTTGGTCGTGGCGTCTACTTAAAAGAAAGCAACGAAGAACTAACTGCTGACATCTACCTCTACCTTGAGTACGGTGTGAAAGTACCAAAAGTTGCTCTTGCTATTCAAAAAGCAGTCAAAGATGCTGTCCGAGATATGGCTGATGTGGAACTTGCTGCTGTTAACATCCATGTTGCAGGAATCGTTCCAGATAAAACACCAAAACCTGAGTTGAAAGATCTATTTAACGAGGACTTCCTCAATGACTAGTCCATTATTAGAATCTAGACGCGAACTTCGTAAATGCGCTTTTCAAGCCCTCATGAGCCTTGAATTCGGCACAGATATGGAAACAGCTTGTCACTTTGCATATACACATGACCGTGAAGATGAAGATGTGCAAATCCCTGCCTTTCTTCTGAACTTGGTTTCTGGTGTTCAAGCTCAAAAAGACGAGTTGGATAAACAAATCAACCAGCACCTCAAGTCAGGCTGGACAGTTGAACGATTGACCTTGGTCGAAAAAAACTTACTACGCTTGGGTATCTTTGAAATCACATCATTTGATACACCTCAGCTGGTAGCAGTCAATGAAGCTATTGAACTTGCTAAGAATTTTTCAGATCAAAAATCAGCCCGCTTTATCAACGGACTGCTTAGTCAATTTGTAACTGAAGAAAATGAATAATCGAAAAGGTGTTTGGTTTCCCAAGCACCTTTTACCTCGTCCTTGATACAGAGTAAGAACCACATAAAAACTAGAACTGACTGCCAGTTCTAGTTTTTATGTATTCTGAGGTATTAGTATTTTCTAAATCGTTGATAGCGCTCTTCCAACAACTCTTCTAACGGTTTTTGTGAAAGTATGGCTAGCTCAGTTTGGAGTTCTTTTTTGACACTCTTAATCAGTTCTTTACTAGAAAGTCCTGCTTCAGAAATCACCTTATCCACCACGTCCATTTCTAACAATTCATGTGAGGTGATTTTCATCAGCTCTGCCGCTTCCATGGCACGAGTACCATCTTTCCATAGAATAGAAGCAAAGCCTTCTGGGCTGAGAATGGCATAGATGGAATTTTCCAACATCCAGACACGGTCTGCAACGGCTAGAGCCAGAGCCCCACCTGAACCACCTTCACCTATAATGATGGCGATAATCGGAACTTTCAGGTCACTCATTTCCATGAGATTGCGAGCAATAGCTTCTCCCTGACCACGTTCTTCCGCTCCCACACCAGGATAGGCACCTGCAGTATTGATAAAGGTCACAACTGGACGACCAAACTTTTCAGCCTGTTTCATCAAACGTAGGGCCTTACGGTAGCCTTCTGGATGCGGTTGACCAAAATTCCGCTTGAGGTTATCTTGTAAACTCTTGCCTTTTTGGATACCAACCACTGATACAGTTTGGTCCCCAAGCCAGCCGATACCACCAACAACTGCACCATCGTCACGAAAAGAACGGTCACCATGTAATTGGATAAATTCATCAAAAATGCCTGTCGCAAAGTCCAAGGTTGTCAAGCGACTCTGCTCACGCGCTTCTCTGACTATTTTTGCAATATTCATCTAGGACTCCCTCCATGCAATCTGACTAGGCTAGAAATGGTGTCTGGCAAGTCTCTTCTTTTGACAATAGCATCCACAAAGCCATGTTCCAATAGGAATTCTGCCTTTTGGAAATCCTCAGGCAAGCTTTCACGAACCGTATTTTCAATGACACGACGCCCAGCAAAACCGACCAAACTCTGTGGTTCAGCCAGAATGATATCACCTTCCATAGCGAAAGAAGCTGTCACACCACCTGTCGTTGGATCTGTCAAAATGGTCAGATAAAAGAGACCAGCATTTGAATGGTGCTTAACTGCTGCAGAGATCTTGGCCATCTGCATGAGACTCATGATTCCTTCCTGCATACGGGCTCCACCAGAGGCTGTGAATAGAACAACTGGCAATTGTTCGACAGTCGCATACTCAAATAAGCGAGTGATTTTTTCACCTACAACTGTACCCATAGAAGCCATGATAAAATTGGAATCCATAATCCCAAGAGCCACAATCTGACCTTTAATAAGAGCTGTTCCTGTCACGACGGCTTCGTCCAGACCAGTTTTTTCACGCATAGTTGCTAGTTTCTTTTGATAACCAGGGAAATGCAAGGGATCCTTGCTTTCAATCCCTGTAAACAATTCCTTGAAGGTTCCCATATCAATCGTCAAAGCCAAGCGTTCTTGGGCAGAAATACGAAAGGTATAGCTACAATGTGGACAGATGCGCTCACTTCCCAGATCCTTCTGATAGATGGTATGCTTACAGCCTGGACACTGGGAGAATAATTCATCTGGAACCTCTGGCTTAGCTTGAGGTTTTTCCCTAACCGAACGATTGGGATTGATTCGAATATACTTATCTTTTTTACTAAATAGAGCCATTGATTCCCCTTTTCGGTTTAAACTCTTGAAGTCATTTTATTCTTTTTCTTGATACTTGGGTAAAAATGTTTCCATCAAGAAGGAAGTATCGTAATCTCCAGCAATGACATTGCGATCTGAAATAAGGTCAAGCTGGAAATCTGCATTGGTCTGCACCCCTTCAATCTCTAATTCATAGAGGGCACGTTGCATTTTCATCAAGGCATCAAAACGATTTTCACCGTGAACGATGATTTTAGCAATCATACTATCATAATAAGGTGGAATGGTATAGCCTGGATAAACTGCTGAATCCACGCGCAAGCCAACTCCACCACTTGGCAGATGGAGATTGGTAATCTTACCTGGACTAGGAGCAAAGTTGAAGGCTGGATTTTCTGCATTGATACGACACTCGATGGCATGACCGCGTAGGACAATATCTTCTTGCTTAACAGACAGAGGCTGACCTGCCGCAATGCGAATCTGTTCCTTAACGATATCCACACCTGAAACAAATTCTGTTACTGGATGTTCTACTTGTACACGAGTATTCATCTCCATAAAATAGAATTTACCACTGGCTTCATCAAGAAGAAACTCAATGGTCCCTGCATTTTCATAACCAACAGACTCTGCAGCTCGAACAGCAGCCGCACCGATTTCATGACGCAGCGTTTTTCCGATTGCAATTGAAGGACTTTCTTCCAAAACCTTTTGGTTATTCCGTTGAAGAGAACAATCCCGTTCCCCCAAGTGAATCACATTTCCGTGTTCATCTCCTAAGATTTGAACCTCGATATGACGAGCTGGATAGATGACCCGTTCTATGTACATGGCACCATTTCCATAATTGGCCTTGGCTTCGCTAGAGGCCGTTTCAAAGGCTGAAACGAGGTCTTCTGGTTTTTCAACCTTACGAATCCCTTTACCACCTCCACCTGCTGAAGCCTTGAGCATAACAGGATAGCCAATTTTTTCAGCGACAGTCAAAGCTTCCTCAGAGTTATGCACTTCTCCATCCGAACCTGGAATGACTGGAACACCAGCTTTGATCATCTGAGCACGCGCATTGATTTTGTCTCCCATCATATCCATGACATGACCAGATGGGCCGATAAACTTAATCCCCACCTCTTCACACATGGTTGCAAATTTGGAATTTTCACTGAGAAATCCAAAACCTGGGTGAATAGCCTCAGCCTCAGTCAAGACTGCAGCTGATAGAACCGCATTAATATTGAGATAAGACTCTGTAGGCTTACCAGGACCGATACAAACCGCTTCATCTGCCAAAAGCGTATGAAGGGCTTCCTTATCAGCAGTTGAATAAACCGCTACCGTCGCAATCCCTAATTCACGCGCCGCACGGATAATACGGACCGCAATTTCACCACGATTGGCAATTAAAATTTTTCGAAACATGGAGAACCTCCTTAGTTCCCTATTGCAAAGGTTAGAGTACCACTGGCTGCAAGCTTGCCATCCACTTCAGCCTTTGCTTCAACCACAGCTATGGTGCCACGACGTTTTACAAACGTTGCCGTCATAACTAATTGGTCACCTGGTACAACTTGCTTCTTGAATTTAACCTTGTCCATACCAGCATAAAAGACCAGTTGTCCTTTATTTTCAGGCTTAGACAACTCCAAGACACCAGCAGTTTGCGCCAAGGCTTCCATAATCAGAACACCTGGCATGACAGGGTATTGAGGAAAATGACCGTTGAAGAAGGGCTCATTGATGGTTACATTTTTGATGGCAACAATGGTATCCTCGCTCACTTCCAACACACGGTCTACTAGGAGCATAGGATAACGGTGGGGAAGGGCTTCTTTGATTCCTTGAATATCGATCATTTGATACGTACCAATCCTTTACCAAACTCAACCATTTCTTCATTAGAAACGAGAATTTCTGTTACCACACCATCCTTAGGAGCTGGGATTTCATTCATGACTTTCATGGCTTCGATAATTACCAATGTTTGGCCTTTTTTAACACTATCACCAACTGTTACAAAGGCAGGTTTATCTGGACCAGCAGCCAAGTAAGCCACCCCAACAAGTGGACTCTCTACAACATCTCCCTCAGCAGCTACACTTGTTTCAGCTGGAGCTTGAACTTCTTCTGCTACAGGCTCTGCTGGAGCAGATGTAGGAGCCGCTGGACTTGGTGTTGCTAGAACGGGCGCTGGAGCGACTTGAGCTGCAACTTCGGATACGAGTCTAGCTTCATTCTTGCTAAACTGTAACTCATCCGTCCCATTTTTATAAGAAAATTCTCTCAAACTTGACTGGTCAAATTGAGCCATCAAGTCTTTAATATCGTTTAAATTCATAGTTATTTATTCTCCCAACGTTTGAAAGCAAGAACTGCATTGTGGCCACCAAAACCAAAAGTATTTGAAATAGCGTATGGAATTTCTTGCTCCAAGCCTTGTCCATAAACGACATTGGCTTCGATATAATCTGATACTTCACTTGTTCCAGCTGTCATTGGTACAAAGTTATGACGCATAGCCTCGATTGTTACGATAGCTTCTACCGCACCTGCAGCCCCCAGCAAATGTCCTGTGAAAGACTTGGTTGATGATACAGGTACTTCCTTACCAAGAACAGCCACGATCGCACCACTTTCTCCTTTTTCATTAGCAGGAGTTGACGTTCCGTGAGCATTGACATAGGCTACTTGCTCTGGAGAAATCTCAGCTTCCTCCAAGGCTAGTTTGATGGCCTTGATAGCTCCCTGACCTTCTGGATGTGGTGAAGTCATGTGGTATGCATCACAAGTATTTCCGTAACCAACCACCTCAGCAAGGATAGTAGCCCCACGTTTTTCAGCGTGTTCAAGGCTTTCAAGAACCAACATCCCAGAACCTTCACCCATGACAAAACCATTACGGTCCTTATCAAATGGAATGGAAGCACGAGTTGGGTCCTCTGTAGTTGAGAGAGCAGTTAGGGCTTGGAAACCAGCAATAGCAAAAGGTGTGATAGAGGCTTCTGAACCACCTACCAACATAACGTCTTGGAAACCAAATTTAATTGAGCGGAAGGCATCCCCAATCGCATCATTTGATGAAGCGCAGGCAGTATTGATAGATTTGCAAACACCGTTTGCTCCAAAACGCATAGCAACATTTCCTGAAGCCATATTTGGTAAGGCTTTTGGAAGGGTCAATGGTTTCACACGTTTTGGTCCTTTGTCATTTAGGCGAAGCACTTGATCTTCAATTTCTTTGATTCCACCAATACCAGAGGCCACGATAACACCAAAACGATCCTTGTCAAGAGTCTCTACATCAAGACCTGCATGATTAACGGCTTCTTGAGCTGCGTACAAGGCATACAAAGAATAGTTATCGAAACGATTGGTATCTTTCTTAACAAAGTATTTATCAAAAGGAAAATCTTGTATTTCCGCTGCATTATGCACATCAAAGTCACTATGATCAAATTTTGTAATTGGACCAATTCCGATTTTTCCAGTTGTCAAACTATTCCAAAATTCTTCTGGTGTATTTCCGATTGGAGATGTTACTCCATAACCTGTTACTACTACGCGATTTAGTTTCATCTTTTTTACCTCTAGCTTCTGCTACATACTTAAGCCACCATCAATGGCAACCACTTGACCAGTTAGATAATCTTGGCCTGCTAAAAATACTGTTAAATCTGCAACCTGCTCTGCCTGCCCAAATTCTTTCATAGGAATTTGTGCCAGCATAGCATCTTTTACCTTGTCTGATAGAACAGCTGTCATATCGGACTCAATCATTCCAGGTGCAATAGCATTAACCCTGATATTGCGATTGGCCACTTCACGAGCCACAGACTTGGTAAAACCAATCAAACCAGCCTTAGAAGCTGCATAGTTAGCTTGACCGATATTTCCCATCAAACCAACAACACTAGACATATTAATGATAGCACCTTCTCTAGCTTTTATCATCGGTTTCAAGACTGATTGTGTCATGTTAAAGGCACCAGTCAAGTTAACCTTGAGCACTTTTTCAAAATCTGCTTCTGTCATCTTGAGCATCAGGGTATCTTGGGTAATTCCTGCATTGTTAACCAAAACATCTACTGAACCCAGCTCTGCAATAGCTTGATCAACCATACGTTTAGCGTCTACAAAATCTGACACGTCTCCTGATATAGGAACCACCTTGACACCATAGTTTGAAAACTCAGCGAGCAATTCTTCTGAAATTGCACCACGACTGTTTAAAACAATATTGGCTCCTGCCTGAGCAAACTTGTGGGCAATGGCAAGACCAATCCCCCGACTCGAACCTGTAATAAAGATATTTTTATTTTTTAGTTGCATTCTTTTCTCCTGTTTCCTCCTGTATTTATGGGAGAAGGGATTACTAGTTTCCTAGAAGAGCTTCCAAACTCGCCTGATCTTCAACATTGGCTAGTTTAGCTGTCTTATCAATTTTTTTGACAAAGCCTGACAAGACTTTCCCCGGTCCAATCTCGATAAAGTTGGTTACGCCTGCTTCTTGCATAACCGCAATACTTTCATAGAAACGAACTGGTTCCTTGACCTGACGCGTCAAGAGTTGAGCAATGTCTTCTTTTTGCATAACTGCAGCTTCTGTATTGCCGACTAGGGGACAAGTAAAATCTGAAAAACTTACCTGAGCTAGAGTTTCAGCTAGTTTCTGACTAGCTGACTCAAGGAGAGCGGTATGAAAAGGTCCTGAAACCTTAAGAGGAATCAAGCGTTTGGCACCAGCTTCCTGCAAGAGTTCTACAGCTCGATCAACTGCAACCACTTCCCCACCAATCACGATTTGTGCAGGTGTATTATAGTTGGCTGGGGTAACCACTCCAAGTTCGGAAGCTTTTTGACAGGCTTCTTCAATGACCTCTACTGGCGTATTGAGAACTGCTACCATCTTACCAGAGCCAGCAGGAGCCGCTTCTTCCATATAGGCTCCACGCTTAGCAACCAAGGCAACCGCATCTTCAAAATCCAAGGCGCCACTGGCCACCAAGGCAGAGTATTCTCCAAGAGACAAACCAGCAACCATATCAGGTTGATAGCCCTTTTCTTGCAATAAACGGTAGATAGCAACTGAAGTCGCTAAAATGGCTGGTTGCGTATAGCGGGTCTGGTTAAGTTTTTCTTCTTCCCTATCAATGAGATGACGCAAATCGTAACCAAGCACCTGACTTGCTTGATCAATCGTTTCTTTGACAATAGGGTAGTGATCATAGAGATCCCGTCCCATACCTAGATACTGGGCACCTTGGCCAGCAAATAAAAAGGCCGTTTTAGTCATTTCTTACAACTCCTGCCCAACGAGAGGCTTCTTCTTGAATTTTCTTAGCTGCTCCGTAATACAAATCTTTTAGGATTTCTTCAGCTGTTTCTTCTTTGGAAACAAGTCCTGCGATCTGACCTGCCATAACAGATCCACCATCCACATCTCCGTGAACAACCGCTTTGGCTAGAGCACCCGCTCCCATTTGTTCAAAAATTTCTAAATCTGGATTTTCTTGTTTAAAGGCATCTTTCTCAGCTTTTTCAAAATCACGAGTCAGTTGGTTTTTAATAGCTCGAACAGCATGTCCAAAGTGTTGAGCTGAAATTGTAGTATCAATATCTCTAGCTTTTAAAATTTTCGCCTTGTAATTTGGATGGGCATTAGACTCTTTTGCAACGACAAAACGAGTTCCAACCTGAACAGCTTCTGCACCTAGCATAAAGCCAGCAGCAGCACCTTCACCATCCGCAATCCCTCCTGCAGCAATAACAGGAATAGATACAGCAGCAGCAACCTGGCGCACCAAGGTCATGGTTGTTAATTTACCGATATGCCCCCCAGCTTCCATTCCTTCTGCAATAACGGCATCCGCACCGATTTTTTCCATGCGTTTAGCTAGGGC
This sequence comes from Streptococcus mitis NCTC 12261, assembly GCF_000148585.2. Classification (NCBI taxonomy): domain Bacteria; kingdom Bacillati; phylum Bacillota; class Bacilli; order Lactobacillales; family Streptococcaceae; genus Streptococcus; species Streptococcus mitis. The sequence goes on from NZ_CP028414.1 coordinate 1,492,183, forward strand.
CACACTTGGTACAACAGGAATAACCGTAATACCGGCTTCATGGAAACGTTCCATGTATTTGCTTGGATTTCCTGCGCCTGTTGTAACTACCTTAACCCCTTCCTCGATAACGAGGTCTACAATATCTTCCACAAAGGGAGACAAGAGCATAATGTTGACACCAAAGGGTTTATCAGTCAATGATTTGATTTTATCAATATTTTCCTTGACAACTTCTTTAGGGGCATTCCCCCCACCGATAATCCCTAGTCCTCCAGCCTTGGAAACAGCTCCTGCCAAATCACCATCAGCAACCCAGGCCATTCCTCCTTGAAAAATAGGATAATCAATGTTCAATAATTCTGTAATACGCGTTTTCATAGTGCCTCCATCGTTTCTTGCTTACGTAATAGTTCGATACCGTCATAATTTGACAATCAAACTATTGCCTAAACAAGAGGGAGCGGGTTTCCCTACTCCTTCTATCTTATATTCTGCTTATTTTGTTTGCTCTTCAACATAGGCAACCAAGTCACCAACTGTTTTCAAGTCATCTTCTGCTTCGATTTGGATATCAAAAGCATCTTCGATTTCTGAGATTACTTGGAACAAGTCCAATGAATCTGCGTCCAAATCATCAAAAGTTGATTCAAGTGTTACTTCTGATGCGTCTTTCCCAAGTTCTTCAACGATAATTTCTTGTACTTTTTCAAATACTGCCATGATAGGACTCCTTTAAAATAAATAGTTTTTTTATAACAATGTGTTCACCACATGATTACCTAAATTGTAAGAATGAGCGTGCCCCATGTCAAGCCTCCACCGAAGCCTGATAGTAGAACAGTCTGGCTACCATCTAAACGGATGAGGCCTTGTTCTACACACTCTGAAAGTAAAATCGGGATACTGGCTGCACTGGTATTGCCATATTCCATCATATTGGCTGGAAGTTTATCTCGGTTAACACCAATTTTTTTAGCCATTTTATCCAAGATACGGTCATTAGCCTGATGAAGTAGCAGATAATCCAAGTCTGTTGCCTCTACAGGAGATTCTTCAATAGTCTGCTTGATAGACTTGGCTACATCCCGAATAGCAAAATCAAAGACTGCGCGCCCATCCATCTTCAAAAATGAATCTGCACTTTCTTGATCTGAAAACGGAGAATGCAAGCCTGAATGTCCATAAGTTAGACACTCGCTACGACTCCCATCACTATTGAGACTCTCTGCCAAGAAACGCTCTTGCTCGCTAGCTTCTAACAAGACACCACCAGCACCATCTCCAAACAAAACAGCTGTTGATCGATCTGACCAATCGACTGCTTTAGAGAGGGTTTCACTACCAATCACCAAGCCTTTTTGAAAGCGACCAGAAGCGATAAACTTTTCAGCAGTTGAAAGAGCAAATACAAATCCACTGCAAGCTGCTGTTAGGTCAAAAACAAAGGCCTTATTAGCACCAATATTAGCTTGAACACGAGCAGCTGTAGAGGGCATCATCGAATCTGGAGTAATGGTAGCTAGGATGATAAAATCCAACTCCTCTCCTGTGATTCCAGCTTTTGCCATCAGTTTCTTGGCAACTTCTGTAGCCAAATCACTAGTAGATTCTGTTCTTGAAATATGCCTTTGTCGTATTCCCGTCCGACTTGAAATCCACTCATCATTGGTATCCATAATCTGAGCCAAATCATGATTTGTAACCACTTGCTCTGGCACATAATGAGCAACCTGGCTTATTTTTGCAAAAGCCATTATCTCAAATCCTCCAAAAATTGATAAAGATTGGTCAAACCTTTGCTCATAACCTCCATCTCTTGCTTACTCATACCATCAATGATTTTTTCAACCATAGCCTTGTGGAAGCGTTTATGTAGTCTATGAACCAAGCGACCTTTCTTTGTCAAATGCAGATGCACTACACGTCGATCATGTTCTGAACGAATGCGTTCAATGTAACCCTTGCGTTCGAGATTATTCAAACTAGTCGTAACTGTCCCAAGAGTAACCATCAACTCTTTTGACACTTGACTTGGTGTCACATCTGGAACTTTTCCAATCACATCAATCGTATGCATTTCTTTGATGGAGATATCCTTGAAACGACTACCCCTCAAGCTAACTTCCTCAATAACGAGGACATTGTTAAATATAGACGTTAAATATTCATTAATTCGTTGGTAGTCCAATCTTTCCTTCCCTCCTTTTCAAAAAAACTTTTAGAATCAAAACATTTGACAAGAGAATTATATCAAAGTTCAAAGAATGGTGCAAGTATTTTTTTATTTTCCTGTAAATTTAGGTCTTCTTCTTTCCGAATGAGCCCGAACTCCCTCTTTGAAATCCTCTGTTTTCGCTAGTGACCCCTGAAGGTTCAGTTCTAAAGTAGCATAATCTTGCCAATCTTTAAATTGGCTCTCCCACACCAACTTCTTAATGGCAGCATAGGAATTGCTTGAACCACGTCTTAATTTTTTAAGAAGCTGTTCTCTCGTCTTTTCAAGTTTATCAGCTTCAGAAACGCGGTAAACTAGGCCCCACTCTAGAGCTTTTTCTGCTGTCAAAGCCTCTCCTGTCATGGCTAGTTGAGTAGCACGCGTCACACCAATACTTCGGCTCAAAAGATGAATTCCTCCTGCATCTGGAGCCAAACCAACTCCAACAAAGGCTTGGATAAATTTAGCCTTATCCGTTGCCAGACAGAAATCTGCAGCAACAGCCATATTCGCTGCGGCACCTGCAACAGCCCCATCAACTTCCATCAAAACAGGCTTTGCAATTTGCTTGATTTTATAAGAAATAGTATTGACCAATTCTGCGATTTTCGTCAATGATGGAATATCATCCTCATCCACTGCCCGCTTCATCTCTACTAAATCTCCCCCAACTGAAAAGACTTTGCCATTCGCGTTGATTAAGACAAAATGCACAGCCGGATCCTCGTCTGCCAAAGTCAGAGCTTCTAAAATCTCCTCACACATAGGAATATGAAAACCATTCGCGACCTCAGGACGATTCAAGGTAAGAATTGCCAAATCCTCTTCAAGCTGATAAATAATGTGTTCCATCAGGACTCCTTTTTATTTTATAAGCAGTTTAAATTATTCTATTTTCAAAGTATATCTTTTTTAAAATCAGAAAGCAAGAAAAAATCAACTGAAAGTGTCTCAGCCGATTAGAAAGGATCGCTTTATACTAGAAAGCATCTTATTTTCTTCATTGAAAAAAGGCTTTCTTTCTGCTATAATCGTATAAAATACTTACTTTAGGAGTTCTTATGAAGGTTGTTAAATTTGGAGGTAGCTCTCTTGCCTCTGCTAGTCAATTAGAAAAAGTTTTAAACATCGTAAAAAGCGATTCAGAGCGTCGTTTTGTAGTCGTTTCTGCGCCTGGTAAACGCAATGCTGAAGATACTAAGGTTACGGATGCCTTGATTAAATACTACCGCGACTATGTTGCTGGTAACGATATTAGTAAGAGTCAAAACTGGATTATCGACCGCTATGCTGCTATGGTTAGTGAACTAGGTCTTAAACCAGCTGTGCTAGAAAAAATTTCTAAAAGCATTCGTGCCTTAGCTACTCTTCCTATCGAAGAAAACGAATTTCTCTACGACACTTTCCTAGCAGCTGGTGAAAATAACAATGCTAAATTGATTGCTGCCTACTTTAATCAAAACGGGATCGATGCACGCTATGTGCACCCTAGAGAAGCTGGTATTGTGGTCACAAGTGAACCTGGTCACGCTCGCATCATTCCATCAAGTTATGACAAGATTGAAGAATTGACAAATACAAATGAAGTTCTTGTCATTCCTGGTTTCTTTGGAGTTACCAAGGAAAATCAAATCTGTACCTTCTCACGTGGAGGATCAGACATTACAGGTTCTATCATTGCTGCCGGTGTTAAGGCAGACCTCTATGAAAACTTTACGGATGTTGATGGTATCTTTGCGGCTCACCCAGGAATCATTCACCAACCACACTCTATCCCAGAGTTGACCTACCGTGAAATGCGTGAGTTGGCCTATGCAGGCTTCTCAGTCCTTCATGACGAAGCCCTTCTTCCCGCCTACCGTGGAAAAATTCCTCTGGTTATCAAGAATACCAACAATCCTGATCATCCAGGTACTCGTATCGTTCTAAAACACAGTAGTGATGAATTTCCAGTAGTAGGAATTGCTGGTGACTCTGGCTTTGTCAGCATCAACATGTCTAAATACCTCATGAACCGTGAGGTTGGATTTGGACGCAAGGTTCTTCAAATCCTTGAAGATCTTAACATCGGTTGGGAACATATGCCAACAGGTATCGACGATCTTTCAATCATTCTCCGTTCTCGCGAACTAACTCCTATCAAGGAAGAAGAAATCCTTCGTCAGTTGGTTCAAAAGGCTGAAGTAGACCATGCAGAAATCGAGCACGACCTTTCAATCATTATGATTGTTGGAGAAAAGATGAAGAGCCATATCGGAGTAACTGCTACTGCGACACGTGCTCTATCTGAAAATAAGATCAACATCCAGATGATGTCTCAAGGTTCTAGTGAAGTGTCTATCATGTTTGTTGTCCATAAGGACCAAGAGAAAGCAGCTATTAAAGCCCTCTACAATGCCTTTTTCGGTGAAAGTAAGGAAGACTAAGCATGGCTCAATCACTTAACAAAACAGTGCTCCTCAATACGACAGGCACCTCCTACCTCTCTATAGCTGGGAAAGTTGGGAAATTCCTTGTCGGAGATCAGGCTTTGGAATTTTACCCCGATGTCAATGTTGAACAATTTATCCAGATTCCTTGGAGCCATATCAACCAAATTGGGGCAAATGTCACTGGGCGAAAAATCAGTCGCCACTTCGAAGTCTTTACAGACAGAGGAAAATTCCTCTTTGCTTCAAAAGACTCAGGTGCCATTCTTAAAATTGCTCGCGAAAAACTGGGCAATGACAAGGTCGTCAAACTTCCGACCCTGATTCAAACCATTAGTCAAAAATTTAAAAATCTATTTGCAAAAAAGTAGAAACTTTAGTATAATCATAGCAACGGATAAGTAGGTTATCTTCTTCTTTCAGAAAGTCTGCGGGTGCTGCGAGCAGATAGGAGGGATAGGTGAAATTCTACCGTTAGTAACAATTGCATACACAATCAAGTGCACACCTGTGAAGTTGGATGGAACCGTGGCCCTGCCACTCCAACGCTTTGTCAGGTGTGCTTTTTTCATAAAGGAGTTCTTATGTTAGATATCAAACGTATTCGTACAGACTTTGATGCTGTCGCAGAAAAATTAGCTACACGTGGTGTAGATGCTGCTATCTTGAATGAGATGAAAGAAATCGATGCTAAACGTCGTGACATCTTGGTCAAGGTTGAAACTTTAAAAGCAGAACGTAACACAGTTTCTGCTGAGATTGCCCAAGCTAAGCGCAACAAGGAAAATGCAGATGACAAGATTGCTGCCATGCAAACTCTATCTGCTGAAGTCAAAGCCTTGGATGCTGAATTGGCAGAAATCGATGCTAAATTGACAGAATTTACCACTACTCTTCCAAATATTCCAGCTGATAGCGTTCCTGTTGGGGTTGACGAAGATGACAATGTGGAAGTTCGCCGTTGGGGTACTCCACGCGAGTTTGATTTCGAACCTAAAGCTCACTGGGATCTGGGTGAAGACCTTGGCATCCTTGACTGGGAACGTGGTGGTAAGGTAACAGGAGCTCGCTTCCTCTTCTATAAAGGTCTCGGCGCTCGTTTGGAACGTGCTATTTACAACTTTATGTTGGATGAACATGGAAAAGAAGGCTACACTGAAGTCATCACACCTTACATGGTTAACCACGATTCTATGTTTGGTACTGGTCAATATCCAAAATTCAAGGAAGATACTTTTGAATTGAGCGACAGCAATTATGTCCTCATTCCTACAGCTGAAGTTCCTCTAACAAACTACTACCGTGATGAAATCCTTGATGGTAAAGACCTGCCAATCTACTTCACTGCTATGAGTCCTTCATTCCGTTCTGAGGCTGGTTCTGCTGGTCGTGATACTCGTGGCTTGATTCGTTTGCACCAATTCCACAAGGTTGAAATGGTTAAATTTGCCAAACCAGAAGAATCTTACGAAGAATTGGAAAAAATGACAGCCAATGCTGAAAACATCCTTCAAAAACTTAACCTTCCATACCGTGTCGTTGCTCTCTCTACTGGAGATATGGGCTTCTCAGCTGCCAAGACTTACGACTTGGAAGTTTGGATTCCAGCACAAAATACCTACCGTGAAATCTCAAGCTGTTCAAACACAGAAGATTTCCAAGCCCGTCGTGCCCAAATCCGTTACCGTGATGAAGCAGATGGCAAGGTAAAATTGCTCCACACCTTAAACGGTTCTGGACTTGCAGTTGGACGTACAGTGGCTGCTATTCTTGAAAACTACCAAAATGAAGATGGTTCTGTGACCATCCCAGAAGCACTTCGTCCATACATGGGTGGAGCTGAAGTTATCAAACCATAAAAATAAGGCCTAGCTATTTCTAGCTAGACCTTTTTTCGTAACCAAATCAGATAAGCGCCTAATACAAAGAATAAAATAGTTAGACAAATAACGGTTTCAGCCACTACCAGATAATCCAGAAATGGAAGTTTCAAAATTCCCTGAGACATCTTGAGCGCGATAGCTGTGCTAATGGTTGGGAAGGGAAGGGCTGAGAAGGATGGTTGAAAGCCTTGTTTTAAAATATTGGGCAGGCGAGTTAAAACAAAGAAAAAGAAGGATTGAGAAGCCAAAATCATGACGATTAAGACCCAATTTGGTAAGCTCTCTCCTCCAACTCGAACAAGGGAAGCCAAGAGTAGAGAGAAAGGAGCACAGTAGATTCCTTCTTGCGCAAGCAAGGCTAGCGGGAGTGGATGTTTCTTTAAATCGCTATAAATAAGCGGGTAGAGATAGAAGGTCAAGAGAAATCCAAAAATCAAGGTCACATAGGCAATTTCGATGATACCTACGAGAGGATAGGTCAAGGCTGCCACTGCTATCCCCACATAAAGCACCGTCCAGCTGGGAGTAGAGTTTACTCTCTTACATGGATAGGCAAATTTAATTGTAAAAATAACAATCAAGGCCCAATCCAAGAGAAAAGAAAACCACCAGAGTCCTTGCGCTACTATTGGCAAATGAGGGAAAATGCGAAAGACATAAGTCGATAAAATCATCCCAGCCATGGGAAAGGTCCCCATTCCTGACAAAAGAGGAGGCTTAGTCAATTCTTGCTTGGTTTCCTTCCAACTAAACAAATGCAAAATCAGAAAGTAAATCCACAAAATCAAACCTGTCAGACTAAGCAGATGGGACAGAATCGGTAACGTATCTAACATAAGATTTCCAGCTCCTGCCAAACCTAGCAAACAACCAGAAAATACCAAGGGGAGTTTTTTCATCTTAACCTCCAATAATCATGTCAGTTTCAGTATAGCATAAAAGTGCTTAAATGAGGGGATAAAAAAACGAAGTCCGATTATTTCAGACTTCATTTTACTCAGATATGAATTAAGCATAAGGTTGCAATTCTGGATTAATTGGGGTATTAGCTAGGTTGTTGGCATAGTTACAAAGGCTTGCTAGGCTGACACCAAGAACCACATCCAAGGCATTTTGTTGGGTGTAGCCAGCTTCTAAAAATTCAGATAAGGCTTCATCTCCTACACGACCCTTGGTATTGATAACCGCCAAGGTAAACTTAGCTAGGGTGTCCAATTTAGGATCTGTTTCAATTGGAGTACGATTGCGGAGGGCTTGCAAAAGGTCATCATTCATCTGGATTTGTTTGATTGAAAAGGCTGTGTGACCTGCGACGCAGAAGGCACAACCATTGGTTACGGCTGCTGTGATTTGCACCACTTCACGCTCAACGGGTGTCAAGCTGTTGCGACGGTTGATAGCTCCGACAGTACGGTAAGCCTCTAAAGCAGTCGGTGCATTAGCCAAGAGACCAATTAGGTTAGGAATATAGCCATTGTTATCTTTTTCTACTGTTTCAAGAACTTCTTTCACTTCTGCTGGTGCTGATTCGACTGTATGGATTGTAAATGTTGTCATCATAAAACCTCTTTTTATTTTGTTGAAATCTAGTCTATCACAGATTCTATACCGTGTATAATATATATTTTAAATTGCACTGATAGAAATTTTTTATGAAAGCAAAAAATCACACGAGATGTGTGATTCCATTATTTATTAAAATACTTTTTAGTTTCAGCAATAACAACTGGAGATAAAACTAAGAGGGCAATCAAGTTTGGTAGAGCCATCAAAGCATTGACAATATCTGCGATAATCCAAACCATATCCAACTCGATGAATCCTCCCAGCAAGACCATGAGTACAAAAACCACACGGTAGAGCCAGATAAAGCGAACCCCAAAGAGAAACTCAAAACAACGTTCCCCGTAATAGTTCCAACCTAGAATCGTTGTAAAGGCAAAGAGCACAAGGAAGATGGTCAAAAGGGCAGGTCCAAAGTGTGAAAAGACTGTTGAGAAGGCTGACTGAGTCAAAGCCACCCCATTCAAGTCACCACTCCAAACACCAGTTACCAAGATGGTCAAACCAGTCAGAGTACAGATGATGAGGGTGTCAATAAAGGTTCCTGTCATGGAAATCAAGCCCTGCTCTACCGGTTCATTTGTCTTAGCGGCAGCAGCTGCAATGGGAGCAGAACCCAGACCAGATTCGTTTGAAAACACACCACGCGCTACACCATTTTGAATAGCCATTCGAATGCTAGCACCTGCAAATCCACCTACCGCAGCAACAGGACTAAATGCTGATGTCAAGATTAAAGCGATTGTAGCAGGGATTTTCCCAATATTAAAGAAAATAACTGTAAGAGTTCCCAAAATATAGATGATGGCCATAAAAGGAACAACGGTAGTTGAAACCTTTGAAATGGACTTGAGTCCACCAAAGACTGCAATCGCTACAAATACAGACAACACAAGAGCTGTGATTGCTGGCGAAATAGTTGTTGTATTCTGGATAGATTCTGTAATCGAGTTGACCTGGGTGAAGGTCCCGATCCCCAATAAAGCCACTAAGACACCTGCCAGGGCAAAGAAGATAGCAAGGGGACGCCACTTTTCTCCCATCCCTAGAAGGATATAGTGCATCGGACCTCCCGCTACTGCACCATGGTCATCCTTGGTACGGTATTTGATAGCTAGTAGTCCTTCCGCATACTTGGTAGCCATTCCAAAGAAAGCGGCCATCCACATCCAAAAGAGGGCTCCTGGGCCACCGACCTTGATAGCCGTCGCCACCCCGATAATATTTCCCGTACCAACTGTCGCTGCTAGGGCTGTACACAAGGCCGCAAAGCTGGATACATCGCCATGCCCCTTGTCCTTAGTAAAAATAAGCTGAAAGGCCTTAGGCAAACGCAAAACCTGCAAGAGGCCTAGACGAGCAGTTAGGTAAATCCCTGTCCCGACCAATAGAATCAAGAGGGGTGGACCCCAAGCAAAAGCATCAATTGATTTAAGCAATTCTAACATTTCCTTCTCCTATCTTTTCAACCCCAAAAGAAAGAGCACATGCAAGATACATGTACTCTGGAATGCTTAGATAAATGCTAAAAAGCGGTCTATCCTAGCTCTGTCCTTTTACCTGAGAGTTTGAGCAGTTGCCTGCCTTGCCCCTTCGGTGCCTTTACGGTCTCTCCAGAGTTCCGTCCATTTACAGTCATGGAAAATCAAACGATTCCCCACTTCTATTAAACTTCATTCGGTGTTGGTATTTAATTGATTCTTATTTTACAAAAAATGTTGGCTTTTGTCAATGTGTTTATTAGTAAAACTTAATTCAACAGTTTTTACTGTATAAAGCTCGGAATACTTCTATCCTTTAAACGTCACAATGGTCGCACCACTGCCTCCAGCATTTTGCGGGGCATAGCCGAAACTCTTGACATGTTTGTTTCTTTGTAGGTATTTAGTGACACCTTCACGGATGACACCTGTTCCGATACCATGGATGATATCAACTTGAGCCATATTATTAAGCAAGGCTTGGTCGATAAAGGCATCTAGCTCATTCATGGCCTCTTCATAACGTTTGCCTCGAAGGTCCAGTCTGGCTTGTGGTCCACGACCAGAAGTTCGTTTCACAACATTGACCTGTTTCTTCTTGACTTGCTTTTCTTGCTGGGCTTGAACAAGGTCAAATTCTTTCTCTTCTAAAGTCATCTTAATCAAGCCAACTTGGGCTTCCCAGCGACCGTCCTTGAGTTGACTGATCAAGGTACCACGCTGACCGTAACTGAGAACCACGATATCATCTCCCACCTTTGGAGCTCGTTTTTTCTTGGCCTTTTGAAGAACCTTGTTTTTAGACAAATCTACTTTTTCAGGAGCCAATTTTTTCAACTTGGCTTTGGCTTCAATGATTTCGTGGGGCTTGAGTTGAGATTTACTGTGGAGATTTTTGAGAATCTGGTCACTCTCACTGAGGGCCATGTCCACAATCTCAGCAGCCTGTTCACGCGCCTTGTTAAGCTCGGTTTCCTTTTCACGATTGAGCTCATTGTAGAGCTTTTTGAGAGCACGGTTCATCTTAAGATTTTCTTGCTCCACCTCACGGATATTGTCCAAGCGTTTGCGACTTTCTAGCGTCTGCTCTTCCAGTTGTTCAATGATTCGGTTGACATCATTGTCCTGATTGACCTGCTGACTGGCATCTCCTACGATAACTTCAGATAATCCTAAACGTTTAGCAATTTCAAAAGCATTGCTTCGACCAGGCACACCCTGCATAAAGCGATAGGTCGGGCGTAGAGTCGCAGTATCAAACTCCATGCTGGCATTTTGCACAAAGGCTGTCTCGATACCATAGGCCTTGAGTTCTGGATAGTGGGTGGTCGCCATTGTCTTGACTTGACGCAGGCGAAGGTCTTCCAGAATAGCCATGGCAAGAGCAGCTCCTTCTTGAGGGTCTGTACCAGCTCCCAACTCATCCAAGAGTAAAAGTGAATGTTGGTTAACCTTGCCAAGAATATCCACAATATTGGTCATGTGGCTAGAGAAGGTAGACAAGCTCTGTTCAATAGATTGCTCATCTCCAATATCGGCAAAGATTTCTTCAAAAATACCAACACGGCTTCCCTTATCTGCCAAAATCGGCAAACCTGACTGGGCCATAACCTGTGTCAAGCCCAGAGTTTTAAGCATGATGGTCTTCCCACCTGTATTGGGACCTGTAATGACAATGGCTGTTAAATCTTGACCAAAATGGACATCATTTGCGACGGCATTTTTGACCAAAGGGTGGCAGACATGGAGCAGTTGAATCTCCTGATTTTCTGACAGCTGAGGAACGACTGCTTGCCTTTCTTGGATAAAACGAACCTTGGCACGAATCAAGTCCAGATGGCCGATAATCCAAGCATCATTGGCAATCTCAGCCGCATGAGGGCGGACACGTTCAGAAATTTCTTGGAGAATGCGAAGCATTTCATAGCGCTCATCTGCTCGCAAACTAGCAATCTCTTCGCTCAGTTTGACCACCTCACGGGGTTCGATATAGACGGTGTTTCCGCTGGCAGAAATATCATGAACGACACCTGCAATCTTATTGCGGTAGGTGTTTTTAACTGGTAAAACCTGACGGCCATTTCTGCTGGCAACAATACCTTCCGTCAACATCTGCGCTTTTTGCTTGAGCAGGTCCTGCAAAACATCACGGACCTGACTCTCGCTATCATGGATTTTTCGACGGATTCGCGCCAATTCTTCACTGGCAAAATTTTCAATGAAACCTGCATCATTAAAGGCTTGGAGATTTCCTTGTAATTGCGGAAAATCGTGTAATTTTTCAAACCAAAGGGCTAATTCTTCCAAGCTGACATTTTCCAGATTATCATAAAAACTTTGTAGTTCTCTGCTAGAAAGAAGCACGCGCTTCAAAAGTAGGAACTCCTCGATATTGAGGTCCGCTCCCATCTCCAACCGCTTGCAGACTCCTGCGATTTCCTTGGTTGCAAGAATGGTAAAATGCGGTTGCTCAACAAAAAGAGCCTGCATTTCCTTCATCTCAGCAAACGCCTGTTTAATTTTATCCGCTTTAGCAGTCGGAGCCAGCTGTCTCAATTGCTCCAAGCCCTGCTCGGTCAACAAATGAGGCTCAAACAAGGCCTTGACCTTATTGAACTCTAATGTTTCTAATATTTTCTTATTCATCTTTATTTCCTTGTCTTTGAATGTCTAGGTGTGGTAGCTTTTTACATTCTGATAGATTCTAGTCAATCTGTAAACAAAGGGCTAGGAAAACTCCTGCCCTTTTTATCCGATTAAATTTGTCACCCAGATTTGTTTGAGCCAACTGGTTGTTACCGGTATGCTCTGGATGATGTGTTTTGCGACGATACTCTTTTCAAGAGGATTTTGTATAACTGCCATGGGGATGGTCGCCAAGATGGTCAAGGCCATTTGCAAGACAAATAAGGTCACCAACATGGACAAGATCCCTGCTGAAACTTGGAACAACTTACCACCCAGTTTTTTACTAGGAAGTAAGTGCAAAAGGAGACCAAGCAAACGACCGATGCTATAGACAATCCCAAATACAAGCAAGTAGCCGATCCCTGCGTAAAAGACCTTATCCAACTGAAAGAGTTGATCCGATGGGAAAAAGAAAGTTCCCTGACCTTCCTGCGGATTTGCATAAGGGAGCAGCAAATGAAATTGCTCTCCAAGTCCCTTATAAAACTGGCCAGCCACAAAAGCCGATGCCATGGCTGAAATCAGGTAATAAACCTGTAAGAGCAGGCCTCTCCGATAGCCGATATAAAATCCCCAAGCCAAGACCAATAGAAGAAAGAATGAAATCATAAGGAATCCTCAATCTTGCTCTGTTCTTGCTTGCAAGTCACGAGCTTGTGACGGAGTTCTTCTAATTCTTGCTCCTTATCATCAAATTCAATCTCACGGCTGAGTTGAGTTGACAAACAGTTGACTGCCAACAAAAGAGCGATTGTTTCATCATCTGCACTAGGCATTTGTTCTTTAATTGCTTGGTATTTTTCTGTCGCAACCTTAGCGATTTCCTCCATAAAGAGATTATCATGCTCGCTTGTCAAGGTTAGTGATTTTTTTCCGAATGTAAATTTGAACCGATTTAGATTTGCCATAAAATTCACCTCACGATATTATACCAAAATTCGCTAATTTTGTCAGTTTTTACAAATTTGCCTGCTTTTATGATACAATAGAAACTATGGCAAGTATAACACTCACACCAAGTGAAAAGGAGATTCAGGCTTTTCTTGAACACTATCAAACCAGTCTAGCTCCCAGCAAGAATCCCTATATTCGCTACTTTTTGCGACTACCTCAAGCAACGGCTTCTATCTATACTTCTGGAAAGGTCTTGCTTCAGGGTGAAGGAGCTGAGAAATACGCTCGTTTCTTTGGATATCAAGTTGTAGAGGAAAACAGGGGACAAAATTTCCCTTTAATTGGGACAGATGAGGTGGGAAATGGTTCCTACTTTGGTGGGCTTGCAGTTGTGGCTTCCTTTGTCACACCTGACCAGCATGCCTTCTTGCGAAAACTTGGTGTGGGGGATTCTAAAACTCTGACCGACCTAAAAATCCGTCAGATTGCCCCTATCCTCAAAGAAAAAATCCAGCACCAGGCACTGCTGCTCTCACCAAGCAAGTACAACGAGGTCATCGGAGACCGCTACAACGCTGTTTCGGTTAAGGTTGCCCTCCATAATCAGGCTATCTATCTCCTCCTTAAAAAAGGTCTTCAGCCTGAGAAAATTGTGATTGATGCCTTTACCAGTGCTAAAAATTATGACAAGTACTTGGCACAAGAGGCCAATCGTTTCAGCAATCCTATCAGCCTAGAAGAAAAGGCTGAGGGCAAATACTTGGCTGTCGCAGTTTCTTCTATCATTGCGCGTGATCTCTTTCTGGAAAATCTAGAAAATCTGGGACGAGAACTGGGCTATCAACTTCCAAGTGGAGCTGGAACGGCATCTGACAAGGTGGCTAGCCAGATTTTGCAAGCCTATGGTATGCAGGGACTTAACTTCTGCGCCAAACTGCACTTTAAAAATACTGAAAAAGCGAAAAAACGCTTAGAAAGGTAAGTTATGTATTCTTTTAAAACATTTCTAAAAGAGTGGGGATTGTTCCTCCTGATTCTGTCATTACTAGCTTTGAGCCGTATCTTTTTTTGGAGTAATGTCCGCGTAGAAGGACATTCCATGGATCCGACTCTAGCGGATGGCGAAATCCTCTTTGTTGTTAAGCACCTTCCTATTGACCGTTTTGATATCGTGGTGGCCCATGAGGAAGATGGCAATAAAGACATCGTCAAGCGTGTCATCGGAATGCCTGGCGATACCGTCCGTTATGAAAATGATAAACTTTACATCAATGATAAAGAGACGGATGAGCCTTACTTAGCTGACTACATCAAACGTTTCAAGGATGACAAACTCCAAAGCACCTACTCAGGCAAGGGCTTTGAAGGAAATAAAGGAACTTTCTTTAGAAGTATCGCTCAAAAAGCCCAAGCCTTCACAGTTGATGTCAACTATAACACCAACTTTAGCTTTACTGTCCCAGAAGGAGAATACCTTCTCCTCGGAGACGACCGCCTGGTTTCTAGCGACAGCCGCCACGTAGGTACCTTCAAAGCAAAAGATATCACAGGGGAAGCTAAATTCCGCTTCTGGCCAATCACCCGTATCGGAACATTTTAAGAGACCTAAGAGGCCGAGAATCAAGAATCTCAGCCTCTTCTTCTATCGTAAGAAGATGATTATTCTCTACCCAGTCTAACTAGGATAGAAACAAAGTTATACTCAATGAAAATCAAAGAGCAAACTAGGAAGCTAGCCGCAGGCTGTACTTGAGTACGGCAAGGCGAAACTGACGTGGTTTGAATTTGATTTTCGAAGAGTATTAACTCTCACCTATTTATGCAAAGGAATCTTATGGAAGTTTATTTTTCAGGAACTATTGAACGGATTATTTTTGAAAATCCCAGCAATTTTTATCGCATCCTTCTCCTAGAAATCGACGATACAGACGCAGAGGATTTTGATGATTTTGAAATCATTGTCACGGGCACCATGGCTGATGTGATTGAGGGAGAAGACTATACTTTTTGGGGACAAATTGTCCAGCACTCCAAGTATGGGGAGCAACTGCAAATCAGTCGTTATGAACGCGCAAAACCAACTAGCAAGGGCTTGGTCAAGTACTTTTCAAGTAGCCATTTCAAGGGAATTGGTCTCAAAACAGCTCAAAAAATTGTAGATACCTATGGCGGCAATACCATTGACGAAATTTTGCAACACCCAGAAAAGTTAGAAGGCATTGCAGGACTCTCTGCCAAAAATCGCGAGGCCTTCGTCTCAACTCTTCGTCTCAACTACGGAACCGAGATGGTCTTGGCCAAACTAGCCAACTACGGCATTCCCAATAAATTAGCCTTTCAGATTCAAGACTTTTACAAGGAAAAAACCCTTGACGTGGTTGAAAATTATCCCTACCAACTAGTTGAAGATATCAAGGGTTTGGGCTTTACTATTGCTGACCAATTAGCAGAAGAACTAGGCATCGAAAGTCAGGCTCCTGAACGCTTTCGTGCCGGTCTAGTTCACAGTCTTTTTCAGACCTGTATGGAAACAGGGGACACCTATGTTGAAGCACGGGATTTGCTGGAACAAACCCTTACTCTCCTTGAGTCTTCTCGTCCCGTGGAACTGGATCCCAGCCAAGTGGCCCAAGAGCTCTCCTACCTGATTGAAGAAGACAAGATTCAGCAGATTGATACCAAAATTTTTGACAACAGCCTCTTTTTCGCTGAGGAAGGCATCCGCAGTCACTTGGTCCGTATCCTTGAAAAAGGAAAACAGAAGAGCCAGGATTTAAAAACCATTCAAAAACATATCACTACTGTCGAAGAAGATCTGGGGATTAAGTATGATATCATTCAAAAACAGGCTATCTGCGACGCTATCCAGAACAAGGTCTTTATCCTGACAGGTGGGCCCGGTACGGGTAAGACGACTGTTATCAATGGAATCATCGCTGTTTATGCCCTTTTAGAAGGACTTGACCTCAGGAAAAAAAGCAACCTGCCGATTCTTCTTGCTGCTCCAACTGGACGAGCAGCTCGCCGCATGAATGAATTGACAGGTTTGCCTAGCGCGACCATACACCGACATTTAGGAATGACAGGTGACGATGATACCAGTCATCTGGAAGATTATCTGGATGCTGACTTTATCATCGTGGATGAATTTTCCATGGTGGATACTTGGCTGGCCAATCAACTCTTCTCCAACATCTCTTCTAACAGTAAAATCCTCATCGTGGGCGACAGCGACCAGTTGCCTTCTGTCAGTCCTGGACAAGTTCTAGCTGATCTGCTTCATATTCCCTTGATTCCTCAGACTCGCTTGGAAAAAATTTACAGGCAAAGCGAAGAATCAACCATCGTCACCCTAGCTAGTCAAATTCGACAGGGCATCTTGCCAGCTGATTTCACCCAGAAAAAAGCAGACCGTTCCTACTTTGAAATTGCTAGTGGCCATATTCCAGCTACGATTGAAAAAATCTTAGGTGCTGCCCTCAGAAGTGGTATTCCTGCCCGTGATATCCAAGTTCTGGCTCCCATGTACCGAGGGACGGCAGGAATTGATGCTATCAATCAGCTCATGCAAGACCTGCTCAATCCACCACAAAAAAATCAGCTCAGTTTTGAAGCTCCCCAGTGCCACTATCGTAAGGGCGACAAGGTCATTCATTTGGTCAACGATGCTGAAATCAATGTCTTTAATGGGGATTTGGGAGCTATCACAGACCTGATTCCCGGCAAATATACTGAGTCGAAACAAGATGAGATTGTCATTGATTTTGACGGCAACGAAGTCTCTTACCCACGTAACGAATGGTACAAGATTCGCTTGGCATATGCCATGAGTATCCATAAATCGCAGGGAAGTGAGTTCCCTGTTGTTATCCTACCTATCACCAGTGCTAGCAGGCGTATGCTGGAGCGCAATCTCATCTACACAGCCATTACACGCGCCAAAAGCAAGCTTATCTTACTAGGCGAATTACAGGCCTTTGATTATGCTACCCAACATATCGGAACTGCCCGAAAAACCTATCTGATTGAACGCTTCAGTGATTTATTGGAAAATGTTGAAGAAAAGCAACCAGCTGTCTCTGAAACTGCCACATCAAGTACCTCTGAACAATCCTACATCCTGACAGAAGAAAACTGGGACAGTATACCAGCCATGATTGGGATTACAGACGCAGACCTCAAAGAGATTTTTGGAAAATAGTGCATAAGAAAACCCACCAATTCAGGTGGGATTTTTGTTTATTAATACTCAATGAAAATCAAAGAGCAAACTAGGAAGCTAGCCACAAGCTGTACTTGAGTACGGTAAGGCGACGCTGACGTGGTTTGAAGAGATTTTCGAAGAGTATAAGATTATTTAACTGTTGCTGTGCTTGTAATCAATTCAACAGCTTTTTTAATTGTGATGTCGTGTTTCAACATATCAGCTGAAAGCAAGCTTTGTACTTGAGCAACTTCCATGTTGTAGTCTGCTGCCAATTGCTCAACTTCTTTTTGGATTTCTTCTTCTGAAGCATCAAATCCTTCAGCTTTGGCAACTGCTTCGATAACAAGGTTAGTCTTAGTACGTGACTCAGCTTCTCCCTCGTATTGTTTGTGAAGGTCTTCTTGAGTAGTTCCAGTGATTTGGAAGTACATGTCAGGGTTGATACCTTGACGTTGCAAGTTTCCAAGGAATTCGTTTACTGAGCGGTGAACTTCTTCGTGGATCATTTCTTCTGGAAGTTCTACGATTTCAGCGTTTTCTACAGCTTTATCAATTGCTGCACCTTCAACTGCATCTTTGTAAGCTTCTTCTTTAGCAGCAGCCAATTCCTTACGGTATTTTTCTTTCAATTCAGCAAGTGTTTCAACTTCTTCGTCGATGTCTTTTGCAAGTTCATCGTCAAGAGCTGGAACTTCTTTAGCTTTTACTTCGTGGATAGTTGTTACGAATTTAGCTTCTTTACCTGCAAGATCTTCTGCTTGATAGTCTTCTGGGAATGTTACGATAACATCAACAGTTTCGCCAGCTGAGTGACCTACCAATTGGTCTTCGAAACCAGGGATGAATTGACCTGAACCAAGTCCAAGTGAGAAGTTTTCACCTTTTCCGCCATCAAATTCAACACCATCGATAGAACCAACGAAGTCGATGACAACAGTGTCGCCATTTTCAGCAGCAGCTTCCTTGATAACCAATTCAGCCAAGTTGTTGCGTTCGCGTTCGATACGCTCTTCAACGTCAGCGTCAGTTACTTCTTTTTCTACATCTACTGATACTTCAAGGTTTTTGTAGTCACCCAATTTTACTTCAGGTTTTGTAACGACTTCAGCAGTGATAACCCAGTCTTGACCTTTTTCCATTGAAGTTACGTCAATTTTTGGTTGTGCAACGACTTCAAGACCAGCTTCTTTTACAGCTGCTTCATAAGCGTTTGGCAAAAGAGCGTTCATAACGTCTTGGTAAAGTGACTCTTCACCAAATTTTTTGTCGAAGATAGGACGTGGAAGGTGACCTTTACGGAAACCTGGAACATTAAGAGATTTCTTCACTGAGTTGAAGACACGATCCAATTCTGGTTTGATTTGGTCTTGAGAGATGGTGAAAGTCAAGACACCACGGTTTGTTTCTTTGTTTTCAAATGATACAGACATTCTGTCATTTCTCCTTAAAATTTTTTAAATACAGTCTATTATAACATAAATGGACGACTTTTTTCAAGTAATGAATGCGCTTTTCAATGATGGGAGAGGTACTTGCTTGCTTCTTTGATACTAAGGTCAGCCATTCTTTCCTTGTTTTTCTCAATGAAGCATGCTACCCAAGCTGGATTCGTTTTGGAGTAGTCTCTCAGAGCCCAGCCAATGGCTTTATTGATAAAGAATTCTGTTTGATTCAAATTATGAAGCAGAATCTTTTCCAGTAATTGAACATTGGTCTTCTCTTTTCTTAACAACTGGTGGTCAATAGCGACGCGTCTCAACCAGATATTGTCTGACAGGCTCCATTGGAGAATTATTTTTTCCAGTTCCTGCTTGTCATACACCAAACTCCCTACTACTCGATCTAGGATATCCACCGTATCCCACCAAGACTTGGTAACAACCAACTGCTCTAGCTTAGGCAAATCGCTGTCCTTTAGATAAGACTGCATTGCTTTCAAATAATTAGCAGCTACATACTGGTATTCTCTATACTCTTTTTCCCAGCAAGTATCTAAAAAATCCCAATCGATGGCCCTTGTTTTTTTCGCTTTTGGAAAGTATTTTTTATAGAGTTTATTTCTTTCAGGCGCCGCAATGCCTAGAAAGGAAAATTGATGGCGCATATAGGCTTCCATGGCCCCTGCTTTTTGAGAATCTTTTGCGGCTTCTAGCTCCACAAGCAAATCTGCTAGACTCATCTAAAACTCCTCATGCCTCACCAAGTGGTGCTGAAAGGCATAGACTGCAGCCTGGGTACGATCGCTGACTTCAAGTTTGGCTAGGATATTAGACACATGGGTCTTGACCGTCTTGAGAGAGATAAAAAGTTCGTCTGCTATACGCTGATTTTCGTAGCCCTTGGCGATAAGTTGGAGAACATCTCGCTCACGCGCAGTCAGGTCCTCATGTAGTTCTATGTGATTGCGGTGGTATTCGACTTTTTTGCTGACCTCTTGCTCAATGGCCAACTCGCCAGCAGCCACCTTACGAACAGCATGGAGTAGTTCGTCTGCACTAGAAGTCTTGAGCATATATCCCCTAGCACCAGCATTTAAGACAGGCATGATTTTTTCATTGTCTAAGTAAGAGCTCACAATCAAAATCTTGGCTTCAGGCCATTCTTTGAGGATAGCCAAGGTCGCGTCAATCCCATTCATCTCAGGCATAACGATATCCATGACAATGACATCTGGACGCAATTCCAAGGCTAAGTCAATGCCTTGAGATCCGTTGGTAGCCTCACCCACAACTTCTACATCGTCTTGGAGGTCAAAGTAGCTTTTCAAGCCCAATCGGACCATTTCATGGTCATCTACTAGTAAAATTTTCATCTTTACTCCTTTATCATTCCTTATCGAGCAGGGGAATACGGATATCAACTGCCAGCCCTTGCTTGGGAGCTGTTAATAACTGAACCGTCCCTGCCATATCTTCAACCCGCTCCTTGATATTGCGTAGTCCATAACTCAAGTCATCTAAACTCCCTAACTGGAAACCAATCCCATTATCCACCACCTTCAGTTGCAATTCAAAATCTGTCTGATAGAGATAGACATCCAGACAAGATGCCTGGGCATGGCGGAGGGTATTGCTGATCAATTCTTGCAAGATGCGGAAGATATGCTCCTCGATTTTCTTAGGCAATTTCGTCACATTTTGCTTGAAAGCAACTTTAAGATCACTCTTGTCTTCAAGCTCTTTTAGGAGAATTTGAATCCCTTCTATCAAGCTCTTCTGCTCCAGTTCAACTGGTCGCAAGTGCAGGAGCAAGACTCTCAAGTCCTTCTGGGCTGTTTCTAAAATAGCTGTGACACTCTGCAACTGGATCTGCATCTTTTCTCTATCCAATTTCAAAGCCTGCTGACTGATACCCGATAAAATCATGTGGGCCGCAAACAACTCCTGACTGACTGTATCGTGCAAATCCCGAGCAATCCGCTTTCTTTCCTTCTCAATGATTTCCTCTTCCTGAGCAAGGCTGTGATTTTCAGCCTTTTGAAGTGCTTCTGTCAAAAGGTTAAGTTTGCCAGACAAGGACTTGAAACTGGCATCCAAATCTGGATCTGCAACCTGAACTACTTCTTGCCCTGCCAACAAACGCTTGAGATTAGCCTGCATTTTTCTTAGAGAAAGCTCTTCAACACCTCGCCAAAACAGGGCTAAGAGAAAGGTCATGGACATGCTGAATACCAACAACAAAAAGACAAATTTTTCTGTTTTTTCGACATCATGCAAGAAAATAGACCAGTCAAAGTCAAGGATTTCCAGCAAGCTGTGGGAGAAAAACAAGACAAACAAGATGGAGGTGAGAGCAATCATTACATAAGCTTGTTTTTTCATCCTCTAACCACCTCAACATCGCCAATCATAGTGGTCAAGAAAATCTTGACACTCTTGTTACTCTTGAGATAGTCTCTTGTTTCTTGATGATAGTGTTCATTACGGAGGGCTCGCTTGGGCTGGTTGAAAAAAGTCAAATCCCCATAGAGACAGTTAACGCTGAGACTGACTTCCACATCTACAGGTACGATGATTTTGGTCGTGCCTACCATCTTTCTAAGGATAATGACATTGTCATGATTGGTTAGAATGACCCTCTCCAGATGAATGGTGTCCTTGCCCATGAGACGAAAGAGATTGATATCATCAAACTGGCAAGTCTGGTAGCTTGAAAAATGATGGAGATTGCCAAACCAACGATTTTTCTCCTTCTTAACCGTTACCACCTCTTCAAACACCAAATTGGTCTGCTCTTTTTCCTGGTTCATCATCGGATAAAGAAGAAAGAGGCTGTATATAACCGCAACAAAAATAGCTAAAATCACAAAAGGATTGAGCATGACGATGAAAAAGAAGAGAATGGTTGCCACCACTAAAAGAAGATTATTGCCCTCTTTACCAGTGTAATAGCGAATCAAAAGCAAAAAGAGGAATAAAATCAGCAGAAAACGCGAAAAATGCTCTGAAACCATCAAAATCAGAGCTCCTGTCAAAAGACAGGCTTCGATAAATAAAAAGATTTTAAATTTTCTCATAGGTTCATCCTCTCCCTTCTATTTTATCACACTTCAAAAAAGTCACCTCAGTCTGAGGATGGAAAAAAAGGCGGTGGTTACGCCTTTTTCATCTGATTCTTTGCTTCTTTTAATTTTCCATAAAGAAGATAGTCTACTTTTTGCAAATCTGCTATGGTGGCACAATTAAGGGCACACATGATCAAACGCAGATCGTCTTTCCAGCCTTGGACAATGCCAATCACTTCTTCAACTGTGTAGGTTTCAACCAATTCTAGAACTGTTCGAGAGAGTCCTACAGCCTTAGCACCAAAGACCAAACACTTAATCATATCCAGCGGATTGCGAACACCTCCACTAACTAAGAGTTCAGCCTTGTCTTTCCAGTCTTGGGCATTGATAAGGGCCTGCATGGTAGATTGCCCCCATTGATTGAGGTAATCACGTTGCCCACTGCGGCGATTTTCAATATAGGCAAAACTGGTACCACCACGACCTGACAGGTCAAAGGTTCGAACGCCCAATTCATAGGCTCTCTCGATGGTCTTGGCATCCATTCCAAAGCCCACTTCCTTGAGGACAATAGGAACAGGGATTTGTTTGCTGTAGTCTGCTAGATGCGATTGCCAGCTTCTAAACTTCCTTTCTCCCTCGGGCATGAGTAATTCCTGCATGACATTGACGTGCACTTGTAAAAGTAAGGGATTCATCTCCGTCACAGTCTGCAAACCAAGTTCAACCGGCTTATCCAATCCAATATTGGTTCCAAGAAGGAGATTTGGATGATCATACTTGACAGAAAAAGAGTCATCTGCTGGATCTTTGAGGGCTGCGCTATAAGAGCCCGTCACAAACAAAATTTCACAGGCTTCCGCCACCTGAGCTAGTTTTTGATTGATTTCTCTTCCCTTATCGCTTCCACCCGTCATAGCATTGATATAAAAAGGAAAGTCCCACTTTCGACCAGCAAATTCTGTCGACAGATCGATTTCATCTAGATCGTAAAGAGGCAAGGAAGAATGAATCAACTCCACCTCATCAAAGCTATTATAGGAACTTTTCTGCTCAAGGGCATAGCGGATGTGCTCATCCTTACGATTTGTCGTCATGTCCTATCCTTTCTTGGTATAAGAGCTCAATCCCCAGATCGGCCCAACGATTTTTTAGGGTTTCAGTTGATTGCTCATCAAAACTCAAGGCAATACCACAATCACCACCACCAGCGCCACTACTCTTGGCAACAGCCTGCAAATCTTGACTGGCTTCTTTCAACTGTCTAAGCGAAGGCGTGTAAATATCTACGCTCAAGCCTTCTAAAAGTTGACTGGCCACTTCTACTTGCTCGATAATTTTTTCAACTTTCCCCTGCTCCAAGGCTTCTACCAAAGAAACCACCGTTTCTTTTGAGGAACTTAAAAAATTCTGATTGATATTTTGCTTGATTTGTTGAACCATATCACTAGATACAGCCACTTCCTTGGTCCATCCCACTAAGAAATCACATTCTAGGGCTGGTTGCACTTGTGAAATTGAAAATCCCCAATCACGTTCCAAAACTGTCGCCAACTTTTCTTCTTCCAACCAAGTTGCTACCTGCTGGCGATCAAATGACTGGTAGAGAACCAAATCCTCTGCCACAATACAGGCAATGTCCCCCATAGAACCATTGTCTCCGCGCTTGAGCAAGACAGCACTGGCCAGCTTGAACAAGAGATCCTGATCAACCGAAAGATTATACAGAGCCAACAGAGCCTTGATGACCAAAACAACAACGCTACCGCTAGAACCTAGACCAAACTTTTTCCCTTCTCTTTCCATTTTTCCTCGGATTTCCAAAGAAAAAGGTTGCAAAGTCTGCCCACAATAAACGAGGAAATCTTCCACTAAAGCAATCGTTTCTTGAATCAAGCTATAGTCAGGATTTGGTGTCAAATCTACTGCGAAATCAAACATATCTGAGTAGATACGGTAGTGAGTAGAAAAAGCAATCTCTCCCCTCATATAGATGGGAATAGCCTTTATCAAGGCCAACTGCCCTGGTTCTAGAATAGCATATTCACCTGCCCAATAGAGTTTTCCGCAAGTTTTAACAGCAATCATCTTGGCTCAAATCCTTTGTTTTTGACACAATCAAGCGGTAACGCTGACCGAAGATTTCTGATAAATGCTCCAAGTCTTTCTCTTGACATAGGACCTTGACATTGGGACCTGCATCCATGGTAAAGTAGCAGGATTCTCCTTGCTCGCGAAGCTGACGGACAAAGTCCATGGCTTCATAGCTTGCATCGGTCAGATAAGAAAAGGCTGGTGATGCTGTTTTGGTCGTAGCGTGCATAGCCAGGGCATTTTTCTCCGTTAATTCCCCAACCTTGGCAAAGTCATTCTCTTTGAGATAAAGCAGCATATCCTGATAATCCTTCTCAGACTGACACACCCAGTCATCAAAGGTCGTCGATGTCTCCACACAAAGTTTCATCCCATCACGACTAGAGATTGGTTTTTTCTTGTCCTCTAGTACCAACATAATCATAGCTAGTTTCAAGTCTGTCTCTACAGGGTAAATTTCTCCGCTATCCTTATCCCAAGCACCTAGTGGTCCATAAAAACTCCGAGAGGAAGAGCCTGAGGCAAACTTAGCCTCCTGTGCCAACTGGCTCCGAGTCAATCCAAGCTTGAAATAAGCATTACAAGCCTTGACCAAGGCAGACAAACCACTAGAACTTGATGACAAGCCCGCTGCCGTAGGCATATTATTTTGAGTATCAATTCGAACAAAGCCCTCACCAGCTGGACGGTAACGGTCAATAATCTTGCTCATCTTGACATGCTCCGCCTCACTCTGTAGCAGACCATTGATGTAAAAGACATCAGCAGTCGCATCCGTCGGTAGAGGCAACAGGGCCGTCTCTGTGTACATGTTTTCCAAAGTCAGAGAGATGCTGCTAGTAGCAGGCACCATCTCTTTTTCTTTTTTCTTTCCCCAATATTTGATAATAGCAATATTTGCGTAAGAACGTACTGTTACAGGCTCTCTATCCATGTCTGAACAGCTCCTTTCTCTTCTAATCTTTCTGCTAGTTCTTGAGCTTGAGTCAAATTGGTTGCCAAGGCTATGATACAGCCTCCTAGCCCACCACCGCTCATCTTGGCACCCAGAGCACCATGGCTAAGAGCCGTTTCAACTAGAGAATCCGCCTCAGGGCTACTAACACCAATTTCTTTTAGATGTAAATGCGCTTGACTAAGGATTTGTCCCAGTCCTTCAGCATCTTTTTGTGAAATCGCAACTTCTGCCTGCTGGGTCAATTCTCCCAAGGCATGCAAAAACGGTAGGGCATCCTTGCCCTTGTTTTGAACCACTTGAATAGCTTCACGAGTATGGCCATAAACACCCGTATCAGCAATCACCAAATAGGCAGATAAATCCATCTCAAGCTCTGTAAATCCTACATTCTTAATAAATCGAATAGGCTGGTCACTGAGACAGGTCTTAGCATCCAAACCACTAGGATTCATATGAGCAATCATCTCAGCCCGATTGACCAAGATTTCTAATACATCATGAGGCAGTTCTGCCTGATAGTAGTCAAAAACCGCACGAATGGCCGCTATGCTGATAGCCGCTGACGAACCCATTCCCCGCTTCTCAGGGATAGCCGAGTCAATCTCACAACGAATGCAGGCTTCTTTGATATTCAAATACTCCAGAGAAGCATAAACTGCCATGGACAAGGTATCCTCTTCATAGAGACGCCAAGGACTCGCTGCAGGAACTACCTTACAAGTCACCTCCACCTCCAAAAGAGGCAGGGAAATAGCCGGATAACCGTAAACGACTGCATGCTCCCCAATTAAAATTATCTTACTATGTGCCTGACCGACACCAACTTTTTTTGTCATATTTTCCTTTTACTAGACGAAAAAGCCGTCTCATACTCAATGAAAATCAAAAAGCAAACTATGAAGCTACCCGCAGGTTGCTCAAAACACTGTTTTGAGGTTGTGGATAGAACTGACGAAGTCAGTAACCATAGCTACGGTAAGGCGACGCTGACGTGGTTTGAATTTGATTTTCGAAGAGTATTATTTTTTCCTACAAGTATTTATTCTCTCCTATCTATTCTATTATATTTTCACAAAAAAAGCGATTGTTTCCTTCACAATCGCCTCTTTCATTATTGAACCCATTCGCCATTGTAGTTGACGTAGTAGCCATCTACGGTCGTATTCACTGCCAAAGCACCTGAGCTATAAGCATAGTGCCATTTGCCATTGACCTGGAACCAACCAGTTGCCATAGCTCCTGATGAACGGAGATAGTACCACTTGTTACCGAGGTATTGCCAGCCTGTTTTCATATCGCCATTTTCAGCATCTAAATAGTACCAAGTTGAGCCTTCCTGATACCAGCCAGTTGCCATTGCTCCTGATGAGCGGAGGTAGTACCACTTATTGCCAAGTTGTTCCCAACCAGTTTGCATTGTAGCAGTTGTTGGATCTAGATAGTACCAAGTTGAGTTATCATTGGTCCAACCACGCACTAGCTCCCCAACCGTCAAACTGTCGATACGAGCATCAAAGCCACTATCCTTTTGTAAATAATACCAGTGTCCCTCATCATAAATCCAACCAGTTTTTAAGGTGTGATAACTACGTTGATCTTCAAAATAATAGACTCGTTTCTCTGCTGGACTATCATATTGTTCCCCATGATGTTTGTTGGTATTTGTAGCAGTTTTTGCCTCTAAAACTTGCTTGCCAACAAATTCTTGTAGGACCCCATCTTGATTAAAGTAATACCATCTTGGCATTGGCATAAATTCTAATCTTAAACCATTTGGGTAAGGACCAATTGTACTACCTTTAGACGGAAACGGGATATATTGCCAGCCAACAACCATCTCTCCTGATACATGATCAAAATAATAGTACTTGCCATCAATCACTCGCCAAGCCTTTTCTTTGATGTCACCCTTCTTGTAGTAAGTTCTACCATTTTCTTGGACAAATTGCCAACCTTCTGAATCAGCATCATCCGCCAATACTGCCTTTGTTGCCAGTAAACCAAAGAAAAAGAATACTAATGCGATTTGCATCAATTTTTTTATTATTTTCATTAGACCTATCCTCCATAGCTGATTGTAGCAAATACAAAATCGCATGTCAATATATAGAACACCCCTCAAAAAAAGCAGTTACATAACTGCAACTGCTTTTCTATTCTTGCATGGTGTAACCGACACCACGCACGGTTTTAATGTAGCTTTTTTGACCTTTTACATCAAGCTTGCTACGTAGATAACGGATATAGACATCCACGATATTTGTTTCGGTCGCACTTTCATACTTCCAGACACTTTCCAATAACTGCTCACGAGTCAGAACTTTCTTGCTTCCCATAAGAGTAGCCAAGAGGTCATACTCACGACGGGTCAGAGCAATCATCTCTTCGCCACGATAAACGGTATGATGTTCTACATCCATACGCAGATTGCGATAAGACGTTGGAACCTTCATCTGACTACAGTGTTGGTCGATAAAGTCCCGACCTCGGAAAATCGCTGAAATACGGGCCACCAAATTGTCAATAATAACCGGCTTATAGATGTAAGAAACGGCAAAGCGTTGGATTGCCTCAATCTGATCTTGCAATTCTTCACGATGGTCCAAGACCATGATGACTGAGGCTGGCTTAGTACGACTCAGCTTATCTGCAAAATCCTGGGCTGTCATATCCCCCAGACGAGCATTCAATAAAATCAAGTCATAGTCTGTCTGAAGAGCCATGAAGAGGGCTTTTTGCCCCTCCTCAACCTGATCAACTCGGTATTGCTCTTTTTGGAGTTCCAAACTTAAAAAATGAGCTAGATTTCGTTCTTTCTCAAGTAATAAAATCCGTTTCCCCATGGCAGACCTACTTATTTTTCATCATACCAAGAGTAGTGGAATGTTCCTTCTTTGTCTTTACGTTGGTAAGTGTGGGCACCAAAGTAGTCACGTTGCGCTTGGATCAAGTTAGCTGGAAGGTCAGCTGAACGGTAGCTATCAAAGTAAGTAATAGCTGCTGAGAAGGTTGGTACTGGTACACCAGCTTGAACAGCAAGAGCTACGATATCACGCACTGCTTGTTGGTACTTAGCAGTGACATCCAAGAAGTATTCATCTAAAAGAAGGTTAGCAAGGTCTGCATCACGGTTGTAAGCATCTGTAATCTTTTGCAAGAAACGAGAACGGATGATACAGCCATCACGCCAGATAGATGCGATATCTGCAAATGGCAAGTTCCAGTTGTTTTCTTTAGAAGCTACACGCAATTGCGCAAAACCTTGTGCGTATGAAATGATTTTTGAGAAGTAAAGGGCTTGACGGATCTTTTCAATCAACTCAGCCTTGTCTCCTTCAAAGTTGAAGGCAGCTGGTTTTGGAAGAACCTTGCTTGCATGCACACGTTCTTCTTTGTAAGTTGAAATGTAACGTGCAAATACTGACTCAGTGATGAGTGACAATGGCACACCAAGGTCAAGTGATGAT
Organism: Streptococcus mitis NCTC 12261; assembly: GCF_000148585.2. Lineage (NCBI taxonomy): Bacteria > Bacillati > Bacillota > Bacilli > Lactobacillales > Streptococcaceae > Streptococcus > Streptococcus mitis. The sequence goes on from NZ_CP028414.1 coordinate 1,520,551, forward strand.
TGGCTAGTCCATTTACCAGTTCCCTTGTTACCTGCAGCATCAAGGATGTAGTCTACGATTGGTCCAGCTTGACCTTCATCGTCTTTACGGCTCAAGATATCAGCTGTGATTTCGATTAAGTAGCTGTCCAATTCACCCTTGTTCCACTCAGTAAAGATTTCAGCCATATCTTCTGCAGAAAGGCCTAGCAAGTGTTGCATCAAGTCATAGCTTTCTGCGATCAATTGCATGTCACCATACTCGATACCGTTGTGGACCATCTTCACATAGTGACCAGCTCCATCAGGACCGATGTAAGTCACACATGGTTTGCCATCTTCTGGTGCTTTAGCTGAGATTTCTTCAAGAACATCCGCAACCAATTCGTATGCTTCTTTTTGTCCACCAGGCATGATAGAAGGACCTTCAAGAGCACCTTTTTCACCACCAGAAACTCCAGTACCGATAAAGTTGATACCTGAGTTTGCCAATTCTTCATTACGACGGATGGTATCTTTGTAGAAAGTGTTTCCTCCGTCGATCAAGATATCACCTTTGTCAAGGTGTGGAAGAAGGGCTTGAATTGTAGCATCTGTACCAGGTCCAGCTTGAACCATGAGCATGATACGACGAGGTTTTTCGATTGAGTTTACAAAACTTTCAACGTCATAGCTTGGTACAAAGTTCTTTTCAGGATGGCAAGCAATTACATCTTCAGTTTTTTCTTTACTACGGTTGTAAATAGCAACTGTGTAACCACGAGATTCAATATTAAGGGCAAGGTTACGACCCATTACGGCCATACCAACAACACCAAAGTTAGCTTTTGTCATTTGACACTCCTCTTGTTTAATTTGTTTTATTTTATCATTTTTACTTTTGAAAAGAAAGAATTTTGTAACGACTGCTTAGTAGTCCAAGTCATCCGCATGTCCAGAACCATTTCCAACAAAGTATCCTGTCTTACAGTTAAGGGTAAAGAGATAGGTTCCATCTGGTTTGTAGAGGTTGTAATAACCATTGCCATTAACGATATTAACACGCTCAAGGATATATTGGTTACCAGTGATATAACCACGTGAACGTGAAGTCGCTAGAATTTGTTCTAAGACACCATCCGCGAAATCCCAGGCAGAATTATTGCTATCATCAATAGCAGACTGGTTATAAGAAACACGACTCGCACTTCTTTGAACAGCAACTCCTGCACTTGATACACCCATATTGACTTCACTGCGGGTACTTCTCGTTTCAGTTGAGGCAGTATTTGAACTACTTGGGCTTGTCTCACTAGCAGTATTTTCGCTTGCTTGACTAGAGCTTGAGCTGCTAGTTTCACTTGAACTTGAGCTTGAAGCACTTGTTTGCTGGCTCTTACCAAGACTGATAGCCTTATCTAGAACTTTATCAAGCTCCGTATTTCCAGTTTTAATATCTGTAAATTTAGCATCCGATTTAGCTTTAGCGTTAGTATCCAAGACACCATCCACAATAGCTGGCTTCTCAAATTGAGCATTGACATCTTGAATGGCCTTGATTTGAGTTGCTAGGCTATCATACTTAGATTTTGCAAGCGTATATTCACGACTACCTTCTAACTTATCAAGCAAGGTTTTCAGTTGACTCAGTTTATCAAACTGGCTATTTTTTAAAGCCGTTTTGTTGCTATCTGTATAGAAGGCATCATATAAATTATTGAATTCTTCCACATCTGGCTGCGTGTTTGTAGTTGATTGAGAAGTTTGGATTTCCTTGGTTGAACGAGCCACTTGACGATAAACATAATAACCAGTTCCAAGGATAAGAACCACTAAGGCTGCTAGAATACCGTAAAGCACCCATTTCTTCTTACTTTTTCCATCTTCACTATCTGTGACTCGAGAACGTGTGAGAGCCTCTTCCGTTCCAACTAATGGTACCTCTTCCTTCTCAAATTCTTCGACAAGAGGAGCTTCTGAAACTCGTGTTAATTCTAAATCATCAAACTGATTCAATTCATCTTCTGGAGCTGGAGAAGTTACTCCTGTTTCCTCACGAAGCTCTTGAAGCAAATTATCCAGAGTCTGAGTCTCCTCTACCTCTTCTTTTTCAACTAAATCATCCTTGCTAAACTGACGTGTTTCAAACTTATCTGCCTCAATTTCATCTTTATGTTGTTTCACATACTTGTCCAAGATAGAATCTCCAGGCAACACACCTGCTTCCACCTCTTCATTTTTTCGCATGGCTTCTCCAACCGTTAGCTCTTTAGCATCATCAAAATCAAATTGCGCTTCTTTATGTTCTGTTTTATGACGATTCCGTCTTTTCTTACTCATGAGTTTTTCCTTTCTACTTTACTTCTTGTCGTTTCACACGCTGACCAAAATATTGATACAAATCAACTTTTAAAGTTCCATTATACAACTTACGTTTCTTATCCGCCTGACTACCGTACTTGGTCTCAAAGGCTTCATCACTGGTTAAGATAAACTTGCTCCACGTTTTCAGCGGTGCAAATACTTGACCCATTTCAGCATAAAGCTTGGTAACTCCTGCATCATCTGACAAGCGTTCACCATAAGGTGGGTTAGAGATAATCACTCCATTTATTTTATCAGAACGCAAATCCTGCACGCGCATCTGCTTAAATGTAACATCTCCTGCAACACCTGCTGATTGAGCATTGGCCTTAGCAATTTCCACCATACGTGCATCGATGTCACATCCCATGATATCCAGTTCCAACTCACGATCCACTTTCTTAGCTGCTTCTGTGCGAACTTCTTGGATCAAGCGATCACTAATCCAATCCCATTCCTCAAAGGCAAAGGAGCGACGAAGACCAGGAGCCATCTTCCTAGCAATCATAACTGCCTCGATACAGAAAGTTCCTGAACCACAGGTCGGATCAATCAAGGGCTTATCTGGATACCAGTTAGAGAGTTGCAAAATGGCTGCCGCCATGTTTTCCTTGATAGGAGCTCCCCCTTTTTCGGTACGATAACCACGTTTAAAGAGGCTAGACCCTGTCGTATCAATCATGACAGTTGCTATGTCTTTCAGAATAGAGACCTCAATCTTAAACTCAGGACCAGTTTCCATCAGAGGAACCCCTTCTGGACGGGCATAGTGTTTCTGCAACTTCTTAACAACAGCTTTCTTAGAAATAGCCTGAACACTTGGCTCATTGTGAAGTTTAGATTTAACACATTTGGCTTTTGAAATCGGAAAACGAGCCCCAAGCGGTAAATAATTTTCCCAATCTAGAGCAAAAACTCCCTGAAACAGCTCCTCAAAAGTCTTAGCAGGGAAAGATCCAACGATAATCTTAATACGGTCTGCTGCACGAAGCCAGAGGTTGGTTTCGATGATGGCTCTCGCGTCTCCTTGAAAACGAACACGGCCATTTTCAACCTGACAATCGTAGCCCAACTCTCGTACTTCACGACCAACGACAGCCTCAAGACCCGCTGCAGCAGTCGCGATTAAATTAAATTCTTTTTTCATTTTCAGTCTTATAAGACCTTTCTATATGTCCACTTTAAAAAATGAGGTTGAGAAAATTTCTCAGCCCCAACCTATATGCAATTTTCTATAAGCCATGTTTTGTTCCAGAAGTGACTAGGACCACTTCCTTTGATAATCATCTGTCTACCACTAACAGCCTATAGCTGATAGCAGTCAGAGTACTACGTTCGTTTCCGTGCACTCCATGCCCCGACCGAAATTTGGGTTGCTAGCTTGAGGGGTTTACCGCGTTCCACTCTCTCCGTTTCCAGAAAGACTCCGTCACTGTGGCACTTTCAAGCCTACTCTGACCTATCCGAAGACTTAGCCATTTCAACTGCCGTAACGATCTCTCGTCCCTAGGCTTATGGTTTCGCCTAGCACAAACACTACAGGCATCACAGCCTGTGCTAGCATGGACTTTCCTCATGAAAAGAAATTCTCCTCACGCGATTATCCAAAAATTGCACTTTTCAAATAATCTCTTACAAATCAGAGTTATCTAAAATTTGTTTGCCAAACACTTCTTTCTCAAGACGATTTAGACGTTTCAAAATGTCAAAATTCGTCATAGAAGTTGTTGCTGTCATTTCAAGTGGTTCTGCTTGAACCGGTGCAGATTCAGGGTTGCGAGACAATTCTTCCTTCAACTCTGCAATTTCTTGACGGAGAGACTTGACTAAGGCAGCATAAGTTTCGTAGTCCTTGATGACATCGTCCAAAAATTCATCAACTTCAACCTTACTATATCCACGGACTTCACGTCCAAACTCTTGCTCAAAAATATCTTTTGCTGAAAAAATAATACTTGCCATCTCTCTCTCCATTCTCGGTTTCTAATAGTATTATTATATAAAAAAAGGCAAACAAAAATCAAGGTCAAAGGCTTACTTTTCAGAAAAATTTTCTGCTAGCTCATTTAAGTCTTCAAACGTTAGCCTTTTTATGCGATAACCTTCCTGATTTTTCATCAAGTTATCCATAAATTTTAATTTGGTCTCATTTTCTGGGTCATAGAAAAAATAAGCTAAATCAGTATTTTCCAATAAAAATCGTTGGTAATCACGCAGTTGCCCTGTATGTTCATATTTGGGATAGGCATATTTAACAAAATCTACTTGCTTAAATTGGCTAAGTTTAAGCTGATTCGCTGCATTCCAATTGTCCCCGTGCGTTTCAAAATCAAAAATCGTCGCTAGGCTGAAATCATATTCTTCTTTCATTTCATTTGCGACATCCAGAACCCAGGATTCGAATCCCAAGTTCCCTGTAAATACCAGCCATTTAATCCCTTCTTCTGCTAAACTTTCTAAATCACGGCGAATGGCTTTCTTTATAATTTTTAACCTGATATCTTTTTCATTAAAGACACCCAAGTCAAAATTAGAATAGCCCATAATTAAAGCTGTGGTCATTTTTACACCTTTCTTTATATTTTTATGGTATAATAGAGTGATGTTATTGTACCAATAAGGAGAAATATGGTCAACTATCCTCATAAAATTTCATCAAAAAAAAGCCAAACATCCATTTCTCAACCAAAAAATTTCGCAAATCGAGGAATGACTTTTGAAAAGATGATCAACGCTACCAACGACTACTATCTGACGCATGGCATGGCAGTTATCCATAAAAAGCCGACGCCTGTTCAAATTGTTCGAGTAGACTATCCTCAACGTAGTCGAGCCAAAATTGTAGAAGCCTATTTTAGACAAGCTTCCACAACAGATTATTCTGGGGTGTATAGAGGATATTACATTGACTTTGAAGCTAAAGAAACGCGGCAAAAAAATGCTATCCCAATGAAGAACTTCCATCTTCACCAGATTCAACATATGGAACAAGTTCTAGAACAGCAGGGCATTTGCTTCGTACTGCTTCATTTTTCTTCTCAACAAGAAACTTATTTGTTGCCGGCACTTGATTTAATTCGCTTTTATCATCAAGATAAGGGGCAGAAATCAATGCCACTTGGATATATTCAAGAATACGGATATTTAGTAAAGCAAGGAGCCTTCCCTCAAATACCCTATCTCGATATTATCAAAGAACATTTACTAGGTGGTAAAACAAGATGAATAAACAAATTATTCTGCGATTTTTAAAGTATATGGGAATTACATTCCTTACCTTATTTATCGCTTTATTTCTATTAGGTGGTGGTGTCTTCCTCTACTTTGTTAGCAAGGCTCCAGCCTTATCTGAAAGTAAACTAATCGCGACAACTTCTAGCAAGATTTATGACAATAAGAACGAACTGATTGCTGACCTTGGATCTGAACGTCGCGTAAATGCTCAAGCAAATGAAATTCCTACTGACTTAGTCAAGGCAATTGTGTCTATCGAAGACCACCGTTTCTTTGATCATAGAGGTGTCGATACCATTCGTATCATGGGTGCAGCATTGCGAAACCTCCAAGGAAAAGGAGGACTCCAAGGGGCATCAACCTTGACCCAGCAATTGATTAAATTAACTTATTTCTCAACTTCAACTGCTGATCAAACCTTGTCACGTAAAGCCCAAGAAGCTTGGCTGGCCGTTCAACTAGAACAAAAAGCAACTAAGCAAGAAATCCTAACCTACTACATCAACAAAGTCTACATGTCTAACGGTAACTATGGAATGCAAACCGCAGCCCAAAATTACTATGAAAAAGACTTGAAGGATTTAAGCTTGCCACAGTTAGCGCTCCTAGCTGGAATGCCTCAGGCACCAAACCAATATGATCCATATTCCCATCCAGAAGCTGCTCTCGAGCGTCGTAACTTGGTACTTTCAGAAATGAAGGGACAAAATTACATCAGTGCAGAACAGTATGAGAAAGCAATCAATACGCCTATCACTGACGGTCTTCAGAGCTTAAAATCAGCCAATAGTTACCCAGCCTATATGGATAACTACCTCAAAGAAGTCATTGACCAAGTTGAACAAGAAACTGGTTACAACCTTCTGACTACAGGTATGGATGTCTACACAAATGTGGACAAAGATGTTCAACAGCGACTTTGGGATGTTTACAACACAGATGAATATGTTGCCTATCCAGATGATGAACTCCAAGTAGCTTCAACCATCGTAGATGTAACAAATGGTAAAGTCATTGCTCAACTAGGTGCCCGTCACCAATCAAGTAATGTATCTTTCGGTGTTAACCAAGCCGTTGAAACCAACCGTGACTGGGGTTCTACTATGAAACCAATCACTGACTATGCTCCCGCTTTAGAATATGGAGTCTATGACTCTACTGCATATATTGTTCATGATGTTCCTTATAACTATCCTGGTACTGATACTCCAGTCTACAACTGGGATCATGGCTACTTTGGAAACATTACTGTCCAATATGCTCTTCAACAATCACGTAATGTCACAGCCGTTGAAACTTTGAATAAGGTCGGTCTAGATAAGGCTAAAGCCTTCCTTAATGGGCTTGGTATTGATTATCCAAGCATGCATTATGCAAACGCCATTTCAAGTAATACAACTGAATCCAACAAAAAATACGGTGCAAGTAGTGAAAAAATGGCTGCTGCCTACGCTGCTTTTGCTAATGGTGGTATTTACCACAAGCCAATGTACATCAATAAAATCGTCTTTAGCGACGGTAGTGAGAAAGAATTTTCTGATGCCGGCACACGAGCTATGAAAGAAACTACTGCCTATATGATGACTGAAATGATGAAAACAGTCCTAGTATACGGTACCGGACGTGGAGCCTACCTACCATGGCTTCCACAAGCAGGTAAGACAGGTACTTCTAACTATACTGACGACGAAATTGAAAAGTATATCAAGAACACTGGCTACGTAGCCCCAGATGAAATGTTTGTAGGGTATACTCGTAAATATGCAATGGCTGTTTGGACAGGATACTCAAATCGTCTAACTCCAATCATCGGAGATGGTTTCCTTGTGGCTGGTAAGGTCTACCGTTCAATGATAACTTACCTTTCTGAAGATGACCATCCTGGAGACTGGACAATGCCAGATGGCTTGTATCGAAATGGAGAATTCGTCTTCCAAAACAACGCGAAGAACGCCTGGAATAATCCAGCTACACAACAAACACAAACAGTAGAAACTCCAAGCACAACCGCTGAAAGTTCAACTACACAGGCAAGTACAACGGTTGGTCAACAACCAAATAATGCTCCAGCAACTGATCCTAATCAAGGACAAGCTGGTCAAGCTGTTCAGCCAACGCAGCCAGTACAACCAGCACCACAAAATCCACAAGTTCAACAACCACAACAGTGAGATGAAAGAAAATCCTGAGAAGCAAAACTCAGGATTTTTTCTACAATTCAATAGACTCATTGACATCTAAAACATGAGGATAGGCATCAATCTATTTTCTCAAAACCAAAAGAAGTTAGCTAACAACTAACTTCTTTTTATCTTATTTCACATGTTTTGCAAGTTCTTCTTGCGCTTTTTTATTGAATTCTTCTTTTTCTTTCATCCATTTATCTTGAGCTTTTTGATATTCATCTGCTGTGACTGCCTTGTCTTGAAGTTCCAAGTATTTGTATAGGAGCGGATCGCTTGTCCCCTTGTTACCAGAGAAGGCAAACGGCATCGTAAATGGTACCATCTTAGACAAGATTGGGCGACCAGTGAGTGATGTTGTTGGAATAATCAAGGCACTATCTGTCAACCAAGCTTGGGCTGCAGCATACTTATCATAACGTTTTGCTACATCTATTGTCTCATTTCCAGCTTCAGTTACCAATTTCTCATAGTCGTTCAGACCAACCTTCTTAGCTGCAGCATTATCTGTACCAGAATCAAAGCCAAAGTAGGTTTTAGTGTTTTCACCAACTGATGGTTTGATAATATCGAGGTAAGTAGATGGATCCGCAAAGTCTGGAGACCAACCAACATTATCTGAAATATCCCAATCTTCCCCAGCTGCTGTTTCAGCAAAGTAGGTAATATTCAAGACTTCATCTTTTTGTAGTTGTTGAATATCAATTACGACATTATCTGTACCCAAGGTTTCTTCAACCGATTGTTTGAAAGACTGTACACGTTGAACTTTTGTAGTTGCTGTCTGGTCAACTGGCATATCTAGGTGAATTGGGAATTGTACTCCCTCAGCTTGTAGAGCGGACTTAGCTTTGGCAAATTCTGCCTTGGCTTTTTCAGGATTATATAATCCATCTTGGGCATCGGCCAGATTAACATCCTTCCATTCATCCCCGTAAGTCACCAATTTTTCTTTGACCATATCGCCAAAGTTTTTCCCATCAGCTTGAACAAATGTTGGTGGCACAAAGAGATTACGCAAAATTTTGCTTGCACCACTGGCACCGTTCACTTGTGAAGCATAGGCAGTACGATCCAAACCAAAAGCAATAGCTTGGCGGAAATCCTTGTTTAAGAGAGCCTTTTTAGTAGAAGTCTTTTGTTCGTCACTAGTCTTAGAAGTATATTTATAGGACTGGCGGTCAATATTTGTACCAACTAGATAAGTCGTAGAGTCTTGTTGGGTATAGACAATATTGTCCTTCATCGTTTTTTCAAGTTCTGCAAAACTTGCATTTGTAGGATAAAGTCTGGCTGCTGTAAGACTACCATCTTTAAAGTTTTCCGCAGGTTTGCTGGTATCTTGACCATCCCAGAATGACAATTTTATCTTATCAACATGAACATTATCTTTATCCCAGTAGTTAGGGTTTTTTGCAAATTCAACGGAAGATTTAGCCACAAGAGATTTTAACAAATAAGGACCATTATACAAGATACTGCTTGGATCTGTCGCTTTAGCAAAATCATCCCCTTTTGAGTTCAAAAACTCTTCATTAACTGGTGCCAAGACACCCATTGTTGTTTTAGAATTCCAAAAACTTTCAGGTTTGTTCAAAGTGTATTGGACTGTTTGATCGTCAAGGGCTTTAATTCCAACTTGAGAAAAATCTTTATTTTCTCCCTTAGCATAAGCATCCAGCCCCTTGATTGAATCCTGTACCAAGTAAAGAGCTTGTGATTTCTTATCTGTTGCATATTTAAGACCTGTTACAAAGTCTTGAGCCTTGACAGGAGCATATTCTTCCCCTTCAGATGTGTACCACTTGGCATCCTGACGAATCTTATAAGTGTAGGTCAAACCATCTTTAGAAACTGACCAGTCCTCTGCCATAGAGGGAACAAGATTCCCATAACGGTCATTTTCAAACAATCCATCAATGACGTTACTAGTAATGTTTGAAGTAGCTGCCTTGCTGGTTGTCAAATAGTTGAGATTATCTGGGTCTGTCTCGTAGGTAAATGCAAAAGTCTGCTCACCTTTAGTAGCAGAACCACCAGAACAAGCCGCTAAGACACCAGCTGCTAATAAAGTGACTCCCGCAAGAGCCAATACTTTCCTTGTTTTCATAGTATTCTCCTTTGTTTTTCTATCCATTATAGACCCTTTTTAAAGTCCTGTCAACAGAATTTTCAGAATTTTAGAAAATTATTTTTTAAACAATAGATTTGCAAAAATATGAATAATATCAAAAATACCTCAACTACATTAGGTAGTCAAGGAATTATTAATCATATTTGAAAATAGCATCTGAGAAACAGTTTTAATTCTTTAATCT